>JAUWTO010000038.1 GCA_030614685.1 Candidatus Aminicenantota bacterium
CAAGGCGACCAGGGAAAAATCCTACAGCGAGGACGAGAACCTGCTCCACATCAGCCACGAGTCCGGCATCCTGGAGGATCCGTCGGCCGGTGCCGAGGAGCATGTCTTTTCCTGGACTAGATCGCCCGAGGCAGCACCGGATCGTCCCACCCGGATCGAGATCACCTTCAAGGACGGCATACCGGTGCGTCTGGAAAACCTGGAGGACGGGACCGTGCGGTATAAACCGCTCGAGCTCTTCACCTATCTGAACGAACTGGGAAGCGAGAACGGGATCGGACGCGTGGACATGGTGGAGAACCGGTTCGTGGGTATCAAGTCGCGCGGGATCTATGAGACGCCGGGAGGGACCATCCTGTATCACGCCCACCTCGACATCGAAGGGATCGCCATGGACCGGGAGGTCATGCGCCTGCGCGACATGCTGACAGCCAAGCTTTCGGAGCTCATCTACAACGGCTTCTGGTTCAGCCCGGAGATGGATTTCCTGATGGCCGCCATCGACAAGAGCCAGGAGGTCATCGATGGGACTGTTTCCCTGAAGCTCTACAAGGGCTCGGTCTTCACGTATGCCCGTACCTCCCCCAGTTCGCTTTACGATCAGGACCTGTCCAGCATGGATATCGAGGGTGGTTTCGATCAGAAGGATTCCAAGGGTTTTATCAAGATCCAAGCCGTAAGGCTGATGGCCCATCAGGCGATCATGCATAAACACAGGAGAGGACATGAGACTCTGGGACAAGGGGACTGAAGTCGACGATCTCATCCTCGACTTCACGGTGGGGGATGACAACATCCTGGATCTGCGGCTGGTGAAGTACGACTGCCTGGCCTCCATGGCCCATGCCCGCATGCTGCATACAATCGAGGTCCTCACGCAGGAGGAGACGGAACAGCTGGTCGAGGGCTTGACCACCATAAAGGAACTGGCGGAGAAGGGGGAGTTCCCGATCAAAAAGGCGCAGGAGGACTGCCACACCGCCATCGAGGCCTTTCTTACGGATAAATTGGGAGAGGTCGGCAAGAAGATCCATCTCGGCCGTTCCCGCAATGACCAGGTGCTGACAGCCCTGCGGCTGTATGAGAAAGAGCAGCTGGATAATCTGCGTGCTTCCTTCGGGGAGTTCAGGCAGGCTTTGGCTGGGAAGATCGACCGTTACGGACACATCCCGATCCCGGGTTACACACACATGCGGAAGGCGATGCCATCGAACATCGGCATGTGGTTGGGATCTTTTATCGCGGCTTTGGATGACGACTCTACCCTGTTGAAGGCGGCGTTCAAGCTGGTCGACCGATCACCTCTAGGCACGGCTGCCGGATTCGGCGTGCCTGTATTTGAGCTGGACAGGGAGATGACCGCAGAGCTGATGGGATTCGCTTCGGTCCTGGCGAATCCTCTGTATGCACAGCTCAGCCGGGGCAAGATCGAGATGATCATTCTGTCTCTGTTGTCTGCGATCATGTTCGACCTGAACCGGCTGGCCTCTGACCTCCTGCTTTTCAGCATGGATGAGTTCGGATATGTCGACCTGCCCGAGAGATTATGTACGGGGAGCTCAATCATGCCCCAGAAGAAGAACCCCGATGTGCTGGAGCTGGTCCGGGGCAAATACCATGTCGTTTGCGGCGAGGAATTCAAGGTGAGATCCCTGGTCTCTAATCTTACGTCGGGCTACCAGAGGGACCTCCAGCTCATGAAAGGGCCTCTGTTCCGGGCTTTCGACACGACGGCAGGATGCCTGGAGATCATGACGCTCGTTTTGTCCGGGATAGAGGTGGATGAGGACAGGTGCCGTTCCGCCATGACGGATGAGCTGTTCGCCACCGAAAAAGTCTACCAACTGGTCAAGGACGGCATGCCTTTCCGGGACGCCTACCGCCAGGTCGCCACCATAAAGATCTCCGACCGCAAATTACCTAAAGAAAACAAATAAGTTATCACCTTTGAAGGCCTTTTCGATTAGTTCAGCAGGCGGGTCATCCGTTTCACATGAATCCTGAGAGGCCATGATTCACGCACATCCCTTCATCTGGACTTTCTTTTTTTCGGGTGATAGTGTGTAGGCACAAATCCCAAGAATCCTGGAGGGCCCATGAGATTATTACTGAAATTCTCTTTGGTGATCTTAGCTTTGGCAATGTGTGCAGGGCTGTATGCCGAGCCCGTCAAATTCGTGCGCTACCCAAACATCTGCAAGGACAAGATCGCCTTCACCTACCACGGTGATATCTGGGTGGCGAACGCGGACGGTTCGAAGCCCCTGAGGTTGACCGTTCATGTGGCCCGGGACGTGTTTCCGCGCTTCTCTCCCGATGGCGAGTGGATCGCCTTTTCCTCCAACCGCATGGGGAACAACGACATATGGGTCATCCCGGTAGCGGGAGGAGAGCCGCGCCAGCTCACCTTCCACACCACCAACGACACCATGCTCTACTGGACTCCGGATGGCGGGAGCATCATCTTCGCCACCTCGCGCAGGGGCACCTTTTACAGCCCGCTCTACCAGGTGAGTGTGGATGGAGGGCTGCCCACTCCCCTGGATGTCGATTTTGGGGCGGCGGGGATGATGTCACAGGACGGCAAACTCCTGGCCTACAACCGCATGGGATTCCGCTACTGGCGGAAGCACTACCGTGGAAATTACAACACCGACATCTGGGTCCGGGACTTTGCTGCAGGGACCTTCACCCAACTCACGGACAGGGACACCAAACAGTTCCGCCAACACACCCAGGACGCCTTCCCTATGTGGGGCCAGGACGGCATGATCTACTTCATGTCCGAACGCGACGGCATCTTCAATATCTGGAAGGTCGCACCCGGAGGAGGGGAGCCTGCTCAGGTCACTTTCCATAGGAAGGACGGCATCCAGTATCCCTCCATAAGCCCCGATGGGAAGACCATCGTCTACGAAAATGAGTTCGAGCTGTGGCGGCTGGATGTCCCGGGCGGGCAGCCGCAGAGGATCCCGGTGTCCATGGATTTTGACCTCAAGGAAAACCTGGTTCAGTATCTGCATGTCGACTCGGAGGTCGATGATTTTTCACCCTCGCCGGACGGATCGAGCCTGGTGGTCGATAATCACGGCGAGATCTTCGTAGTTCCCACGGACCCAGAGTATGGTGAGAAGACGCAGGTCACGGACTCTCCCTGGCGGGACCGCGGTGCCGAGTATTCCCCGGACGGAAAATACATATGTTTCATCTCCGATGAATCCGGGGATGACGAGCTCTGGCTCTACACCGTTGCATCTGGAGAGAGGCGCAGGCTAACGAGCCACGAATCGCAGAAACGGGCATATCTCTGGTCTCCGGATTCGAAGCGGATCGTCTTTGTGGCGGCCAACCGGCTGTTCTTGATCGAAATATCGGGCGGCGAGGCATCGGAGTTGGCCTACAACCAGGCGCGAGGATTCCTCCCGTGGTCCTTTTCGAATGACGGCAAATGGATCAGCTACGCCCGTCAGGATGACGCCAGCAATTACGATACTTATCTCTTTGATGTCTCTGCAAAAGTTGAATACAACGTGACTCAGAATCCCTTCCGGGATTACATGGGACAGATCACAGCTGACGATGGGAAATTGGTGTTCGTCTCTACGCGCGATAACGGCGTGAGTCATCTGTTTGTCCTGCCTCTGAATAAGCAGACGGAGGATCCCAACGATCCCCTGGTCAAGGCCCGGATAAAGAAGGAAAAAGCGGCTAAGAAAGAGGGGAAAGAAAAGGCTGAGGCTGAAGCCCTGGTGCTCGACATGGACCGGATAGACCGCCGGGCAGTGCAGCTGACCCGAGGAGAAAATCCGGTCGGAAGCTTTTTCCTGTCCAAGGACGGGAGGACCGTCTACTTCACCAGCCGCGATCAGAAGGGGCCGGGGCTATTCAGCATCGGCATCGATGGGAAAGACCAGAAAAAAGTGGCGGACGGCGATTTCCGCGGCCTCCAGGCGAGTGCAGACAGAAAAACCGTTTATTTCCTCAAGCAGAATGTGGTGCAGATGATGCCTCTGGCCTCCAAGAAGCCTAAAAAGGTCGGCTTCAATCTGGTGGTAACCGTCGACCTGCGCAACGAGTGGAAACAGATCTTCGAGGAGTCCTGGAGGGTCATGAAGTATGTGTTCTATGACGAGAATATGCACGGCTATGACTGGGATGCCATCAAGGCCGAGTACAGACCGCTCCTGAAGTATGTGGGGGAGAACCAGGACCTCTACGACCTGACCAACGAGATGATCGGGGAGCTGAATGCCTCCCACACGGGCGTTAGCGGGCCCACGCTGGAGAGGCCCGACACCTATCGGACCCGGTTCCCCGGATTCGAGATGGAGCCGGAAGGCGACTCCTATCGAGTGAGCCACATTTACTGGAACGGCCCGGCCGACCTGGAATGGATCGACCTCAAGGTCGGAGATTATGTGCTCGCCATCGACGGACATGAGCTCAGGAAAGGAGACAATTACTGGCAGATGTTAAATCACCAGCTGAACGAATACGTCACGCTGCAGGTCAACTCCAAGCCTGAAATGGAAGGCGCCCGGGATGTCCGGATCAAGACGGTCACTTCGCTCAGGAACATCAAATATGAGGAGTGGGTCAAAGAGAACAGGGACTTTGTGGAGAAGCTCACGAATGGGGAGATCGCCTACGTTCACATCCGGTCCATGAATCGTCCCTCCCTACAGAAGTTCGAGAACGAGATCGACCAGTTCACGAACCGCAAGGGTATCATCGTGGATATCCGCTACAACGGGGGCGGTAACATCGATCAGCAGCTGCTCGACATCCTGGAGCGCAGGGCATTCGAGTACTGGAACAATCGCTGGTCCTCCCGTGCGCAGGGAAGGCGGCCGCGCCAGGCCATCGTGGGCCCCAAGGTGATGTTGATCAACTGGAGGTCCGCATCCGACAGTGAGGTCACGCCCATGGGCTTCCGGGACCTGGGTCTCGGGCGGATCGTGGGCACTCCCACCTACGGGGCCGTGATAGCTACCGGGAGCTACCGGCTTATTAACGGCGGCCGGATCCGCACCCCGGGTTCACTGGTCGTGACCTACGATCCCAGCAAGCCTAACAACTACGGCATCAATCTCGAGAATTACGGAGTGGCACCCGACGTCTGGGCGGAGAACACACCGGAGGACGAGGTCAAAGGCTATGATCGCGAGCTCAAGACTGCGGTGGATGAGGTGCTGCGCATGCTCAAAGAGGGAAAGTGGAGGTATAACTAGCGGTTGCTGAGGCTCACTTCCACATAGAACGGGAGGTGGTTGCCGCCGCTCCCCCTGTACCAGGACTCCAGGCGGTAGTTTCCCTTTTTCAGGAAAATTTCCCGCATTTCAAGCCTGCGAGCTGCAGGATCGGTATTGCGGAGGCTGCGCTGGGTTGTTCCCAGCCGCAGCTTCATGGTCCCTTCCTGGTTCACACTTTCGCGGAAGAAAAAAGTGAAGTTGTAGAAATTGTCGTTTTCGATCTGGACGTCCCAGTACCCGTGGATCCGGTCCTGGGCCCAGATACCTTCGTCGCCTTTGGCGTCGTTCCGGTTGAGCAGCACGGGATCCTCATGGGGGCTGCCCAGGTGGATCCGCGGTGGCTCCTTGAGATGCGGGCTTTCCATGATGTCGGAATACCAGAGGTCGAGTTCCTGCTTGAGCTCGCGGGCCTTTGCCGGATTGCTGGTGCGGAGGTCCTCCTTCTCATAAGGATCTTTCTGCAGGTCAAAGAGTTCGAGGTCTTCGACTCCGGCCGTATGCGGCGCATGGCCCACGAGTTTGTAGCGGCCTTTACGGACCGCTATGTTGTGGTAGAGTTCGGGGAAGCCCCGCTGCCAATGGAAAAAGAGGGGGCGCTCTGCCCAGGAGACGCGGCGTCCCTGGATCAGAGGAACCAGGCTGCGGCCATCGATCTGAAGCTGTCGCGGTAGTGGGATGCCGCAGAGACTGAGGATCGTGGGGAGTATATCGATGTGGGCGGCGGGGACGTCAATGCCGGCGGGTCCGGGTGTTAGCCAGGGGATGCGCATGAAGCAGGGGACGCGGATGCCGCCCTCGTAGACGCTGCCTTTGCGCCCTCGCAGACCGGCCGTGTAGCGGAGCTGTTGGGGGCCATTGTCCGTCAGGAATATGACCACGGTATTGGAGTCGAGCTCGAGGGAACGCAGGCTCTCGAACAGCCGGCCCAGGTTCTGGTCGATGTTGCTGACCATGGCGTACACACGGCGAGCCGCATCCCTCTCCAGGTCAGACATCTCGGGGAGAGAGCGTCCCTGCCGGGGATAGGCCGCCTCGGCCGGGTCTTTATCCGCGTAGATCCGGAGAAACTCCTCCGGGACCTGGAGGGGTGTGTGCGGGGCGTTGAAAGAGAGATAGACGAAGAAAGGTTCTTCCCGATGCTTTTCGATGAACTCGATGGCTGCATCCGTATATACATCGGAGCAGTATCCCCGGGTCTGGACCGGTACGCCGTTTTCCCAGAGGAGGGGATCGAAGTAGGAGCGATCGAACTCGAAGTAGTTCTTGACATCTCCGACCTGACCGATACCGCCGCCTCGGTGGACCAGCGATTCCTCGAAGCCCTGGTCCTGGGGGCGGAAGGGATAGTTGTCACCCAGGTGCCACTTGCCGAAGATGCTCGTTCTGTAGCCCTCTTCTCTGAGGATCTCCGCGAGTGTCGTCTCTTTGGAAGCCATGATGGCGCCGCCGTTATAAGTGTCGTACACGCCCGTGCGCAGCGAATACCGGCCTGTCATGAGACTGGCCCGGGTGGGGGCGCACACAGGGGAGACATAGAAGTTGTTGAAACGGACACTCGCGGCAGCTAGCCGGTCCAGCACCGGAGTGCGGATCATGGGATTGCAGTGGAAGCCGAGGTCACCGAAGCCTTGATCGTCCGTCATGCACAGGACGATGTTGGGTTGACTCTGGCCATAAACTGCGTGCTGCAGAAGCGCTGCTGCCGCTATCATGATTCCTGTGCTAACGAGCCTCTTATAATGCACGTTATTTGCTCCTTTTTTTAGGGACGGACCTTGGAATATTCCTGATAATAAAGAAGTTATCTTCTTATTCCTTCATTTTTATTGGCTTAATGGTCGGTTTTTACCCCCAAAAATCAACCAATAAGCCGATCTGTAGCTGTTATCACCATTCCTGACCGTTATATGCTTAGAGTAAGATTTTTTCCCTAAAAAATAAAGGTTTAAGGGCGAATAATTGTGCGTTTAATAGTGTAACCTCAGTTTTATCAACAACATTCCAAGGTCCGTCCCCAAAATGTTGTCCCCAAAATGTTTAAAATGTTCCCAAAATTCGGCCGAGGGGGATGTCATAGGTGTCCTGGCCGTTCCCGCTGATCATCGAGCTCACCCCAATAATAAATATCTTGCAAAAGTGAACGACAGAGATAAAATGTTGTTATCCGGAATATTCAAGCCTATGATGTCTCTGTCTTTTCCCTTCGCCATTAAAGGGTAACCTTTAATATATTTTTGAGGCTCTTTCAGGGCCTGAGGAGGGCATTATGGATAAGTATTTTTGCAAATGGAGTCCCAGGATTGGATTCTGTGCCGTGGTCCTGGCACTCATTTTTCTATGTACGGGAGGTCTCGATCTGGCAGCTCAGGAGATCGATCCCGAAATCTACAGCGTGCTCCGCTACCGACACATCGGGCCTCCGGGCAACCGCACCTCTGCGGTCATGGGAGAACCGGGCAATCCCCTGGTCATCTACATCGGAGCCTCTTCCGGCGGCATCTTCAAGACCACGGACGGCGGCGTGCGCTGGAATCCGATCTTTGACGATCAGGAGGCGCAGTCTATAGGAGCCATGGCCATCGCACCGTCGGATTACAATGTGGTGTGGGCCGGGACCGGCGAGGCCTTTATCCGCAGCAATGTCTCGATCGGGAACGGCATCTACAAATCCACAGACGCCGGCAAAACCTGGCAGCACATGGGGCTGGATAAGACCGGCCGTATCGGCCGTGTGGCCATCGATCCCCGGAATCCCGACACCGTGTTCGTAGCCGCCCTGGGGCACTGCTATGGCCCTCAGAAGGAGCGGGGTGTGTTCCGCACCAAGGACGGCGGCAAGACCTGGGAGCATGTCCTGTTCCTGGATGAGAACACGGGTGTGTTCGAGATCGCTATGGATCCCAGCAACCCACGCATCCTGTTCGCCGGCACCTGGCCGCTCGTCATCCATACCTACGGCCGGGAGAGCGGCGGTCCCATGGGCGGTGTCTGGAGGTCCAAGGACGGCGGCGACACCTGGAAGCAGTTGACCAATGGGCTGCCCAAGCCGCCCGTCGGCAAGGTCGGGATCGCCATCGCCCAGAGTAATCCTCAAGTGGTCTACGCCTTGATGGAAACCGGCCATCCCAACCGCGGCGTGCTGTGGCGGTCGGACAACGGCGGCGACTCCTGGCGCCTCGCCAGCAAGAACCGTCTGCTCAATGAACGGCCGCATTACGCTTCCCGCGTCATGGTTAATCCGGCGGACGAAGACGAGGTCTACTTCGCGGCCAACAGCCAGAGCCGCACCAAGGACGGGGGCTACACCAGCGAGACCGTGCCCTGGAGCGGGGACTGCCACGACATGTGGGCCGATCCCAAGGACCCGGACCGCATGATGATCTCGGACGATTTCGGGATCATCTTCACCCGCAACCGCGGCCGGACCTGGCAGCGCGTCAACCTGCCCATCGCGCAGATGTACCATGTGGCCGTGGACAATCAAATCCCCTATTACGTCTACGGCGGACGCCAGGACGGGAGTGCCTACAAGGGCTCCATGACCGGCGGAGGAGGCCGCGGCGGATTTTCACCCTCCCCTTCCATCTGGGAAGCCACGGCCGGCGGCGAGTGCGGATTCATCGTGCCTGATCCTGTGAATCCCAACATCGTGTGGGGTGGAAGTTACAATGCCATGCTCCAGCGGGCCGATTACTCGACCGGCCACATCAACACCGTGCAGGTCTGGCCCGAATCCCTCTACGGATCCCATGGAACCGCCCTCAGATACCGCTTCAACTGGACCTTCCCTATCCATATCTCACCGCATGACCACAACAAGGTTTATGTGGGGAGCCAGCACGTGCACGTGACCACGGATGCCGGCCGCAGCTGGAAGGTCATAAGCCCTGACCTCACCACCAATGACCCGGACAAACTGGGTCCCTCAGGGGGACTCACCCGGGACAACCTGGCCGTGGAGATGGGGTGTGTCGTCTTTGCACTGGCCGAATCTCCCCTCGAGGAGGGCCTGATCTGGGCCGGCAGCAATGACGGCCTCGTCCATGTCACCCGTGACGGGGGCGAAAACTGGACCAATGTCACAGCGAACATCCCGAACTTGCCTGAGTGGGGGACTGTGAGCAACATCGAGCCGTCCCGTTATGATGCCGGCACCGCCTACATGACGGTCGACTTCCACCAGATGAACGGCCGCGATCCCTACGTCTATAAAACCGCAGACTACGGCCGGACCTGGACCTCGCTGAGCGCGACCATCCCCCGGAGCGTGTTCAGCTACTGCCACTGGGTGCACGAAGATCCGGTGCGCAAGGGACTGCTCTATCTGGGGACCGAGAACGCAATCTATGTCTCTTTCAACGATGGCAGGAAATGGCTGCCGCTGCAGAACAACCTGCCCCACGCCCCGGTCCATCACATGGTGGTGCAGGAACACTTCAACGACCTGGTGCTGGGCACCTACGGCCGTGGGTTCTGGATCATGGACGACATCACGCCGCTCCAGCAGCTGACCGACAATGTGCTGGCCTCGGATGCCCACCTCTTCGTGCCGCGTCCGACCTACCGCATGCACAGTATCGCAGGCGGGCCTCGTGCCATGGCCCAGGCCAGCATCAACTACTACCTCAAGGAAGTCCCCAAAGGCCCGATTAGCATCACCGTCCATGACGCTCAGGGGGAAGTGGTGAACATCGTGCGTGGGTCCCGGAACAAAGGCATTAACCGGGCCACCTGGAGCCTCCGTCACTATCCCGCTCGCCAGGCTAAGCTGCGCACCAAACCTCCGGGTAATCCCACCGTCGTGGAAGAGAAACGATTTCACCTCCAGTGGGAACGCCAGGGCTGGTATCCCATCATAAGCTGGGGTACCTTCGGAGGTTTTTCTGGATTCACGGTTTCCCCAGGAGACTACACCGTGACTCTCAAGGTCGGGAACCAAGAATACACGCAGACTCTGGAGGTCCTCAAAGATCCGCGCTCGGCCGGTACCCTGGCTGACATCAAGGCCACGGAACAGCTGCAGCTTGCCATTCGCAGGGACATCAACACCGTGTCCGACATGATCAGCCAGCTCGAGTGGATGCGCAAGCAGTGCAATGACCTGACGGATGTCCTCCATGAGGGAGGCGATTCCCGAGATACGATCAATGCCATCGATGCCTTCAATAAGAAGCTCCGGTCCGTGGAGGATGATCTCTTCCAGCACACCATTGCCGAGGGAGACACAAAATCCTTCCGGTATCCCCACAAACTGTACAGCAAGCTGTCCGTCCTGGGTGGTAACGTGGGCGAGAACATCGACTTCGCACCCACCGCACAACAGCTCGAGGTGCATGCCGTGCTCCAGGAACGGATCGCAGAGCAGAAAGCCCATTTCGAGGCGCTGCTCAAAACGGACCTGCCTGCCTTCAACGCCATGCTCCGGCAGCAGAACCTCGGGGGAGTGATCGTGCCCAAGATCAAAGACGTCATTCCCCAGACGGTCTTCCGTTTTCGTTAGATCACAATTGTAGAGGGAGGCGGTTTTCGCGCTATCGCAGCGCCGGAAGCCGCCTCCCTTGGATTTCCCAAAAAATACTGCTGCAGCCTCAACCTTTCCCAGGCTTCTTTCGTCTACACCTATGATACGGATGATCTCTATGAGGAGGACGTGATGAAACGATTCAAATGGTTGAGCATTGTACTCGTGCTGAGTGTGAGCATCGCCTTTGTTTTTGCCGGGCAGCAGGCCCAAGAGAAAGCCGATAAAAAGATAGAACGTTCATGTGAGAAAGCCCTTGAAGATATCAAGATTGATCTCAGCGGACTCGAGCAGCTCAGAAACCTGGATGTCATGCTTGAAGCACTGGATGCGCTGGGGGATCTGGACCTGGAGATCAACCTCGAGGGACTGCGGGCCCTGGAAGCCTTGGAAGACATGGATTTTGCCGTGAATCTCGAAGGCCTGGCTGCCCTCGAGGCGCTCAAGGACTTCGACATGGACATCAATATGCAGGGCCTGGCCCTCGCTCTGGAAAGCCTGAAGGTGCTCGAACATATGGACCTGCATTTCGACTTCGATGATCTTGACTTTGACTGGGACGACTTTGATTTCGACTTTGATTTCAACTTCGAAGAGGAAGAAGCTTCCAAGACGGTGATAAAAAAAACCAGGAAGACCAAGAAATAATCGGGTTTACCTCCCGGATTCCATCCCCTTAATTTTTATAACGCGGTCAATAAAGCCCGGCGGATGCAAGAGCTCAGATGATCTCCAGCTCGTCCTTGCCCGGCAGCTCCGGGAACTTGGCGTGCGGCTCCTGCTGGTACCAGAAGGCCACAGATGAGATGTCGTCCTGGAGCGGCAGGTAGCGCCCTCCCGAGCGCCAGCCCAGGGCCTGCATCGTGACTTTCAGGTCCTTTTCGAAGCGCACGGGATCCATGATATGCCAGCGGTAGAGCCCGAAACGCTGCTGGGACTGCCACTGCCCGTCCGCACTGATGACCTGAGGCATGCCGGCATAGGGAGTTGTAAACTCCTTGTATTTGCCCTCCGCGGTGAAGCCGTAGGAGCCGCAGAAGTAATCCTCGGTTCCGGTGCCGCAGATGGTGGGGAATTCCTTGTCGCCGTCCATATAGAACTTGATCTCACCCTCGCCCCACCAGCCGGTGTTGTTGGCCCCCCAGCACATGTAGGTGCCTATGAAATGGCCCCAGCCCCTGATCCCGTCCACGATGGTGTAGACTTCCTTGTAGGGCACGGGATTGGTGCGCCGGAACTGGGCATGGAAATAGGCGGCGTCCTCGGGCACCTCGGTCAGAGTGTAATTGATCTGGTAGTAGAGGGTCATCTCCTTCTCGTCCAGGTTCTCCATGGTGATCTTGCAGGATTTGCGGAACGGCATTGTCCAGTAGCAGTTGAAGCCGCTCCCGGGAGTCACACACACCGGCAGGGAGGTGACCTGGGCGAACTTCCCCCATCCGCAGGCGAAGAAGTCACCCACCGGTACTTCTACGGAGGGCTCTGTTTCCCCATCCCAGTAGAATCTGAGGATGGAGAAGCGGAAATTCCCGGCCGGTGTCATCCAGATCTGCTGGATAGCTCCGGAGCCGTCGATCTCGGCTATCACGAAGGTCTCCTTGGGCGGGATCTTGACGTAAGGAGAGACCTTCCAGCCTTGCCCCAGGTCCCGAGCCGCCTGCAGGGCGAGGCCGTCCGTGGACATGCCGCCCTTTCCCTTTTCTCCAGTGAAATTTTCCGGGCTCATGGAGCGGCTTTTGGCATGGGAGAGGCGGCACAGGTTTCCCAGGTTGAGATAGAGTCCATCGAACACTTTTTCCTCCTCAGCATAAAGTACCAGAGCGGCCAAGACCAGGATCAAGACCACCGGCAGGGCTTTTGGTTTCATGGGATGCCTCCTTTGCGGAATTTAGGGGATCGGATGTTGTGAATGTGACGAACTGCTTTTGATCCAAAATTCCCCTAACCCAGGTTTATAACGACTGTTCCCGCCCTGTCAAGTGTCATGATGATTCTTCTCACCGGAGAGTGGCGTTTGGCTTTCCAATGCCCGGAGAAGGACACTCCCTGCCCGGCCCCGGGCGGACGCCCGCTTTCCTCCCTCTGATTCCGCTGGTATAATGCAGCTGGCATGCTTTTTGCTCTAGATGATGGGCCAGAGGATCACTGAACATGATCAGAAATTATATTAAGGTTGCCTTCCGCACATTCCGGCGCCAAAAACTCTATTCCTTCATCAACGTAGCCGGCCTGGCGCTGGGCATGGCCTGCTGTGCTGTGCTGTTCCTCTACATCCAACACGAGTGGAGCTTTGACAGGTTCCACGAGAATGCCGACCGCATCTTCCGTGTCCAGCTCCGGTCGGAGTATGAGGGGGAGGTAAAGGTCCATCCCAAAGTCGCAGTTCCCCTGGCGCCCGCCTGGGCCCAGGAGTTCCCGGGGATTGAGAGAGCGGTCCGCTTCGGAAAAAATACCTTTCTGGTAAAATTCCGGGAAAGGCGTTTTTACGAGCAGATCTTTTTTGCCGATCCGGAGGTCTTCCAGGTGTTCAGCTTCCCCCTGGCTGAAGGGGATCCGCGCACCGTTATCCGCGATCCGGACAGTCTGATCATCTCGGAGCGTATGCGCGACAAATATTTTGGATCGGACGATCCCTTGGGGCAGACCCTCATCCTGGATGAGCAGCCCTACCAAATTACCGGCGTTTTCCAGGATCTCCCTTCGAATTCACACCTCCAGTTCGATTTTCTGGGGTCGTTCGCCCGTTACGAACGCGTCTATGCGGACCGCTGGGGCGTCTCGAATTTTGCCACGTATTTCCTGCTGCGGGAAGACTTCTCCTTCGAGGACTATGCCCGGAGGATGCCGGGACTGGTGGAAAAACACCGGGGCAGGGAAACTCGCGCCACCTATGGTGTTACCTATCCCCTGGAGCCTCTGACGAGGGTCCACCTTTTTTCTCGAGAACCCTGGGACATGGGCCCGGTGGGGAACATCCAGCACCTATACATCTTTTCGGCCGTGGCGCTTTTTATCCTGCTCATCGCCTGTTTCAACACGATCAACCTGTCCACGGCCCGATCCTTGACAAGAGCTCGGGAGATCGGGCTCCGCAAGGTGATCGGTGCCGGCCGCCGCCAGCTGTCGCAGCAGTTCCTGGGCGAGTCTTTTTCTATGACGGCCGTGTCCCTCCTGCTGACCCTTATTCTGGTGGAGGCGTTCTTGCCGGTCTTCAACCGGCTTTCCGGGAAAATGCTGTCCGTGGACTATCTGCACAACCTCGCCCTGGCTGCCTTCCTGGTTGGCGTGTTCCTCTTTGTGGGATTCTTTTCCGGTGGTTTTATGGCCGTGTATGTGTCCGGTTTCCAGCCGGTACGGATCCTTAAGGGAATGGTCCAGGGCTCCCGGGCACCCCTCTTCCGCAAGGTCGTGATCGTGGGTCAGTTCACCGTCTCCATCGTTTTTATCATATCCTTCCTGACCATCTCAAGCCAGCTGCGCTACATGCGTACAAAACAGCTGGGATATTCCAGGGAACATGTCGTCAGCATCCCCATCTCCGACAGTGCGGTCTATGAGAGCCGGGAGGCATTCAGGGCCGAACTCCTCAAAAATCCTGATGTCCTGCAGGCCAGTGCTGCCTCATTCTCCCCTGGACGCACGATCTGGTACCAGAGCTTCCGCTATGAGGGTATGCCCGAGGGGATGAATCCAATGATCCGCTGGATCGCCGCGGATTTTGATCTTCTCAAGACACTGGAGCTGGAGCTCGTTTCCGGCCGGGACTTCTCCCGCGAGTTTCCCACAGATGTCGCCGGCGCCTACATCTTGAGCGAAGCGGCCGTCAAAAGCATTGGATGGGATGATCCCTTGGGGAAACGGCTCAAGATCGTCGATGAGGGTCCGGTGATCGGTGTGATCAGGGATTTCCATTACCAGTCGCTGCACCATTCCCTGGAGCCGTTGGCCCTGTACATCTGGCCGGAGGGGTTCGAGAACTTCCTGGTGCGCATCCGGCCCGGCCGCATTCCCGAGACCCTCTCGTTCATTCACGGTGTCTGGGAGAGGTTTTCCCCCGGTCAGGCCTTTTCCTATACATTCCTGGACGAGGCCTACGACAACCTGTACCGCACGGACAGGCGGCTCGGCCGGATCTTCGGCAACGTCACAGGCCTCTCGCTTTTGATCGCCTGCCTCGGGCTCTTCGGATTGGCCTCTTTTTCCACGGAGCGCCGCATCAAGGAGATCGGGATCCGCAAGGTCCTGGGAGCCTCTGTGCCGAGTGTGGTCCTCCTGATGTCAGGAGAATTCACACGCTGGGTGCTGGCCGCCAACCTGATCGCCTGGCCAACAGCCTACTGGATCATGCAGGGCTGGCTGGGGAGATTTGCCTACCATACCAATATCGGGCTGCTGCTCTTCCTGCTGGCCGGTGCAGCTGCTCTTGTGGTGGCGCTGATGACGGTCAGCTATCAGTCGATCAGAGCGGCTTGTACTGATCCGGTGAATTCTCTCCGCGACGAATAGCGCCCAAAAAACTGCACTAATCTTGACTCGTGAATAATTCCCTGATAAATCAAAGGATTCCATCTCCGTGTGCATTTTCGGGAGCTTTCAGCCTTGCCGAATTTCTGCACAGCCGTTACAATACTCTTGCGAATTCTGATGGGGAGGGAAAAATGCTCATGAAAAAAACACTTGCCTTCGGGATCACGGCGCTGCTCCTCAGCAGCTTGGCGTTGACCTTTGCCTATGCTCAGTCGGCCGATGATATTCTGGAGAAGATGATCGAGGCGAACGGAGGGCGCAAGGCCCTGGAAGCCATCAAGGACACGACCATATCCGGAGAGGCGGAGATGATCCCCATGGCGATGAGCGGCACCGTGACCATGTATCACAAGGAGCCGGGCATGACCCGGCAGGACATGGAGTTCAGGGGGATGGTGATGACCCAGGCATTCGACGGGGATACGGCCTGGTACACGAACCAGACCGGGGCGCCGGCCGCAGCGCCGGCCGAAATGCAGGCATACTCGGAGAAGGCGGCGCTGGAGATGGGCAACTCCCCCCTGCTGGATCCTGCAAAGTTCGGTATCACACACCACCTCAAGGGCAAGGAAACCATCGAGGGCAAGGAGTATTATCTGCTCGAAAGGGTTTTCGAAAGCGGCGACACGACAACTCTTTTCATCGACACCCAGGCCTTTTATGTCTTCAAACAGAGGCAGAACACTCTGGACATGGTGGGAAGCGAGGTGGAGCAGGAGATCATCTTCTCGGACTATAAAAAGGTGGATGGGATCCTGTTTCCCTTCACCATGACCATAAATCAGGGTGGTGAGGTCTTTCTCATCATCACCGCTACCACTGTCAAATTCAACTCCGGGCTGGAGGACTCTTTCTTCAAGATGGAGAAATAGCGCATCGTTTCCGGCGTGGTTCAGGTGATTATAGTATCATCACGATTTCTGGACGGAGAGGACGGGTATGAGTGAATTTAATCTGAGGAGATTTTCTGGTTTCCTGTTCGGGATTCTGATCGTGATCCTGCTCTCTGCCGACATCCTGTCGGCGGTGGAGGTGGTCAAGGGGGAGAAGGCCGGAAGAGTGGACACATATCTTTCGCGGCTCGTTCCCTACGGCTTTTCCGGGGCCTTCCTGATCGCCGAGGATGGAGAGATCGTACTCAACAAGGGATACGGCCTGGCCATACGCAGCCAGGGAACGGCCAATACCTCGGAGACCGTATTCAGCACCGGCTCGCTCACCAAGCAGTTTACCGCCGCCGGGATCATGAAGCTGGAGATGATGGGGAAACTCAACACACACGATCCCATCACCAAGTATTTTGAGGGTGTTCCCGAGGACAAGAAAGGGATCACCCTGCACCACCTTCTCACTCACACCGCCGGAGTGGTCGATGCCGTGGGGCCCGACTTTGTGGAAGCCCTGCGCGATCCTACGGTGGAGAAGATCCTGAAGCGGCCGCTTGAATTTCCCCCCGGGCAGGAGTTCTCCTATTCCAATGCCGGCTACAGCCTGCTGGCGGCGGTCATCGAGAAGGTTTCCGGTCAAGATTACGAGACCTTCCAGCGCAAGCAGCTGTTCCTGCCGGCCGGGATGGATTACACGGGTTATAGACTTCCCGAATGGGATAAGCGTGTGGTCGCCCACTGGTATGTGGGGGAGCGCGACAACGGGACTCCCCTGGAGAAGCTCTATCCCTACTGGAACCTCCTGGGAAACGGGGGCATCCTGTCCACCACAACGGACATGTATCGCTGGCACCTGGCCCTGTTGGGTGAGAAGGTGCTGTCCCTGGCTGCCAAGGACAAAATGTTCACGCCGGTCGACAATGACTACGGCTATGGCTGGGACATCCTGGAGAGTGATCACGGCCTGCTGATCAAGCATGATGGAGGGAGTATGCTGGGCAGCAGCTCGGAGATCAGGCGCTACCTGGATGCCGGTCTCGTTACGATGCTTTTCTGTAACCAGGGCTTTGGGCGGATGACGCTGATGGAAGTCGTGCGGGAGAAGACCGAGGCTCTGGTGTTTGGAGAGGGCGTGGAGATGCCGCTGCCGGTCAAAGATGCTTCGGTCCCTGATGCGGAGAAGTACACGGGTAACTATTATCTGATGGGAGGAGATCAGCTGAAGGTAAGCCACAACCAGGGGCGGCTGCAGGTCCAGCCGCAGGGGCAGGCTGCGATAAACGCCCTGCTCGGACTTGATGCCGAGGCTGGGAAGCGGTTCAACGACCTTAACAAGCTCTCCGTAACTGTTTTTTCAGCGGCCCTGACAGGGGATTATGAGCCTCTCAACGCCACGCTCAGCCAACGAGAGCGGCGGCAGCAACCCGTCCGAGACCTCATAGAGATGCGCTTGAGGCGTTACGCCCCGCGCACCGGAAAGGTCGTGCTCGCAATCGCTCACATGACCATGCCGGCATCACTGAGCGGGATCGATGCATCCGAGACATTCATCGAGCTCAAAGGAGAGAAGGGGAGCATCTACTTCGGGCTGTATTGGAAGGACGGGGCCAACATCGGTATCGCTCCGGTCATGGCCCCCCCCAAGCTGGACATCCCGTTCCTGCCCCTTTCAGAGAAGGAGTTCGCCGGATACCATCTGGATCTGGCCAGGGCCTTTGAGATCGCGTTCGAGGCGGATAAAAACGGCAGGATTTCAGCCATGACTTTTGCTTCTGATGAGG
>JAUWTO010000316.1 GCA_030614685.1 Candidatus Aminicenantota bacterium
GCAACTGGTAGGCCGTCTCCGTCTGCTTCTCCAGGTTCTGGAGGCTGTTCTTGAGTGCCGTGACCGAGATCTGGATGACGTCGGCATCGGTCTCCTCCACAAAGCCTTCCTTGTAGCGCTCCCGGATTTCGTACAGGGTCTTCTCCAGGTTCTGGATGTTGCCCTGGATGATCCCTTGGCTTTCCTGGGAGACCAGGATCAGGTAGTAGGTCTGGGATACGGTCTCCACTACATCCAGCCGCGTCCGCTCCAGGCCTTCGGTAGCCAGCCGCTCGTAGATGCGCGAGGTCTGCAGCCCCACGAAATAGCTTCCGTTGAAAATGAGCTGCTGGACCTGGAGGTTGAGGTTGGCGTTATGCTGCGTGCCGAACTGAATCTCGATATATTCATTGGGGTCCCCGAAGAAGTCCGGGATGATCATGGTGGGCAGCTCTATGTTGTTGGTGTAGCCGATCGAGGAGTTTATCTGGGGCAGGCCGATGCCTATAGTCTCCCGGATCCTCTTCCGGGCGGCCTTCAGGTCCAGCTGCGATTTCTGCGCGTCATAGTTATACTGCAGGGCGTAATCGCGTGCTTCCTTCAGGCTGAAGGCCGCGGGCTCCTGGGGCGAGGCCGGCAGCGGGACCAGCAGGCACAGTAGCAGGGCCCATGCGCCCGTTTCCCACAGCGGCCGTTTCTTTTGAGGCGTCTGTCTTTTTTTACTCTTAAACATTGGACTCCCTTAAGCTTAGGTTGCCGGATTCCCTTTTGAAAAAAAGGCTGGAAGAAAGCTTCAAAATATCTCGAGATGCTGCGTGTTTATCTCCACTCCTTCATTATCTAACCTATTAAGCCTGGTATGATAGCATAATTGCACGTATTTGTTTACGAGATGCGCGTCCTTTGGTTTATTTGTTAGAAAACATACCATAGGAAATCAAATAATTTGATATCTAACTAAAAGTGTAGCATAATGGAAACAGCAGGTCAATCATAAGGAGGCTTTTCCGAAACCGTGATAATGAATAAGTCGTGTAAGCTGAAACGTCGGCCCGGTGATTTTCCCCAGCGAGGAAAATCCCCTATTTCCTCGGCTCGCTCTCCTCTTCGAGGACCCATGCCCGCTCGCCTCTGGACGACCTCCTTATCAGCTTACGCGACTAATACACCAATCCACACGGTTTTCGAAATCCCGCTTAGGACTCCTGGGAATTGCCGATGAATGAAAAAAGACTCATCGATATCATAAGCGCGATCCCTTCGATCCTGCACGCGCTGTTCCACGACATCGGCACGGCCGGGCTGGACCTTCCGGTCAACCGGACGCAGAGCAGGGTCCTGGTCGTGATCGAAAGGCTGTCGGGTGTGACCATGACCCAGATCAGTCATATGTCCGGGCTGGAGAAAGGCTCGTTCACGGCCGTGGCCGACAAGCTGATCGCCATGGGGCTGGTCAAGAGGGAGAGAGACCCCTCAGATCGCCGCAAGATCATCCTGCGGCTGACCCGGGAGGGGGATGAGGTTACCCGCAAGCTCATACAAAAAGCGGAATCTCATCTGGAAAGGAAGCTGTCCCGGCTGGACGATTCCGAGCGCAGGGAACTGATGGATGCGTTCGCCGTCCTGTCCCACTATGCGGAAAAACTCAAGAAATAGGGGTCAGTTCTTCACCCTGAGCCCTACCGTATCGGGATGACGCGGTCGCGGAACCAGCGGCGCATCTTTTGGCGCTGGTCTGCGGGCGCCCGGCGGCTGCAGGACGCGAGCTCGGCACTGTTCTCCGGGGCCCCCCAGCGGATCTCGATACAGTCGTTGGGATTATAACCCATCTCCAGGGCCTTCAGGCGCCCGATCACATCCGCCATCGTAAGGACCTGCTCCCCTCCGTCGGAGCGGGTGTAGCGTATGCTGTATTCAGCGGCCCACTGCCTGTGCTGCGCCTCGAGTTCCGACCGAATCCGGGCGGGGGATTTCCCCGGCGGGATCCGGAAGGCCTCCGGATCTCGTTCCACCTTTTGCGGAAAATCGAGCAGCACGTCGAAAGAGATGAGCAGCCGCATGTCTCTTGCCGGAGTGGAATAGTCTTCCCAGGGGCCGATCGTCTGGAAAATGCTGGATCCGGAAGGCATGGGGACCACCGCATATCCGTTCTTCTTCATGTACGCCTCGCCGTTGCGCACGGCTATGGCCCGAGCCTGGAGCCGATCGTACACGGCTTGGTGCAGCTCCCGGAAGGCGGTTCCCGGGTCCAGGGGAGCGGGATTGATAAGCCGGTCGATCCGATCGTAGAATACCTGAGGTGCCAGATCCTGCTGCTCGAGCGAAAAATCGACGAAGCCCGGATGCCCCGCGATCGCGGCGTTGTCGAGCAGCCTGAGCCTGCCGTTCTCCTGGATCATGGGACGGAAGGCCTTGAAGCCCGGCCCCCCCGGGATGTCTGCGGTGGCGAAGAAGAAATTCCCCTGCCAGAACCGCTTGACCGCGATGGTCCCGTCCGGCTGGGCGTCCACGGCCAGCAGCGTTCCCGGAGATTCAGCAGTCTGGGGGACCCAGCGCACCAGAGTAAGAGTGTGGCCGTAGGGGTCGGCGAAGACCACACCGGGGCGCAGGTGTTCCCTTTGGAGGGCTACGGGGTACAGGTCGGTCCGGTCGTCATCCAGGGCCGTGCGCCCGGTTCCTGAGTGGACATCGTCCAGAATGGTGCGCACGAAGGACTGGAACGCCGGCACGTTACCCTTACCGGAGCCGCGAGGCGTCAGGTTCGTGACCCACTCCGTACAGCGGGGAGCCCGCTCGAGGGTCCCGCGGTCGCATCGGAAATGTCCGTA
>JAUWTO010000347.1 GCA_030614685.1 Candidatus Aminicenantota bacterium
GCAGCATCTTGGGTTTGCTGGAGCTCACTGCCGTGATGCAGCGTCCGGGCAGGACATCCTGGAGGACCCGCCGTATGGTCTCGACCTCAGGATGTTCCGGCACCGTGATGGTCCTTTCTCAGGGAGAAGCGGCATCCGCAGTATCCCTGGCGGTAAAGGCCAAGGTCCCGGGATAGCTCGAGGCTCCGCTTGAAACCGTCTTTTTTTTTAAAATTCTCTCCCAGGAAGCTTACACCGAACTCCGAGCCGGACTCGCGCCCGATTCTCAGGATGCGTTCCGAGTCCTTGTGCGGAGATATCGTCAGGGTGGTGGTGAAGAACGGGATCCCCAGCTCCTGGGCCTTGCGGGCCGTAGATCTCATGTTTACGCGGAAGCAGACCGCACACCTGTCCCCTCCCTCGGGCTCGTCTTCCAACCCCTTCACGGCCTGGCTCCAGGGTTCCGGATCAAAGGCGGGTACGATCAAAGGGAATCCCATCTCCTGGGCCACCCTCCGGGCCTCCTCCAGTCTTTTGCGGTATTCGTTCGCGGGATAGATGTTGGGATTGTGGAAAAAACCTAAAACCTCGAAATCGTGCGAAAG
This sequence comes from Candidatus Aminicenantota bacterium, assembly GCA_030614685.1. Taxonomy (GTDB): domain Bacteria; phylum Acidobacteriota; class Aminicenantia; order Aminicenantales; family Aminicenantaceae; genus JAUXEH01. The sequence goes on from JAUWTO010000347.1 coordinate 585, forward strand.
CCTTTCAAAGACTGCGGTAGAATCCGGGGCGCAGCAGATGTGAAGCAGGATGTCTGGTTTTTTCTTCCTGTTCATATCTTTATGAAGATCCGCCGTCGGTACATAAAATACAGGATAAGCCACACCACCGCAAATCCTGCCAGACCACGGACAAAGGCGAAGCCGGACCCCAGATATTGTTCCAGGCCCTCCACAAAAATATCGCTCAGAATCCGAAAGTCGAACAGCCGGGTCGCCATGTACACTGCTATGGCATTCATGCCGATCACCTTGAACACAAAGGCCCACTGCCTTTTTCCCCAGACATCGATGACCAGATAAAAGGCTGCCAGGAGCAGCAGGCACAGCCCGCCGGAAAAGAGCACGAAAGAGCTGGTCCAGAGATGCTTGATGATGGGAAAAGTCAGGCCCCACAGCCAGCCGGCCAGGACACATCCCACACCGGATATGGCCAGCCACATGGTCTTTCTGTAAGGTTTCAGAGAAGACCGCAGCAGATGCCCAGCCAGCACTCCCATCAGCACCGTGGCCGCAAAGCCCAGGCTGCTCAGGATCCAGGTGTAGTTTGTACCATCCCGTAAAGGGCCCAGGATGAGCCGGTCGATATACATGGCCAGATTTCCCTGAGGAGTCAGGTTACCGGCCCCATATCCGGGGACAGGGACCCAAGCCATGAGTGCCCAGAAGGCAAGCAGGAAGCCTCCCGAGAGTACCGCCTGGCCTTTTATACCAAGATACAGCAGCGCCAGTGAGGCGACCAGATACCCGGCGGCGATGGCCTGCAGAGTGTTGCTGAAGAGGTGGAGCTTGGACAGATCGTACTGCAGCAGGTTCCCCTGGGCTATCATCCCCAGCACGAAGAGGATTACAAACCGCATCATGACATGGCCAAGGAGCTTCCCTCGGGAAGTTCCCCGTGCCAAGCGCTTAGCAAAGGAGAAGGGCATGGCAGTGCCCACGATGAACAGGAAGAGCGGCATGATGATGTCCCAGAATCTGAAGCCCTCCCATTCCACGTGGGTCATCTGAACTCGGATCCACTCCGTGACAGGACTCTGGAAAATATCATGCAATGCGATGAAGATCCAGGAGCCGCCAATGATCCAGAACATGTCGAAGCCCCGCAGGGCATCCAGCGAATCCAGCCTCCTGTCGAGGCTCTGATTTGTCACCGCCAGTTTTTCCGTTTTTTCAGGTAGGCCCTCCAGGTGATGGCCCAGGTTTTTGGGTCGTCAAGCAGATGGTTCTCTGCCCTGTGCGAAACGCTGCGGTGGGGCGCGGTCTTCACCTTTTCCGGCTCCTCATAGGCTTCCTTAACCACCTGTTCCAGGCCAGCTAGATACTCGTCCAGCTCGGCCTTGGAATATGCTTCGGTGGGTTCGATGGTGAAGGGTTGGGGCACGACAAAGGGGTGGTGACTGGACCAGAGATGAAACCCGAAATCCGCCATACGTAAGGCCACATCCTCGGTCGTGACTCCCGTGTCTTGAAAGAGCTGCTCCCAGGAATAGCGCACCTGCTCGATGCGGTGGCGGCCCCCGGCATAGGGGGCATCCGCCCCCCGTATCTTTTTGATCTTTTCCAGCAGGTAGTTGTTGTTCAGCACGGCGATCCGGGCCACCTCCCTCAATCCCTCCTCGCCCAGGCTCATGATCCAGGCATAGGCGCGCAGGACCACCGGAAACACACCCTGGAAACCCCTCACCTTACCAATGGAATGGGGCATCTCATA
>JAUWTO010000207.1 GCA_030614685.1 Candidatus Aminicenantota bacterium
GGAGGGCATATCGGCCTATGATCAGCAGTTGATGCGGGAGCTGACCCTGGCTTTCCAAGATATCCATGATTTGAGCCCCGGCCAAGGAGAAGGCGCCTCCGAAGCGCTCGCCGGGATCCTGGGTCAGTACATCTCCGTCAGCAGCCTGCTGGAATCCATGCTGGACGATCCGGAGACCAAGGCCAAGGACTTCGCCGCCAAGGTGCTCTTGGACGGTAGCGGTGAGCTTCCCCTGGCCGTGACCACCATCCGCCTCAACCTGAGCAAGCTCGATTCCCCGGCGCGCCGGGCCATGTTCGAACAGCCCCTCATCCAGGTCTGGCAGGCTCTGCTCGATGAAGCACAGAAGGAGTTGAATTCCCTGTGGGCCGATAAAGTCTACGAAGAATACCAGAACAAACTCGGGGACTACTATCCTTTCAATCGAGAAGGAAGGGATGCCACCATCGCTGATGTCGAGGCCTTCTTCAAGCCGGAGGGCGGCATCCTGTGGGGATTCATCGATGAAGACCTGGCTCCCTTTGTCAATCGGGATGACTGGACCGCCATGACCTGGGAGGACAGGGGAATCCGGCTGTCCCCACAAACCCTCGAGGCGCTGCGGAAAGCCGAGAGCATTCGCAAGGATCTCTTCGAGCAGGGTGGGTTCCCCATCAATTTTCGCATGCAGCCGGATGGGTACACAAGCGTATCCGGCTCAGTGCCTTTCGTCATCAAGATCGAGTTGAGCGTCGATGGCGTTCAGCAGTCCTACGAGATGGGCCACAAGCGTTTCCAGGAATTTTTCTGGCCCCGGCAGGAGGGCTCTCCGGGTGCGAGACTGCAGATTCTCATGCGGGAAAAGCGCGCGGAACCGCCGGCCAAAGAGTTCCTCGGTGCCTGGGGATTCTATCGCCTCCTGGAAGAGGCGGAAATCGAGCTGGAGGCCTCTTCTTCTACGATGTATAAGATCTCCTGGCAGTTCTCGCACAGTCAATATAGGCTCAATGTCGTTTACCGCCTCCAGGCCCGCAGCGTGGCCAATCCCTTTAAAAACCTCGGCGAATTCTTCAGATTCCATTGTCCCTCTCGGCTGGATTGAAAGGATCAGCGGCAAGCCCATGAACACCATGTATTATCAGATTTCCAGTTTCGGGAAGCTGCCCCGCTTTGGAGACTTTGTCCGCTACAATTCCGGGGGGCCGGAGATCCGGATCTTTGAGAAGTGGATCCAGGAAGGCCTGTACTATGCCCAGAAACACTATGACCGGGAATGGCCCCGCATCTACGCGCATTCGCCCGGATATCAATTCCTGTTCAATCACGATGGTGCGGACAAGTTCCTGCTGGGCGCTCTCCGGCCCAGCCATGACAAGAGCGAGCGGAGATACCCGTTCGTGGTTACCCTGCGGATCGCGAAAGACATCGCGGCCGGTACGGATGTGTTCGCCTATTTCCCGGTCATGCTCAGTCGTTTCCTGCAGCAGACCTCACCCGTTTTGGAGCAGGCTGAGCTGGCCTTGACCCCCCAGGATCTTGCGGCCGAGACCGAGAGGCTCAACGATGCTGTCGAGGTCGACATGGAGGCTGCTCTGGCCGGATTCAAGGATTACTTGCAGAACACGAGCCTGTCTCAATTCTGGGGGGAGGTGCTGGGGAATGCGGACGATCCCCGAAGGTTCCGGCTGATCAAGAACCTGGCGGATATCCTGCTCCCCTTGCGGGGGCGCCCTCCACGGCAGCTGGCGCTGGGGCTGCGCTTCCCCCTGGGGAGCAATGGGTCTTCCCTCCATCATGCGGTCTGCTTCTGGATGTTGGCGGTCGCCCGGGTGCTGGGAGACCCTCCCCTCACTCCCAACGCGTTCTGGGGCGGTCCGGGCGGGGCGTCGGACCGGTTCCTGTTCCTCTTCCTGAGGCCTCCGGCCTCCAAGAATCTGATCCAGCTGGTGTGCCCGGAAGCGGAGAACGACGGTGTCTGTCACCTCGAGGAGGAGGGGAAAAACGTCTCCCCGGAGGCAGCCCTTTCCAGCCTTTCTCCGGAGCTGGGGCCGGCCTTTGCCGAGGGGCGCATTTCTTTGGGTGAGTTTCTGGGGCTGATCTGAACGCCGGGGGCGACCGTACATCCGCGGAAAATTTGCATTGAATTTTAAAAATGTTTCAGATATAACTAGTTCAGCAAGTCGGCGTTCACCCAGATGTAATGATCGTCAGAGCAGAAATGAAGTTGGTACAGTCGAAATTATTCTCGAGATACAGCCGACATGATGATTCTCGACGTAAAAAGGGGAGAGAACGATAGTGGCAGAAGAAGAACCGACCCAGGAAGCGCCCGAAGCCTCCTTGCCTGAAGGGCTGGCGGAGCTCCTGGACCCCATATCCGGGGATTCTCCCACAGGGGAGAATGCCAACACAACGGAAGAGTACTTCAAGCTGGATATGGAGATCGGCAAAGTCATACCGGATTATAACGTCTGCATCGAGCTGGCGAAGGCCGTCCTTATGGAGAAGAGCAAGGATCTCCGGGTGGCATCCTGGCTGACGTTCGCCTGGTACCGCACCGATAAGATCCCCGGGCTGCTCAGCGGTATGACGCTGATGCTCGAGATGATGAAGCAGTTCGGAGACAAGCTCTTCCCTGAAAAGCCCGCCCATCGCAGCAAAGCGCTCCTGTATCTGAACACGGGACGCTTCGTGAAGCTGCTGGAACAGGAACCGATCAGCCAACAGACGGCCCCTTTGATCCCCGAGCTGGAGAAGGTCCTGATGCAGCTCGGGGAGGAAGCCAAGAAGCAGTTCCCGGACAGCCCTCCTGTGCTGAAAGACCTGGAGAAGGTCATCGAATCTCATGTCGAGACGGCCAAGGAGGCCGCGCCTCCCGCCCAGCCGGCGAAGGAGGAAAAACCGGCTGAATCCCGAGAGGGAGAGCCGGAAGCGCCTCCACCTCCAGAAGAACCAAAGCCTAGGGTAGAAAAGGAACCGGCCGCTCCCGCCAAGGAGGCCGCGACAGGCTCGGAAAAGGATGCGGTACTGGCGTTCAAGAAATCGCTCCGGTTTCTCTTCCAGCAGGATAACGTGAAGGTGAAGCATCAGGCCTACCTCTATGGGATAGCCAGGTCTTTGGTCTGGGACCGGATGAGCATCCCATCCCATGATGATTATGTCACCCAGGTCGCACCTCCCGATTCCGCGGTCCTCAGCCGGTTTCAGCAGTGGCACTCCGACCAGGACGGGGACAAGCTCATCTCCAACCTGGAAGTGAGCCTGCTCGACCAGGACAGTACGTTGAAGTACTGGCTCACGGGCCAGAGGCTGGAGGCCCTGGCCCTGGAAAACGCAGGGGGCGGCGGGGCCAAGGCTGCCGAGGAGATCAAGTTCCAGGTCGCCAAGCTGCTTCAGCGATTTTCCAACTTTCCCAAGCTGAAGTTTCGCGGCGATGTCCCTTTTGCAGACTCTGAAACCGTGAAGTGGCTCGAGGATGAGGTCAAGCCGGTCTTGGGCGGAGGAAAAGGAGGGGAGACGATCCTTCCTCCCATCATGGGAGAAGATTACGAACCCCTCACCAAGGAATACGAACAGGCCTGTGAGACGCTGCCCGACGGCTTCGAAGAGAAACTGAGCAAGATGCAGCAGGGGATCGCGGCCGAGCACCGCCGCAAGGGCCACTTCCTCCGGGTCCTGAACCTGGCCAACTTCTGTATAAAGGCCGGGGAATTTGAACTGGCCCGGGTGCACCTCATGGACTTGATGGACAAGATCGAGGCCTATCAGCTGGCCTACTGGGAGCCTGCCCTGAGCGCCTCGGCCTGGCAGTCTATGTACATCGTCAACCAGAAGCTCCTGGAAGCGGAGACGGATGAGGAAGACAGGGAGCTCCTGGAGAAGAAGCAGAGAGAGTTATTTTCCAAGATAGGAAATTTCGATGGGCTGCTGGCATTAAAGCTGGCTGACCGGAATCAAAATAAAGGAGACTAAATTATGGCAAAACCGACCACGCCGAAAATCGGTACTCGAGTCAAGGTGTCTATCCTTCCCAGCTCTGATGCAAAAGAAGAGGTGGAACTGGATTATAGGGTTCTCATGCCTGGAAACTTCAGCAAGAGCGAGCCGGGCTCCCTGGGGCCGGTAAAGGAACGCCGACTGCGGACCATCGGGCGGAAGGGGGACTACAAAAAGGTCCTGCAGGACATAAACCCCAAGCTGAACCTGGTGGTGCCCAACAAGCTTTCTGACGACCCGGAAGCGGAGATGGAGGTCAACCTGGA
>JAUWTO010000100.1 GCA_030614685.1 Candidatus Aminicenantota bacterium
CCATCTCCGGCATCTGGAGATCCATGAGGATCAGATCAAAGCTCTTGTTTTCCCATGCCTCGATGGCGGCCATGCCCGTGGAGACCAGGTCTGCCGAGTGTCCCATCTTCTCCAGCATGCGCTTTATGAGCCTCTGATTGACAAGATTATCCTCGGCCACTAGGATCGTCATGGGATTCATGCTCTCCTGTATACTGTGATGGGTCAGCAGCGAGGCAGAGGGCCGGGCATCGAGCGGAGCGGTCCCCAGGATTGTGAGGATGGCCCTGAACAATTCCCAGGCATTGATGGGTTTCATTAGATAGGCGTTGACTCCGATTTCCTGGCAGCGGGTTGCATCGCCCCTCTGCCCGGCCGAGGTGAGCATGATCAGGGCCGTGCGCGCATACTCGGGTTTTTCCTTGATCCGTTCGGCCAGCGTGAAGCCGTCTTCACCCGGCATCTGGGCATCCAGTAGGATCAGAGAAAAGGGCCGCTCATCTTCCTTGGCCTGCACCAGGGCCTGCATGGCTGAATCCGCACCCTCGGCCAGTTCGGTTTCCAGACCCCAGTTCTCCAGAAGTCCATGGAGCAGGCGCCGATTGGTGGCGTTGTCGTCCACAGCCAGGACCCGAATCCCTTGCAGGCGCTGAGGATCATACTTGGGGGGAGCCTCGGCAACAGGACAGCGCTTGAAGCGGACTGTAAAATAGAAGACACTCCCGGGACCGCCTGCCTTGTCTTCTGAAACGGCTGCTGGGCTTTCCAGCCATATTTGGCCTCCCATCATCTGCACCAGACGGGAGGAGATGGAAAGACCCAGCCCGGTCCCTCCATATTTCCGGGTCGTTGTACCATCGGCCTGGGAGAACGCCTCGAATATCAGTTCCTGTTTGTCCTTCTGGATACCGACACCGGTGTCCTGGACCGTGAATTTGAGCGTCACCTCGTTTTCGTCTTCTGCTTCAAGACTGACGCGCAGCATGACCTCGCCGTGTTCGGTGAATTTTATGGAGTTTCCGATGAGGTTGATCAGGATCTGGCGCAGGCGGCCAGGGTCTCCAACCAGGGAATCCGGCACCTCGGAAGCGATCCAGTAGATGAGCTCCAGCTCCTTTTGATGCGCGCGCAGGGCCAGGGTCTTGATGGTCTCGCCCAAACTGTCCCGCAGCTTGAAATCGATGGGTTCCAGATCGAGTCGACCCGCCTCGACCTTGGAGAAATCGAGGATGTCATTGATGATGGTAAGCAGGGCTTCTGCAGACGACTGGACCATCTCCAAGTATTCTCGCTGTTCCGAAGTGAGCTCCGTGTCCAGGGCCAGCTCGGTCATGCCCATGATCCCGTTCATAGGAGTCCGGATCTCATGGCTCATGTTGGCAAGAAACTCGCTCTTCGCCCTGCTCGCCTCCCTGGCGTCTACCACAGCCTGCTCCAGCTCCCGTGTACGGTCGGAGATGATGCCATCCATGTCAGTGATGATCCCCTGCAATCGGTCCTGTCTGCGGCCTGCCACCCGGGCCACCAGGCCCAGCCACACAGGAGCGCTGTCGATAATCCAGAGCAGGGGATTGCTCATCTGGCAGTGCAGAAGACCCTCTAGATCGATGTATCCATAGCTCAGGAAGGTGTCGATCAGGGTCCCGACGATAGGAAACAAAAGGCCGAAGACTGCCCCATACAGGGTATATGCCTGCTTTGCGGATCGTAATAACTTCATCTCGGTCAGATAAACCATACACTTTTTTTCCCTTGGGCTCAATCCTCTTTTGTAGGCTCTCCCCTCTGTCCGACCTCGGTTCCTGGTTTGACATTAGGGGCTGTGTGCTTTATAAGAAAGTCAGGCGGGAAAAGGAGCAGAAATGAAGAAGGTACTCGTCATCGAGGATGACTCACACCAAGCAGGGACTCTCAAGGCTATTCTGAAAGCTCGCAAGGATTTTGAGTGTGACATAGCCGACTCTGTGAAGAGTGCACACCTGAAGGTGAAGAAAAACGGCTATTTCATGGCCGTCCTCGATCTGGATCTTCCCGGGCTCCAGGAAGAGACAACCCTGGATCTGCTGGATTCCAAGGGCATCTCTGTCATTGTATACGCGGCCGAATTCAACGACGAAGTGCGAGAGCGCATGATCGCGAGACAGGTGCTGGATTATGTTGTTAAAAAAGACAGTCAGGCCCTGGACTACATCGTCGATACCATAGACCGAGTTCACAAGAACCAATCCATCAAAGTGATGGTGGCTGACGACTCACGTATCTCGCGCACCCAGATCACACGGATCCTCAAGACACAGAAATTCATTGTCCTGGAGGCCGCCAACGGCGAGGAAGCCTTGAGTTTGCTGAAGCGAAACCCAGACACCATGCTCATCATCACGGATTACAAGATGCCGCTCATGGATGGGTTTGAATTGATCGCCCAGGTACGCAAAGAGTATGCCACTAACCGGCTGGCTATAATCGGGATTTCCGCCTACGGTTCCAGTTTGATCTCGATCCAGTTCCTGAAACGGGGCGCCAACGACTTCATCATCAAGCCCTTCCTTGTAGAAGAGCTCTACCTGCGGGTCAAGCAGAACATCGAGATGCTGGAGCACATCGATGCCTTCCAGAAACTCTCAAACCTCGACTTCCTGACCCAGCTGTACAACCGTCGGTTTTTCTTCGAGATCGGGAACAAGATCTTTGAAAATGCCAAGCGGCGCAACCTGGAATTGACAACAGCACTACTCGATATCGATAATTTCAAGAAGGTGAACGATACATTTGGCCATGAGGCGGGTGACAAGGCCCTCAAGCACGTAGCCGGCCTGCTGGCCAGCAATTTTCGCTCCGGAGATGTGGTGGCTCGCTATGGCGGGGAAGAGTTCGCGATTCTGGCCATCAACATGGACCGGAAGCAAACGAACAAGGTCTTCAACCGCATCCGCACCCTCATAAAAAGCCAGAAGATGGAAAGCGACGGAAACAAAATCGAGCTCAAGGTCTCGATCGGCGTTACCACGCGTATACTCGACACCCTCGAGGAAACCATCAAACGGGCTGATGAACTCCTGTATAAAGCCAAGCGGGATCGGGACACTGTCGTTTGCGATTAAACCAACACGGCCTCTGGAGAGGCTTCCTCAATCTCAGAATCTCATGCGGCTGAGCTCGAGCGCTGTGGTCGTCGTATTCGAAAAAGGCCGCATCCGGAAACGATAGGCATATTCCCGGGCTGGAAGCGTGTAGGACGGATGCGGGCGAGCACCCCAGCTGGTGTCCCCGCCGACTCCCATCTGGTGGAGATCCACGTTGAGCGTGACCAGATCCCGGCTTTCGAGATCAACGGCATGCCTCTGCCGCTTACTTGGCCCGGGGTCGAAGTCCTGGGCCAGAAAGTGGAGCGCACTGGCCTCCAGCAGCGGATCTCCCACCACCAGCAGCCCCACTCCCCGCTTGTTGGTAAGCGCCATCCAGCGTACATCGGTCTTGTTGCCGTTCTCCTGCGGCCGGACATACGGAGTATATTGTTCCATGACCGTGCCCTGGTATAGCCCTATACGGGCTCCGCTCTTGCGGTCCCAGTAGGTCTCATGCGGGCCGCGGCCGTACCACTGGATCTGGTCGAATTCACCCTTAAGCACCATCTGCATCCCGAAACGGGGAAGGTTGGGCAGGCTCGTATTTCCAGGAACGAGGCGGCAGGAAACCACGATGTCCCCGTTTCCGAAAACGATATAACGTGCGAAATGCCTGGACTGCACGGCTGCGAGCCATGAGGTCACCTCGATGATGACATCCCGGTTGGAGTTCTGCCGGTGCTCCACCCGTTCGATAACAGGATTCTCGCCCGCCTCCTTCCACACACCCTGGCGCTGTGGCATATCATTGCCGAAATCGTTGTCTGTGGGCGCCCTCCAGAAGTTCGGTCGCGGGCCATCCTGCGCAAGGAGCTCTGTATCGGAATACATCAGCGAGGCCCAGGCCCCTCTGTCCAGGTCGAACGTGTAGGCGAATCCCTTCCCCGAAAGGACAAGCTGACCATTACTAAGCCTGCGCAGAACCTTGCCGGACCTCAACACCTCTGTATGCTGACGCGGTCTGTCTATGGGCAGACGGAATTGATCCCAGGCAACCTCATGGCCTTGAGTCAGTGTATGGTCTTTTGCCCGGTTCCGGAAGCTCACATTCAGAAAATATTCGACCCCGGCCCGGGGCTGCATCCTCGGAAGCGGCAGGTCGATGACCTGCGATCCCCGGGCAGGGACGTTTAACGAGGATAGTCGTCCGGATGCCACCACCTCCGCGTCGGACCGCACGCTCCACTCCGCGATGAGATGGCTCAGGTCCCTGAAATCATACCGGTTTCCGATCCTGACCCGGCCTTGAACAAGATCCACGGGATCGACCTTGACAGGCTGGTAGACCTTCTTTACCTCCCAGATATGAGGATGCGGCCTTCGATCTGCGGACACAAGCCCGTTTATGCAGAAATTGCCTGACGATGGAGTGCCCTCCGGACCGAAATCCCCTCCATAAGCCCAGTAGGACCGCCCCTCGGATGTCTCTGCCAGGATCGCCTGATCTACCCAGTCCCAGATAAATCCTCCCTGGAGTTGGTCATGAGCCCAGATCACATTCCAGTAGTCCTGGAGGTTCCCGACGCTGTTCCCCATGGCATGGGCATACTCACACAGGATCAGCGGGCGCTCACGCTTCAGTGATGCGTAGTCGGACAGGATGTGGATGCGTGCATACATGGGGCAGAAAATGTCCGTGTGCGGACGGAGGTCGGCCTGCTCATACTGCACAGGGCGGGAGGGATCGCGCTGCTTGATCCAGCCATATGTGGCTTCGAAGTTGACGCCGTCTCCGGCCTCGTTTCCCAGGGACCAGATGATGACCGAAGGGTGGTTCTTATCCCGTTCCACCATCCGAACGGTGCGGTCCAGGTGGGCGGCCTCCCAGTCCGGATCATTCCCCAGCGTCACATCCGGATGATACCCCATTCCGTGGGACTCGATGTTGGCCTCATCAACCACGTAGAGGCCGTGTTCATCACACAGCTCATACCAGCGAGGGGTGTTGGGATAATGGCTGGTGCGCACGGCATTGATGTTGAATTGCTTCATGAGTTGGATGTCCCGGAGCATGCTCTCCTCGGTCACATACCTTCCGGTTACCGGATCATGTTCATGACGGTTGACTCCCTTGAGGTGAACAGGTCTGCCATTGACCTTGAGCAAGCCATCCTCTACCTCGACCGTGCGGAATCCGATCCGACACCCCACGGTCTCTATTGAAATACCTTCGGCATCCCGGAGAGTGAGGACCAGAGAATAGAGATCCGGTGTCTCGGCCGTCCAGGGTTTAGGACTGTGGATGTTCTGCAGAAAACTCACCGCGGCGCGGCCTTTTCCTTCAAAAATACAGCTGCGGATCACACGCTTAAAAACGGGCATGGCGCTGCTGTCGAAGAGCTCCAGCTCCAGGCTGTGAGTCCCGGATGCTGCGCCTGCATGATCGATCAGATCGACATCGACGGACAGGATCCCATTCCGAAAATCGGTATCCAGATCGGCCCGGGCAAAGTAATCCCGGATCCGCACGTGGGGAGTCGACACCAGGTATACATCGCGCTCTATACCGCTGATCTTCCAGTAGTCCTGATCTTCCAGGTAGGAGCCGTCGCTAAAGCGGTAGACCTCGACGGCCAGTGTGTTGGATATGCCATTCCGGACATAGGGCGTGATGTCGAACTCGGCAGGAGTTTTACTACCCTGGCTGTACCCCACGGATTCGCCGTTGATCCATACGGTCACGGCCGACCGGACACCCCCAAAATGCAGGAAGACCCTCCTCTCCTGCCAGCCGGTCGGGAGCTCGAAGGTCCGGCGAAAGGAACCCACCGGATTATGATCGAGGGGAACACGCGGCGGATCGGGATGGAAAGGATAATCCGTGTCTGTGTAGATGGGGATACCGAATCCCTGCAGTTCCCAGTTACCCGGGACCCGGATGTCTTCCCAGGCAGAGTCATCGAAATCGGTCGCCTGAAAGTTTTGCGGGCGGGCGGCCGGTGCGGCGGTCCAGTGGAATTTCCATGTCCCATTCAGGCTCATATAAAAGGAAGATTCTTCCGGCCGGGAGTTCAAGACCGATTCTGTATCCCGGAAGGGTGTGAACGTGGAGTGAGCAGGCTCCCGGTTCCGCTGGAGCACCTCCAGGTTCTCCCAATCGTGGAGGGCGGAACGGTCAGTCGGTCTATCGGCTGGAGGGCCGCCGCAGCTCAAGAAATAGATGATTGACAGGCCAGCCAGCAGTCGAGGTGTGAAGCGCGTCATTTCGATTCTCCCTTTCCGCCTGCATGGTCTTGGCCTTGAAGGCCTTGCAGCATGTTCGGATCCCTCCTTGTCAGTCCGTGTGAAACACTTCCCGCATGGGATGCCAGTCGGCACATGGGCTCTCGAGTGAAAGGGACTCCAGTAATCGAGCCAGGCCCGCTTCCCAGTCCGCCCGGTCTTTATCCGGCTCATCCCTCCCCAAGTATTCGAGATAGACATAGAGGCAGTCGTCTTTCGAATACAGAGAGAGAGCCTGGATGCCGCTGTCCATGATAACATCCCGGAGCCCTTTCCCGGATAAAGATCCAGAGAGCCCTTTATGAACCACGCAGGCGAACCGCTGTGCCCCACCCGGGGATCCGCGTTCATGCCGTTCACCCGGTTCGAGATGCAGGAGCTCCGGCATCCCAGCCCACCACTCCCCTTCCCTTCTGCTCCCCAGGGGGACCTGCATGGGATCGGTCAGCGTCCACCAGTCACGCGTGACAGGGTCGGCGCCGATCATCTCCATGTCTCCCGCATGGTCGATCCCAACGTATTCATAAAACGAAAACAACATGCCGTCGCGCAGGAAAATGGAATAATTGCGGATGTTAGAATCGCGGATGCGTTTGAGCACATCAGGAAATGTGTGTCTGTGCAGGATGATGTAGCGCTCCTCATATTCAGGATTGAGCCGGATCAGGCTTGCGTATCTCTGCCGTTCCTGTTCATCTGTCATGAGGGATGCCTCCTTTGTGGCGACTAGCTCTTTGAACCGTCCACATATCCCGGCCGCATCCAGGGCAGGTTCTGTCCAGCCAGGAAGGGTTCCAGAGTCCTGCGCATGTGTTCCATCCGGTCAGACTGCATGGGCGTGAAATCGCGCGCCATGATGAGGTTTTTCTTGAGCACCTCCATGCTGTCGGTTCCGATGACGGCAGCATGCCCGTGCTCCAGGCTCAGAGCGTAGCGAACGAGTTCGGCGGGATCCAGGCCCTCCACGGTCTCCCGGGGACGGATCACCTTCATCAGCAGGATGCCCATCCCCTTCCGGGCCGCCGCGGGAATGGCCTGCTTTTCGAAATCCTCTTTGCCCAGAGTATGGTGATTGAGTGCGATGAGCATGGTGTCAAAGGAAAACCGCTCTACCATGGCGGCCATGGCCTCGGCTGATGCATGTCCCGTGAATCCGACGAAACGGGCAATATTCTGTTCTTTGGCTTTCCTCAACACCTCAAGGACACTGTCCGCCGCTCCTATACGGTCCACATCCTCCAAAGAATTTATGCTGTGCACTTGAAGAAGATCGAGGCGGTCAGTCTGCAGGCGCTTGAGGCTGCCCTCCAGCTCCTGCATGGCCCCGTCATAGCTCCGTTCCGAAAGCTTGGTAGCTAAAAAAATCCGGTCGCGTTGTTGTTTGAGGACACGGCCCAAGCGCTCTTCGCTGCAGACATTGTCATAGACATAGGTATGCGCCGTATCCCAGTAATAGAAGCCGTGATCCAGTGCGTGATTCAGGAGCTCATCGCTCTTCTCCGGATCCTTGACGGCGCAGAAGCGGCTTCCAGCCCCGAAAACGATAATGGGAATGCGAACCCCGGTCTTCCCCAGGACGCGAGTCTGAAGGCCCCGGGCGTCAAATCCGGACTGGGCCCCTGTGAATGCGTCTGCGGGCAGAGAGGAACCCAGTGCGGCCGTGGCAACCACGCAGGTCCGCATGAAAACGCGTCGATCCATGGTCTTAGGATCCTTCATCTTCGTCCTCCTCTTGGGATTTTCCCCAGAGTATGATGGTATCGAAACTTCCTGTGTCGTCGAATGAGCCCACCCCGACCCGGCCATGCCCGAGGGTGGTGTCCCTGGCTGTCAGGATAGGAGACCGCATGTCATCCAGATAGGCCCGGATCTCACCTGAATCCGCATTGTACCAAACCTTGAAATCGTGATACTCCCGGTCCATCAGGAGAGCGGTCGACTCCCCGGCCGGCTCCAGGTTGATCTTGACGCGGTCGCTGCCGTTTACCAGGCCGATGATGTTGTGGAGCCCGTCACTCGATGCCGAAAAATGCACATAATAGAAATGTGTAGGATCCTGGAAGTGGAATATCACGACCA
>JAUWTO010000230.1 GCA_030614685.1 Candidatus Aminicenantota bacterium
AGTCCCAGAACTCTTCCCTGGATTTGATATCGACCAGCTCTAATAGTCTATCCATGTTGATCAGTGTGTAGCGCTGCTTCTGTTTCATGATTTCATGGTAGTCGCAGAAACGCCAGTTGCGAGGGTGGTCGACGACTCCTGCTCTTACCGAGTTTAGATCGATATAGATCAGACAATTGAGGAGGTGTCCTCCCGATTCTACTGCGGTGGCTTGGTATCTGTCTCCCCAGAATGCTCCCACGCGAGATTTTCTCTGGTTAAATTCCTGGGCGATCCTGGACTCGGCGAGCGCCAGCGAATCGGGTATGACATCGCACCTGCCCTCCTCGATGACCAACAGATGGATGTGGTTTGACATGGTGGTGTAGCCGAGAATTGTCAATCCATAGCATATCTTCGCTCTTAATAACCAATGCATCCACCTTTTCTTGTCGCGCACGTATCGGAGAAGATATTCTTTTTTATGGCACCTGTTGGTGATGTGATAGATCAGGCCGGGTATGAAATGTCTGTTTGCCCTTGGCATGATTCCCTCCATTTCTATAAGTTTCTACTTAGAGTGACGGTTGAGGGGAAAAAATTGCTCACGTAAGGGTGTTTTTAGGAGAGTTTCAGTGGCTAACTTTAGAGATATCAGCATATTTCATGGTCCGTCCCCGAACGAAAATGAAGAATTGACTATGGGGAGGGGATGGACTATCCTATACCCACTGTTGGGGTGATACCAGATGAAGTGCCCGGTCTGCTTACAGGATAATCCTGACTCCTCCCGTTTCTGCAGCAACTGCGGGTCTGCCGTTGACTCGGATGCAGGCTATGCGGGCACCCATACGCGCACCAGCCGGCCACGGCTGCCTGACATCCGGCCCGGCACCACCTTTGCGGAAAAGTACGACATCATCGCTGAGCTGGGGCACGGCGGCATGGGGGTGGTCTTCAAGGCCCAGGATTTGCGGCTGAAGCGCACGGTGGCCATCAAGACCCTGCTCCCACACATCCTGACCCAGCCGGAAGACCAGAGCCGGTTCGAGCGCGAGGCCCGGTCTGCGGCCGCACTGCACCATCCCAATATATGCATGGTTTTCGAGATCGATGAGGCGGACGGCGTAAATTTCATCGCCATGGAGTACATCGAGGGGAAGACCCTGAAAAGCGGCGTCGAGCTCAGGCCTCTGCCGTTCGACGATGTCCTCGATTATGCCATCCAGATCGCCGAGGGACTTAAGCATGCCCATGATCGGGGGATCATCCACCGCGACATAAAGGCCTCCAACATCATGGTCTCGGATGAGCGCGAGGTCAAAATTACGGATTTCGGGTTGGCCAAGCCCTCCGGGTCCACGGTCATCACCCGGGAGGGGACGACCGTCGGCACCACCGCCTACATGTCGCCGGAGCAGCTGAGCGGCCAGCAGGTCGGTTTCTCTACAGACATCTGGTCGCTGGGTGTGGTCCTTCATGAGATCACCGCCGGCATCTTGCCCTTTCGGGGCGAATACGACCAGGCGCTCATTCACAGCATCCTGACTGAATCCCCGCCTCCGTTGACCGGGATGCGCAGCGGGATCCCTCTCGAATTCGAGCAGGTCGTGAAAAGATGCCTGGAAAAGGAGAAGCGCCTCCGCTACCAGAACGCCTCCGACCTCCTGGCCGACCTGAGGCGCCTCAAGCGGGACTGGGAGGCCGGCCGGCTCATGGTGTCGGATGGGGCGGCTTCGCTGACGCGGCGACCGCGGCCCGCTCTCGATCGCCTCAAGACCGCTGCCCTCGTCGCAAGCCCGCTCCTTATCGCCGCACTCCTGTATCTGCTTCTCCTTCACCCGGGAGGAGGGGGCCTCGGGCCCCGGCATACAGTCTCTCATATGAACTTGAGGCCGTTCACATCCGGGAATTGCCTGTCGCTTTCCCCCAGCTGGTCTCCGGACGGGGAGTGGATCGTGTTCGCCTCCGACCGGTCCGGCAGCATGGACATCTGGAAGCGCCCGGTCGCCGGCGGAGAATCGGACCAGCTGACGAACGCCCACGGCGACGAGCGACAGCCCGACTGGTCCCCGAACGGGCGGAGCATCGCGTTCGCATCGGAACAGGGCATCAAGGTGGTGCATCCGGGTGGAGGATCTCCCTCCCTGATCTGCCCTATCGGCAACAGTCCCACCTGGGCTCCGGACAGCTCCCGGTTGGCGTTCGATTGGTATGGCGACATCTATGTAACCGATATCTCCACCATGGCGGAGCGCCCTGTGGTCAAAGGGACCAGCGCCCCTCCCCACATGGAATGGACCCCGGACGGCAGGCACCTGATCTACTGGAACCGCACGCAGGGCGACCTCCATATCTGCGATGTATCGAGCGGGGAGTCTGAATCCCTGGGCTGGGTTCCTGCCGGCCAGGAGATTTCCGGCATCTCCTGTTCCCGGGACGGCCGCACCCTGCTGGTCAGTCTCGGGCCCTTCGGCGGCACCAAGAACCTGTGGCTGCTGCGGATCGTCCAGAAGGGAGACAAGATCACCATAAAGGATTCCTATCCGATCTCGTACACCGCGACCGAGGATATCCACTGCGCACTCTCACCGGACGGGACGGCGGTGGCGTTCGCCGTGTCCTACCTCGAGCGTCATCTCTGGCAGTATCCCCTGGATTCCCGCACCGGCCTGGTCAGCGGCGAAAAGAGGCAGCTCACGTACGAGAGCAGTAATAACTACTACCCCAGCATTTCCCCTGACAACGAACACCTGGTGTGGACAGCCCATCTCACGGAAAAGGGGGCGTTGTGTTTGTTGGAATTTGCCACGGGGGAAGAGACCAAGGTAACGCCCGACTGGGATGACAGTGCCCGCGAGATAGGAGGGAGCTTCGGCCCGGACGGCCAGCTGAGCTATTCTTCCACGCTCAGTGGGTCGTATCTCATCTACCAGCTGCCTAATCCCGGGGGGGTGGGCCTGCCCCTGACCGAGGCCCAGGGATCGGCGCGCGACGCGTTGACCGCATGGTCGCCCAATGGGAACCGCATCGCGTTCTATTCCAACCGCTCCGGCAACTGGGACATCTGGACCATCGCCCTGGACAACCAGAACGCACGCCGGAGACTCACGGAATGGGAATCGAACGAGATGTATCCTGCCTGGTCGCCCGATGGCAGTACCATCTCCTTCTGGACCGACCGGCACGGGAACGGCGACATCTGGGTCATGAATGCCGACGGCAGTGATCTGCGTCCCTTTGTGAGCCACTCGGCGGTGGAGGGCTGGTCCGCCTGGTCACCGGACAGCCGCTGTTTCTATTTCACCTCCGATCGGAGCGGGGCCTTCAACGTGTGGATGCGCCTGTCCGGAGAGGACGAGGTGCATCAGGTCACGACTTTTTCCGGCCAGCCCGAAGGGCTTCCGGAATCCGTGCTCTTCACCAAGTTTGCCGTCACAACCACGTCTCTGGTAATCCCGCTCGAGACACGCAGCGGGAATATTTACATCCTCGAAAACCTGAGATAGGCCGAAATAGGCCGACATATCTTTGCGGATGCCGGTCTGCCCTTGGGGCTTGAATACCTTAGACGCGGATTTATTGCCCCATAATCACCGCTGTAAGCCATGAAAATTCTACAAAACTGTGATTATCTTATTTGTTTTAAACGTTTTTCATGGTCAGACCCCAAAGGCTGGATGCTCTTGTCGCGGTCCTGACGCGCGATGCCGGCCCAGGCCATGCTGTAGCCGCCCACGTCCACGATGACCCGGCAGATCTCCTGAAAGAGCTCGGCCTTGTCCTTGGACTGCACCAATACCTTATGGCAGGCGCTCACAGTCTCGAGTGCCCGGTTAACCCGCTGGATTTCGTTTTCCGCCTTCAGATGTTTGTGATCGGCCTCCTTGCGGGCCATTTCTTTCTCTCTCAATAGCGCCAGTTCTTGTATAAGCTGCTGCTTGGATTTAGCCTGATTCCTTGTTGCAGTCCTCTCC
>JAUWTO010000122.1 GCA_030614685.1 Candidatus Aminicenantota bacterium
CAGGTGCCTCCCAGAACCGCGGATTGAGTTCGATAAACCTGCTGGCCGAGCCTGGTTCGGACAGTGACATACCCTAGGATAAGTGCAGACGGCGCCTCCTGAGTATCTGCGGCCTCTCCGGCTATCGGAGCCTGGGTTGTTGCAGCAGGGCTGCCTGAGCTTTCTGGTATGGGTTGAACAGGCCCGGAACCGCCTAGAAATACAAAATAGAAAACGGCGGCCAGGGCTAGAGAGACGGCCAAATATCCATACCATGGTATTTTGAGTTTTGACGAGGGTTTAGCCGCCCTGAGGGGTGCGCCGCATTGAACACAGGTGTTCGTGGACCGCGCATTTTCAGAGGAACATCGAGGGCAGCGCATGCATTTTTCCTTGCTATATGGGTTTAGTCGGGTCGGGACCCCGGATTTGGTGAACCGCAAAATATGCGGGCACTCAGTGGTTCCAATGGGCGGCCAGGATGGTCTGCATCAGAGGGCTGTTTGCATCGGTATCCCCCAGGTCTTGCCTGAGCTTTTTGAGCTGGCTCTTCAGGTCCAGAATGATGCCCTGATACTGGGGGTCGCCGTAGGCATTGTGTGTCTCTGATGGATCTGAGTGAAGGTCATAGAATTCCCAACTGGGTGGGGTCGACTCCTTGTGGGCACCCGGCATGCCCAGCGGGGCACCATAGAAAAAAATCAGTTTGTAACGTTCCGTCCGGATCCCGAAATGGGCCGGCCGCTGCACCTGATGGAGCCAGTAGCGGTAATACATGGAGCTTCGCCAGGCTGGTGGTGTCCGAGCCTGCAGATTCGCCTTGAAGCTCGAACCCTGCATCCAGTCGGGCACAGGCACTCCGGCATAGTCCAAAAACAGGGGAGCGAAATCGACATTGAGTATCAGGTCTCTGATGCGCGATCCCGGTTCGATCTCTCGGGGATAGCGGATGACGAACGGCATGCGCAGGGATTCCTCATACATGATGCGCTTGTCAAAGAATCCGTGTTCCCCCAGGAAGTATCCCTGGTCGGATGTGTAGATCACGACCGTGTCCCGGGTCAGGCCTGCCCGGTCCAGATAGGACAGCAGGCGTCCGATATTCTCATCGATCCCGGCCACTCCCCGGAGATAATCCTTGATGAATTTCTGATAGATCTTGCTGCGGGCGGCCCTGGGGCCAAGGCCCTCCAGATCGAAGGAGCCTCCCGGATATCGATTGTTAGGATTCTCCACATAACGCTGTCCCAGGATCTCGAGCATCTGTCCGCTGAAGGTCCTCCCGGACGGATTCGGCCCTGCTTCGTAAAGGCTATCCGGTTCGGGCAGATCCTCCTCCTGGAACAGCTCGGTGAAGCGGGGGGCATAGGCAAAGGGTTCGTGTGTAGCCTTGAAATGGCAGAGAAGAAAAAACGGGCGTTTTGGGTCGTGGTTTTTCATCCATTCCAGGCTGAGGTCGGTTATAACATCGGTGGAAAATCCGCTGTGTTCTGTGCCCTCGTCCCAGTTGTCTGCAGATCGCAATACGGGGTCGTGGTAGCGTCCCTGGCCTGGGAGCACATTATAATAATCGAAGCCGGCGGGGCGGGTCTTCAGGTGCCATTTTCCGATCACGGCTGTCTGATAACCACTGCCCTGCAGCCGCTTGGCTACGCTTTCGGCCTCAGGATCCAGGGCTTCGGAGAGGGTGTACACTCCGTTCCGGTGGCTGTATTGACCGGTCAGGATGCTGGCTCGGCTGGGGACACAGATGGAGTTTGTACAGAAGCAGTTCAGGAGAAGACAGCCCTCCTGTGCCAGGCGGCGGATGTGGGGAGTGGGAGCAACGGCATCCAGGTGCGTGCCGTACAGGCCCCAAGCCTGAGCAGAGTGGTCGTCGGACATGATAAACAGGATGTTGGGGAGGGTGCTTCCTCCCTCCCGCCCGGATGACGAGCAGCTGAGGGAAAAAAGACACACCAAGATCATTGCCCCGGTAAGGACCTTCGTCCTTGTTCGTGTTTTCGTGTTTAGTGCCATGTTCGAGTTCCCTTTTGGTGACGAATTTATTTGATGTTGAAGGTGTAGGAGTATTTGATCAAAATGGTTCTGCTTTCCGTGTAGGGGAGGGAGGGAACCTCACGGAAACGGTTGGTGTTGAGGCCGTCATTGTAGACCAGATAGAGATCGTTCCCTTCGCGCGGATTGTAGCGAAACCTCACATTGGCGATCACGGCATCCGCCGCCCCGTTGTACTGGACAAAGGCGCTGGCCGTGACCTTTGTGGAGAGGGTCATCAGTACACGCAGCCTGGCCAAATGAGCAGTGAATCCCTGGCTGCGGTCGGGGAACTTTACCCGGTTGTATTGGTAGAATCCCTCAAACTGCCATGTGGAGTTCAAGTTCCAGGACGGCATCAAGCCCAGGCTCACTCTGTGTCCGTCATAGAAACCACCAGCTTGGAACATGCTCACCAAAGCGAAAGTCCTCCCCATGGGCGTATTGAACATGCCCTCGATCCCGAAAAAGGAATAGCGACCGATGGGCACCTCGACGTCCTTGGGGAGCTCGAAGGCTTCTGAGAGGTACTCCTCGTAGTATTTTGGCTGCAGTGAGCCCCCGAATCCCGATTTGGTCGCACCGGTCCAGCCGGGGCCGAGCTCCGCCGATTCCACGGAATTATCGGTGTTGCTCAGTGTCAGCGATCCTCCCAGGAATACCTGATGCCGCTGCAGAAAGGATCGTTCGCCGGGGATCCAGCCGTACAGGACCCGGTTGCCGAAGCGCGTGTAGTCCTCCCGTGCCTCGAATCCCACGCCAGGCTCATAGTCCACTCCGGCCCGGGAATAGCTAAAGTCATAGGCGGGGCCGTTCACGGTCCGCCGTTCCCAGCTGATCCTCACCTTGGTGGGATCCAGGGAATCGAAGCGATTGGCCTGGTCATCCTGAAACGTCTGGGCCCAATTCACTGTCAGGTAATCCTGGCCGAACACGCGGATGATGCTGTCCAGTCCGTAAGCCACGTTGTAGGTCCCGTCCCTCCCGATCCGGGAGGTCAACATGCCTCCCACATAGGAGTTGCGGTTGATGACAGTCCTGCGCAGCCTGAGCACACTGAAGTTTTCCGAGGGCAGCTCGAGATCCCCCACGGCAGCGGTCTGCATGTTCAGGAAGCCCAGGTCCCAGGCACCCATGCGTCCGACCAGGCGGACGCCTCCATAGATGGGGATGATATCGCCTTCGTAGAGGCCGATGCGGCGGCTGTAGAACAGGCGGTTTGGGCCCCCGAAGTTGAACTCGAAGGTGCTTGACCGTTCCTGGAAGAACAGGCGTTTTTCAGGAAAGAAGAGGGAGAAGCGCGTCAGATTGACCTGCTGGTCGTCCGCCTCCACCTGGGCAAAATCCGTGTTCAGCGTGAGGTCCAGAGTCAGGTTGGAGGTCAGCCCGTATTTCACATCCAGGCCGATCTCACTCACGGGATCTTCCTCCCGGATGTACTCGGTCTCTTCGTCATTCAGCTCGTTGCTGATGCCGTAGCCGCCCAGGACATAGGGGGTGATGTACAAGGGCCTCCGGCTCTTGGCTCCCTTGAGCACGATCTCCTGGGCTTGAGAGGGCTTCCAGGTGCTCCAGTCGCCCCAATTCGGAGGGATGGCGGGGAAGATGGACATCTCGTTGCGCCGCGGGATGAACCGCCAGGCGCTCATTCCCATGATGACCTCTCCTTCCGTATCCTGGAACCTGAGGCTCGATAGGGGGATGCGCATCTCCACGAACCAGCCCCGGTCATTCCACTCGATCTCCACATCCCAGAATGTATTCCAGCTCAGGTTGATGGGGGGCTCCTGCGTGACCGGATTGGTAGGTTGGCCGTCGTTGTAGACCGAGCCGTCCCAGCGCAGGCCGGCGGGTGTTGTGAAAAAGCCCAGCGCATTTTCCTTGTCATTGAAGGTGTCGAAGATGATGCCGAACCAGTCGTTGCTCGGGCTCATGGTGTCTCTTTTTTTGGTAGACGCCTGGATCTTGTCCGGTTCGCTGTCAAAGAGGCGTGCGGCGACGTAGAGAAACTCGTCATCGAAACCGACCAGGACTTCTGTCCTATCGGAAGGAGGACTCAGAAAATTGGGGGAGTGTTGCACCATGATGAAGGGTGTGACGGCCTGCCAGGCCGGTTCATCGCTCGCGCCGTCCAGGGTGATGGGGCCGCTCAGGCGCAGCACCACGATCGGAGTGGCTTGCTGCGGATCATGCGGCACAGTCGCTTGGTCAGGAGAGGGGACTGGTTGTTTGGCCCCGTAAAGGAAGCCGCTCAGCAGCAGGGCCGCCAGAACTGCAGTGATCCGAATAGGTTTAAACATTGTTTGGTTTGCTATTTCGGGGCTTGTTCTGTGTTTTATAACAGAGCTTCAAGGCCGCGTCAATCTTGGGGACAGGAGGAGCGGAAATGTGTATAATCGAGAGAGCTATCTCAGAAAACGAGCGAAGAGTCTTATCGATTCACAGGGAGAGTGTCCATGAAGACGATGGATCGCAGGGGATTTCTCGAAAAGTCAGCCGCAGCACTCACATCGGCACTGGTCCTGCCCCGCCATGTCCTTGGGGGCAAGGAATACACGCCGCCCAGCGATAAGCTGAACATCGCTGGCATCGGTGTGGGGGGGCAGGGAGGAGGCGACCTCTCCCAGATGGAAAGCGAAAACATCGTGGCCCTGTGCGACGTAGACTGGGAGCGGGCGGCAAGGACCGTAAAAAAATTTCCTCGGGCAAAACGCTATGATGATTTCCGGATCATGTTGGAAGATCGAAAGGACATCGATGCCGTCGTGGTGGGCACGCCCGATCATGTGCATGCGGTCGCGGCCATGGCATCCATCCGGCTTGGTAAACATGTGTACTGCGAAAAGCCCTTGACACACACCCTCTCCGAGGCAAGGCTCCTAACAGAAGCCGCCCGGGAGGCGGGCGTGGCCACTCAGATGGGGAACCAGGGACATGCCATGGAGAGCATCCGTCTTCTGTGTGAATGGATCTGGGACGGGGCCATCGGGGAAGTAGCTGAAGTCCATGCCTGGACTCCGCACCCTGTCTGGCCTCAGGGTATCGGCAGGCCCAGGGAGACACCCCCCGTGCCCCACACCATGAACTGGGACCTCTGGCTGGGCCCGGCCCCCTACCGCCCTTACCATCCTGCCTATGCCCCGCAGAAGTGGCGCGGGTGGTGGGATTTCGGAACCGGTGGGCTTGGGGATATGGGGTGTCACATCTTTGACCACATCGTCTGGGCGCTCAAGCTGGGAGCCCCCACAAGCATCGAATCCAGCTTTTCAGAATTCGTGCCGGATAAAATGACCTGGGATAAGCCCCAAAACACGGAAACCTATCCCAGGGCCAGCATTGTCACTTACACATTCCCGGCCCGCGAGGGATTTCCCGCCTTGATCTTGACCTGGTATGACGGGGGGCTCATGCCTCCGCGCCCGGAGGAACTTTCCGAAGATCGCAAGATGGGCGATACCTACGGCGGTGCTCTCTATGTCGGGACCAAAGGCAAGATCCTGTGCGGGTCCCACGGAGCCAATGGATTTAGGATCCTGCCCGAGGAGCGGATGCAGGCCTATACTCGGCCGCCTAAGATCCTGCCGCGCTCCATCGGACATCATGCGGAGTGGATTCAGGCCTGCAAGGGGGGGGAGGCGGCAGCATCCAATTTTGACTATGCCGGCCCCCTGACAGAGATGGTTCTTTTAGGGAACGTGGCCCTTAAGGCCAGGACCAAGCTCCGGTGGGATGCGGAGAACATGTGTTTTCCAAACAAGCCTGAAGCGGATGCTTTTATCCACCGCACTTACCGCGAGGGATGGCATCTGCCTGAGTGATTCGGTCGGTCCGAACGAGGAGCTGAGAACGATGCACAAAAGAAAAATATGCCACCAGGTCATGCTCCCGGCCATGCTATTCTTGGCCGCAGTTGGAGGATCCACAGGGTGTAAGCCACGGCCCGCTCAACCCAATTTTGTCTTCATCCTGGTGGATGACCTGGGCTGGACAGACCTCTCGAGCTACGGCAGTTCGTTCTATGAGACTCCGCGCATCGACGGCCTGGCCGCTTCCGGTGTGCGTTTCACGAGCGCTTATGCCGCCTGTCCCGTGTGCAGCCCCACACGGGCCAGCATCCTCACTGGCAAGTTCCCGGCCCGGCTCAAGACCACGGACTATTTCGGCGCGCCCCAGCCCGATACCATCTCCCAACACTGGACACGCAACAAGTCCCTCCTCCCGGCACCCTATGTCGACCATCTCCCTCTGGAAGAGGTCACCCTGGCCGAGGCCTTGAAGGAGGAGGGCTACTCCACCTTCTTCGCTGGCAAATGGCACCTGGGGCCTGAGGGGTATTATCCCGAAGATCAGGGGTTCGATATCAACCGTGGAGGCTGGGAGAGAGGAGGCCCTTACGGCGGAAATAAGTACTTCTCTCCCTATGGCAATCCCAGGCTTGCGGACGGCCTTGAAGGCGAGCATCTCCCGGACCGTCTGGCAGAGGAAACCTGCCGGTTCATAGAGGAGATGCAGGACGGGCCCTTCCTGGCCTACCTGTCGTTCTATTCGGTCCATACACCGCTGCTGGCCAGGCCGGATCTGGAGGAAAAATATCGCGGCAAAGCCGAGAGACTGGGAGTCCAGGAAGAGGCCTGGGGAAAAGAAGGGGAGCGCAAAGTTCGGCTGCTCCAGAACCATGCCGTATATGCGGGCATGGTGGAGGCCATGGATCAGGCGGTAGGCAAGGTATTGGACAAACTCCGGGACCTTAATCTGGAGGAGAATACCGTGGTGTTCCTGATGTCGGATAACGGCGGCCTCTCGACCTCGGAAGGTCATCCCACCTCGAACCTACCGCTGCGTGCCGGGAAGGGCTGGTTGTACGAAGGGGGGATCCGCGAGCCCATGATCGTCCGCTGGCCTGGTGTGGTTGAGTCGGGACGTGTGTGTGACGAA
>JAUWTO010000302.1 GCA_030614685.1 Candidatus Aminicenantota bacterium
CGATGGCCGACCCGTCCACAGAAGCCAGCTTGCCCACGATGATATCCGTGCAGTGGTCGTCGGCCCCGTCCTCTTCAGCTGCTGGGATTGCTTGAGTCGCTCCCACCGCCCAAAGCACCAGACCCAAACAAATGCCAAATAAAACGAATCGTATGGCTGCCTTCATGACGCCTCCCTTACTCCGGTCTTTTGCATGGCATGGTTCGATCCTGCGCTATGTCCAGGACCCCAGTCTATGATTCCATATCCGGTGATGTTCCTTTGTGTGTCGCCAGGCTGACGGCCACGGTCACAGCAGCGTTCAGGACCAGACCCACAAATCCCGCGTTGATCCCCAGGAACGGATCATTCCCGGAGAGAATGAGGGCAGCGACCACGGCCACGCCTGTGAGGATTCCGGCTATGACGCCGGTCTTTGTGACCTTCTTCCAGAAGAGTCCGAACACAACGCCCGGAAAGAACTGAGATACGCCGTCATACCCCAGGATGAGCAGGGGGACCAGCTCGTTGGGGAACTTGAGCGCAAAAATCAGGCTCACCGTCATGATCACGATCACCATGATCCGGGACAGCCGCATCACGCTCTCATCAGAAGCCTGGGGCCTGAACCCGGACTGGTAGATGTTCTTGGCCACCAATGTGGCTCCGAACAGAACCAGGATGGCGGCCGGCACCATGGCCGTCACTGCCCCGGCCGCTCCCACGAAGCCCAGAAACCAGGGCGGATAGGTCTTCTTTACCAGTTCCAGGAAGGCCAGGTCCCCGTTCGCGAGCCCCGGGATGACCAGGAGGGCTGTGAATCCCACGAAGAAAATGAGCAGGATCGGGATCTGATAGAAGGGCATGATAATGGCGTTACGCTTGAGAACCGTGTCGCTCTTAGCGGAAAAGGCCGATCCGAATACGTGAGGCCACATGTAAAACCCCATGGCCGTCACCAGGATCGTGGACATAACCCAGAGCACATCCATGTTGGTGGTGGCTCCGGGAAAAACCAAGTGCTCCGGCATCTTGGTTATCAATTCGTCCATCATCTTGCCGATTCCCCCATAATAGATGGTCGGCACTCCGAATCCCACGATGACCACGGCCGCGACCATCAGCACGTCCTTGATGATGGCCACCCAGGCAGCGCCCTTGATACCGGAAGTGTACACAAAAGCACAGGTGAGCACGAAGGCGATCAGGATGGCCACATTGGAGGAAATGGCCCCGTCCGAGGACACCTCCACGATGAATCCCAAGCCGGCCAGCTGGAGCTGAAGATAGGGGATGATGGAGAACACCCCTATGAGCGCCACCAGTACACCCAGCCCGCGGCTGTCATAGATCTTGATGAAAAAGTCCGGCTGGGTGTGGAGGCCGTAGCGCTTGCCGATCCTCCAGATCACCGGCAGGATGAAGAACGACAGGGTATAGGCCAGGGCCCCGTAGGCCAGGATGTAAAAGGCCGTCGCCCCCTTGGAGTAGGCCCACCCGCTGGCCCCCAGGAAGGTGAAGGTGGTGTAGATCTCTCCCGCCATGAGCAGCCAGATCAGGATGATCCCGAAGCGGCGGCCGCCCACCGTCCAATTCTCCAGATTCATCTTGAGGTTGCGGCCGGCATAGATCCCCACACAAGCCGACATCAAGATGACGGCCAGAATGACGACCAGCGCGACACTCACGGTCCTTCTCCTTCGTCAGGCGGATCAAAGTGCTTCTCCACCCGATAGGCCAGGAAAAGGAACAGCGGCGTGAGCAGGACCCACAGCAGGATCCAGAACAGGAGGAAGGGGAGGCCGAAGACCGTGGGCTGGATCCGGTTGACCAGGGGCAGGGCGAAGACCAGGGTGATGAAGGGAATCGCTCCCAGGAGCAGAGACAGCCGCTTTCCTTTTTTCATGCGCTTCTCCTCTTTTCCTGCACTTTATACAAAATGCCGGGCAGGTGCAACATCCCTGACCTGGCAGAAATTGAAAAGACTCTTTGTGCATCCTCGTTTTCATGATATATAATCCTTTCCATATCAGAAAGCGAACCCATGCCTGGAAACCTCTCTCGCCGCCCTCCCGTTGACATCGACAAGATCATGGAACGGATCCGGGCAGAGGTTCGGGATCAGGAACAGAGTAGAGAGGACACCCGGCTTCAAGACACACCGCTGCAGGCCAGATCCATCCGCTGCAGAGACCTCCTCCGCTTCGAGGATGAGGCCTTTCTGCAGCAGGCTTACCGGACTCTGCTGCACCGGATGCCCGAACCAGAGGGCTTAGCATTCTGGCTGCACAAGCTGCGCCGGCTGGGATGGAGCAAGGTCGACATCCTCTGGAACATCCGCCTCTCCCGCGAAGGCCAGGTGCACGGCGTCCCCATCCGCGGCCTGAAGCCTCGTTATATTCTCTACAGGATCTGGACTGCTTTACGCAAGATACCGGTCTTCGGATGGCTGCTGAAATGGTGTTGGAGCTTCATCCGCCTGCCGCGGCTCGCCACGACCATCGCGCGGCTCGAACGAGACCGCAGGGCTGAGTCGACCGAACAGGAGAAGCTCACCTCGCTCCAGGAGCATATGACATTCTTGTGCCGGCGGATGGACGAGCTGGAGAAGCATGTCGCCTCGCTCGACAGCCGGCGCCAACAGAAGCGGAAAAATGGAGGGCACCGGGATCGCACGCACCAAAGCCCGCCGAAACCACCCGCTCAGAAATGAGATGAAGGTCGCGGTCGTCACACCTGTCAGTCCCACTGGGGAAAAGGGCGGGGCAGAGCTTCTTTATCAAGGGCTCATAGACGGACTGCGGCAGAACGGAGTGCAAGCGGACCAGATCCGGTATGTGAACGATGAATCGAGCTTTACATCCATACAGAGAACCTACCTGGCCTTCTACGACCTGGATGTTTCCGCCTACGACGGGGTGATCTCCACCAAGGCGCCTTCCTACCTGGTACGCCATCCCAACCATGTATGTTACCTCCTGCATACCATGCGGTCCTACTA
>JAUWTO010000315.1 GCA_030614685.1 Candidatus Aminicenantota bacterium
CAGGTTGGCCTGGATCCTAAGCTCCGCCATGCTGTCCTCCTCCCCTGGAGCGGCATCTTCCCCCGAACACGCTATGCCCAACAGACTCAGCGCCAGAATGAAACCCAAGGTGGTAATGTATCTCATTTTCTTATCCTTTTATTTATTCGCTATTGAAATGCAACCAAGTAAGAATGTCAACCTGAGACAATACACAGTTTATCGTCGTCTCATCGAGTGGTGACCAGGAGGAAAAAACCGATACGAACATCGGTTAGCCGACTAAAGCAATGGTGGGATATGAAAATCATTTTTTCGTTGTGCCTGGTGATCGCACTGACCGTGGCCCCTGTCATTCCTCAGGATGCCGGGAGGATACTTCCCGAAGACCTGATCTACCGGGGCGCCTTCAGGCTCCCTGAAACGACGGGAGGGTCCGTTGTGGACACCTGGGCGTGGGGCGGGCACGCTATGGCCTACTTCCCTGATGGAGACTCCTACGGGCCGGAGGACGGCTTCCCCGGCTCGATCTTTGCCACCGGTCACGCCTGGTCTCACCTTGTTGGAGAAATCAGCATCCCCGTCCCCGTGATCTCATCCTCGAATAATTTAAGTGACCTGAGCACTGCCCTTCATCTTCAGGCCTTCACCGACATCCTGGATGTTTCAGACCTGGAAATCCCCCGGACGGGCCTGGCCTGGCTGCCAGCCCAGGGGGCCCAGACTTCTGGCAAGCTGTATTTCTGCTGGGGCTACCACATGCAGGAGGCGCCGGCCGATCTCACCCACGGCTGGTGCGACACCGATCTGTCCGACCCTCGAGTCCAGGGAGGCTGGTATCTGGACGGATGGCCGGTCCATGTCCGGAACATGAGCACCAACGATTACCTGTGCGGAATCCCGACAGAATGGGCAGATCTCTACACGCCCGGATCGAACCTGGCCACCGGACGTTTCCGGGACGGCGGCTGGTCCGGGCAGGGGCCCGCCCTTTTCGCGATCGGTCCCTGGAACCAGGGGAATCCCCCGCCCTCAGGCTCGGCCCTGCCCAATGCCCCTCTGATCCTCTATACCTCGACATATGATTACAGCGAAGAGAATCACACCATGAACGGATACCATCATTCCGATGAGTGGTCCGGAGCCGCCTGGCTGAGCTCCGGGGAAAAATCTGCCCTGATCTTTGTCGGGACCAAGGGAAAAGGCGACTGCTGGTATGGAAACGAGGCTGGACCCTGTCTGAACTGCCAGAACCGGGGATGGTGGAGCGACGAATTCAGCAGCCAGATATTGTTTTACGATCCCCAAGACCTGTCCGAGGTGGCCACGGGCATCCGACAGCCCTGGGAACCTCAGCCCTATGCCGCACTCGAGATCGACGAGTTTCTCTTCCACATCACATCCAACCAGCAGAAACATCATGTGGGTGCGGCCTGTTTCGATGCACATCAAGGATTTCTGTATGTCTTCGAGCCGCATGCCGATGGAGAGAAACCCATCATCCACGTCTGGCAGGTTCCCACGGAACAAGGGGAGATAGAGCCCGATTCCAAAAAGAAAAAAGCCTTTGCACGCCGCTAGCCTTCCCGGATATCCTGTTCAAATAGAAAGCCTCCGGCCAAGCGAGACCGACCGGTATGCCGCCATTTCAAAATTCTACCCTGAAAAAAAAAGGCCCGCTCGAGGAGCGGGCCTTGTGTAGCTTCTACAGTATTCTGCAGTTGAGCGGCTAGTTCGTGCCTTCCAGCTTCTCCAGGAATGTCTGATACGCCTTGTAACCTTCTCTGAACTCGAGGGCCTTTTTCACGGCTTCGATGGCCTTGTCCTTCTCACCCTTTTTCTCATAGAGCTGGGCCAGGGTGTACCAGGAGCTGGCGGCTTTCTCATTGATCTCAACGGCCTTTTGGGCCATCTCGATCCCCCGGTCATAGTGGCTCTCGATCTTCTGGGCATTGATGGTCTGAGCATAGTAGCTCATCAGACCGCCCGCCTCCGGATCCTTGGCGATCAGTCCCTCAAAGGTCTCGATCAGTTTGTCCGTGTTCTTGGTGTTGGTGTAGTAGCTGATCAGGTTATAGTTCGAGGCCATCTCCATCTCGGGATCGAGGGTCTTGACCTTCGCGTTGAGTTCCAGGGCCCTGTCGTAGTGATCCTCGACACGGCCGCGGAAGATCGCGGACGCGAAACTATAATTCACACGCGCATTCTCGGGAAACTTCTCGAGCGCTTCCTCCCAGACGGCCACCATATTGTCGGTCTCTTTTTTTCGCTGATAGACCGACGCCAGCGTGGAATAGGAATTGACCAGGTATTTCTCGTCAGGATTTGTGGCGATAAAGGCCTTCAAAGGCTCCACGTATTGATTGGCGCGGGCCTGGTTCAAAGCCACCTGATAGCTGGCTTCGACCTTGTGTCCTTTGGTGTCGTCAGGATCGAGCTCCAGGACCTTCTCATAGTAGGGCACAGCCTTGGCGGTCTCGTAGCGGTCGCCATATTTCTGGGCCATGGAAAAGTTGGCATCCACATCGCCTTCCTTGCCCACGAAATCGGCCAGCAGCGCTTTGAGGGTGTTCTTCCCGGCAGCGTAGTCCTTTACTTTCTGGAAATATTCGTCCTTTTCGCCGCCGAATCCCACGATGCGGTCGATCTCTCCACCATTGGCATCCAGGAACAGGACGGTGGGCGTACCCATGACGGTGAACTCTTTCCTGAGATCAGGATAGACCTTATCCGACGTATGGATACGCAGGTTAACGAATTTTCCCCCCATAAACTCTCCCACGGCTGAATCTTGCCAGACCGACCGGTCCAGCTCAACACAGCCGCCTCACGTCGG
>JAUWTO010000144.1 GCA_030614685.1 Candidatus Aminicenantota bacterium
AAAATATCGATATTTCCAGTATGAAGTACCAGGAACCACCAGGAACGCCAGATCGACATTCTTAATAAATTATCCGGGTTGAAAGCCGCCAAGACTATAGGGTGAAACGGTAATTGAATTTGAACAGGAAGATATTGTCACCGGAGGCTCGGAACAGGAGTGAAACATCGCGCCCAAAATCGAAGTCTCCGGCGTAGGCATGGTCGGCCCTGTTCTGCGTCCAGACCACGAACAGGGTGGAGCCGGGACGATATTCCCAGCGAAGGACCACAGTCCCACGCAGGGATTTGAGGTTGAAATCCCGGTCCAGGAAGGAGAAGGGCGGGGCCGGCCCCGGGCCATCGGGATCCACGGTGTAGACCTGCCCCTCGCGGACTATGGTCGAGTCGCCCTCCCCGTACACGTCAAACAAGAAGGTCCGGGCCGCGTGCAGTTCCTTGTATTTAAAAAAATCGCCCACCCCGATGAACGGCTGCAGGTAGGCCTGGAGGCTGAGCCGGGGAGTGAACGTCCAGTCGAAACGCAGTTCCAGGGAGACGGTCTCCTGGATGACGTCCGACATGACATAGCGTGCGCCGTACGTCTCGACCTTGAGAGGATCGACGACCTGCGTGATATACTGCCCGACTGAGTGGCGCCAGGAGTAGTAGGGTCCGACGGAGAGTCGGAAGTTTCCAGTGGGTTTTAATTCCAGGGCCACACCCACGGAATAATTGTACGCTCCAAAGGGATGGGTCCGGTAGTGACCGGACAGGCCGAGGACCACCGGCCGCCGGTCGTCGGTGCGGATGCTGAGCCGGCGCATGATCCCCCAGGGGTATGCGGCCAGGGGACCTCCTCGGGTGAAGTAATGGCTGTAACGGTTGGGATCGTAGGACAGGGACAGCGTCGCATTCCAGTAGTTCAGGAACTGGGTCCTGGCGTCGAGGACATAATATTCATCAAAGCGGATTCCACCAAAATCATAGCTCTGGTAGGTGGCCAGGGTCAGACGCCAGGTGCGCAGCACCCTGCCGGGATGAAAGCTCTGGTAGCCGGTCTCCAGGTGGGCATTGATCTTGTCTCCACGGGCATGATAGCCCATGTCCATGGCATGAAAACCGGGGGACATGGCACCCACGGCCGTATTGAAGACAAAGTTACCCTTTTGTTTGTTGAGATAGAGGCGCCCGGCCCATCCTGTCAGGCTGGTGGCTGTGGGATCGACCGATACATAGTCCACGTCCGGTCTCTGGTAGTAGTGGAGCGAAGACCGCTGCACACGCGTCATCGCGGCCTCTCCGCCCTGAATGTGGGTACCTCCTGCCCAGCCCGTGATCACCCAGGTGCGTTCCCGGTCGAGAAATGTCCAGCCGTCCATACCAAAGGTCAAGGCAGACTGGGGGAGGAGGGATTCCAGTCCAGGTTCCCTCAGGTCACGCCAGACTCCTGTCGAGATGAAGCCCAGACCGCTGAATCCACCGTTGATCTCTTTGAGACTGCGCACAACCCCGTAGAATGAGAGGGGCTCGACCTCATGTGCGAAACGGTCGCCACCCAGGTCCACGTCCGCGAATTCCCGCCCCGTGAATGCGCTCATTACGCCCAGGTTCCAGCTGTCGCCCAGCTTCCCCGTCACCTTGCCCGCTCCCAGGATGCGGGTCCAGTCCGGATAATCCACATAGCCGCCTCCGGGAACATATCCCTGGGGGGAGCGTCCGATACTGCGGCTTTAGAAGAAGCGAGGATCGCTCCAGCCCAGGTTGCGAACCGTGTTAGCGCCCCCGTATCCGAAACGGAAGATGTCCGCCCCTTCCACAAAGAAGGGGCGTTTCTCGGCGTAAAAGGTCTCCTGATCGCTGATGTTGATCACAGCCGGGTCCACCTCCACCTGGCCGAAATCCGGGCTAACGGTCAGGCTCAGGGTCAGGTGGGTTTTGAGCGAGGACCGCATATCAAAGCCGATATTCCCTGCGTAGGCAGTCCCGGTCCGGACCGGATCACCGGGGACGGCCGGGCTGGCCTGGGCCAGCGCCATGGTGTAGGGAAGGAACTCGAGCAAGCGGTGCGGGTGGATCTCCCGGATCCCGGTGAGAGGCGCGAAGCGCGAGACATAACCACTCTCCTCCTTGGGGATCCAGGCAAAGGCGCAGACCTCGTTCTTCCGCTTTATGGTTCGGAAAAAATTGACGCCCCAGGTGTAGGTGTCCTGCTGTTTGAACCGGAGCTGATCGTAGGGGATGCGCATCTCGACCGTCCAACCCTGCTCATCCAAACGTGTGGCATACTCCCAAACCCCGTCCCAGGTCAAGTCCAGCCCCTCGTCGTTGAACAGTGTTCCATCCAGGATCGTGCCCGCGGGATTGATCGAGAACTGGAAGCCGCTGCGGCGGTCATAATAGGGATCCACGGCAAAGGTGAACCAGTCGGATTCTACCTCGTCGTCGCGCCGTCCCAGGCGGCTGACTATGGCGTCGGGGCGCGAATCAAACATCCGGGCCGCTATATAGAGGTTGTCTGTGTCGAAAGCGACCCAGACCATGGTCTTTTCAGTGGCCTCGGCCCCGTCCTCCGGCTCTGATTGCAAAAAACCCGTCGATCCCTTGCCCTGCCAGACGTTCTCGTCCAGGATGCCATCGATCCGGATGGGGGAGTCGCTGCGCACGGCCTCGACCGCCCGGGGAGGAGGAGGGGCCTTCGCTGCAAAGAGCAGGGCCTGTGCTGCCAGGAGGATCGGGATGACCAGGGACTTGCGCATGGTAACGTCAGATTATAGATCATTCGCCCTGCAAAAACAGCTATTTAGTTTACGCATATCTTTGATTTGACTCCCTGGGGTCATATACATATGCTATATACAGAATATGCCGTTCATTGTCGGAAGCTGCGCCGGCGGTGTGAGGGGAGTAACCAATGTGGAAATCCAAAGATGTCCTGATGAAGACGGTCTCGGACAAGCTGCTCCCAGCAGTAAAAGAGTTGGAGATCCAGGGCGTGTTCAAGCAGTTCGACATCGTGCTGACCTGGAACCCGGACGCGGAGGAGCCCCTGATCGGCTTCCTGGATGCGGGCATGATCATGAACATGTTGTCTGAGGGAGAAGATTCAGACCTCGAGTGAGATAACATATACCTGGATGACCTTCAATCCGCTTGTGAAAATGCTCCATATCAAGGCCGGGTAAACTGTCGTACCCTTGATCGCTTCCGAAGGGTACCGGGAAGGACTGGGGCTGAGTTTCATTCTTTTCGTATACAAATATAGCTTAATGACTTGACAAAAAATGACTTTATCTCTATATTATAGACGTAAATAGTAATAAAGGACGATAAGCGTAAGGTTACGAGATGAACATAAGGACCGCCATCGAGGCCGATAACTCCAATCCCAAATATGTCCAACTGGTGGAGGCCGCCCATGGATTGTTCTGGCGCTATGGTATAAAGCGGGTCTCGGTCGAGGAAATCTGCCGGGCTGCGGGCGTTTCCAAGATGACTTTTTACAACCACTTCAAGAACAAGGTCGAGCTGGCCCTGTATGTCCTGCGCAAGGTCATGCAGACGGGGCTCGAGGTTTATCGCGACATCATGGACCGGGATGTCCCCTTCACCGAGAAAGCCGCGGATTTTATCCAGATGAAGCTGGACGCGAGCGACGATGTGAGCCGGGAGATCATCGAGGAAATCATGCATTCCCCCATACCGGAGATCGCCGAGTACATGCAACAGCTTTCTCGGCAGAACGTACAGCTCCTGTTGGCGGACCTGACCAAGGCACAGCAGAATGGAGAGATCCGCCAGGGCATCAAGCCCGAGTTCCTTCTCTATTTCATCCACCACATGATCGAGATCTCAACCGACGAGCAACTGACTGGCATGTTCAGCTCCCCCCAAGACCTGACCAGAGAGCTCTTGAGCCTTTTCTTCTACGGGATCCTGCCCAGGTGAATGAGATGATGCCGTTTACGAAGCGAGCCGCCCTGATAGGTATTGGTACCCTTGTCCTGTGCTGTCTTTTCATTCCGTCGAGCTATGGACAGCAGTTGAAGCATAAGGGGCTTGTGACCGGTTGGGCAAACGCCCGCTTTCAGGATCCGGTCGATCCTCAATTCGGAGTGCGCTACATACCCGAGTTCTTCCTTGCCCACGATGTCTCTGATTCGATCTCCCTGGATGCTGAATTTTCCCTGAATGCCTATGGCACGGCCGTGTTCCAGGGCTGGGACAGCATCACAACCGACGGCAACATCAAGCCCTACCGCCTGTGGGCCCGCATGTCGTCCTCCCAGTTCGAGGTGCGGTTGGGGCTGCAGAAGATCAATTTCGGGCCGGCCCTGCTCCTGCGCTCCCTCATGTGGTTCGACAGTATCGACCCCCGCGATCCCCTGCAGCTCACCGATGGAGTGTACGGCGTCCTGGCTCGGTATTATTTTGTCAACAAAGCCAACCTCTGGCTGTGGGGACTCTACGGCAATGACGATCCCAAGGGATTGGAGGCAATGCCTACCAAGGACAATACCCTGGAATGGGGCGGAAGGGCCCAGTTCCCCCTGGGAAAAGGAGAGGCGGCCCTCACGTATCACCACCGCCGTGTCGATTTCAGCGGGTTCCCGTTCCCCCACCAGGGCTCTGGCAGGCCCGAAGCCCCTGAGAACCGGTTCGCCCTGGATGGGAAGTGGGATGTCGGTGTCGGCCTCTGGTTCGAGGCGGCTCTGAT
Source organism: Candidatus Aminicenantota bacterium (assembly GCA_030614685.1). GTDB lineage: Bacteria > Acidobacteriota > Aminicenantia > Aminicenantales > Aminicenantaceae > JAUXEH01. The sequence continues at coordinate 4,696 of JAUWTO010000144.1, forward strand.
CCACCAGGATTATGAGACTCTCCCGCGGCCCTGGAAACGGGCCCTGACATTGGGCATGGACTACACATTCGACCTGGGCAACGGCCTGAATGTCCTGGCCGAACACTTCATGTACACATCGAGTGAGAAGGCCTTCGGGCAGGGAGAGGGGATAGATTTCACAGGGCTATTCGTGAATTATCCCGTTAGTATCCTCGATACAGTAAATACCATCTTTTTTTATAATTGGGATAACAAGGACATCTACAGCTTTGTGAACTGGCAGCGGACCTATGACCGCTGGAGCTTCCATCTCATGGCGTTCTGGAATCCTCTGCGCTTCGAGATCTACCCGGACCGTTCCGACGGCAGCCAGTTCATTGGGAAAGGATTCCAGATCATGGTCGTATTCAATTACTAAATTTTAATAAAACATGGAGTACTGATGAAGCGACATTTTCTTATCAGTACTTCATGAAAGAGGGAACAATGGAGAACTCATACCTGATCGAAACAAAAGACCTGGTCAAGATCTATCCCATGGGGGAGCACAAGCTCTTTGCCTTGAACAAGGTCGACCTGCAGTTCCAGAAGGCCGAGTTTGCCGGCCTGGTGGGGCCCAGCGGTTCGGGCAAAACCACACTGCTCAACATCCTCGGCTCCCTGGACCAGCCCACCGAGGGGAGCGCCGTGGTCATGGACCACAGGATCGAAAATCTCAGTCACCGGCAGGCGGCCTCACTGCGTAACAAGTACATCGGTTTCATCTTCAAGACATTCAACCTGCTGCCGGTATACACGGTGTTCGAAAACGTCGAATTCCCTCTCCTCCTCCTCGATTATTCGGCGGAAGAACGCAAAAAGATGACCATGGACGCGCTGGAGTGGGTGGGGCTGGCAGACCGGGCCAAATCCAAGCCCGCGCAGCTTTCGGGCGGGCAGAGCCAGCGGGTGGCCATTGCCCGGGCCGTGGTCAAAAAGCCCAACATCATCCTGGCCGACGAACCCACAGCCAATCTGGACGCGGAAAACTCCTATCACATCCTCGATACCATGGTGACGCTCAACCAGAACCTGGAAACGACCTTTATTTTTGCCACACATGACGAAAAGGTCATCCGGTATCTGCGCCGCAAGATCACCCTGATCGACGGCCGGGTAGCACGGGATGAGGCCGTGCAGCCGGAAAGA
>JAUWTO010000267.1 GCA_030614685.1 Candidatus Aminicenantota bacterium
CCATTAACTTTCTCATATTATCCTCCTTATTAAGACGATTGCATATATAACATCCGATGACAAACAAACCACCGAATGGAGAAACCGGACTCTGCATTCATGTTTCAGGCTCCTGACTCAGAACAACCTCCAGATCGAATCCGGACGTGTGCCCGCTTTGAAGCGGCCGTACCAGAGGCATGCCGGGTAGAGGATCACAACACCGGCTAGCCAGATGACATACATGAAAGGCAGGTTGTTTTCTGCCCAGGACGACGTGAAAAGCCCTACCAGGGCATAAAAGTAAAGATGGGCCACATAGAAAAACAGCGGCGTGCGGCCTAAAACCAGCAGAGGCTTCCCCCACTGTTCGAGGCCCTTGCCGAAGCGTGAGAACATCCAGAGAACGAGCAGGAAGAGTCCCAGGGTCAGCAAGAGGAAGACCGCGCTGGGCGGGTATTTGGTGACGTTGAAAAATGCGATAAGGCCGCCGCCCTCATAGGGATGGATGCTCCCGAGGCTTCCCAGCAGGCGAAGGACCGGGAACATCAGGAGAAACACAAGCCCGGTGAATGCGGCTTTCCGGTAGGCCCGTTCCGCATGCGAACTCAGCCGGCGGCCGAAGACCATTCCCAGGCCGGCAATGCCCGCCCAGGGGATTACGGAGTAGAACACCTGGAGCATACCGGTCCGGCCGGGGATCATGAGTATCCTCACCAGTGGCGAAAATAGATAGTCCACCCGGCTTGGATCGGGTGTGACTATCCAGGTCAGGATCAGGGCTGCTGCACTCAGGCCCAATACGAGTCCCCACTTCAGGTGCAGCAGCAGGGCTCCCAGGATCATGGCTGCACCCAACGCAGACAGAACTCCTAAGTGGATCCAGACCTGGTCCTTGCTCCCTGGAGGCTGCATGCCCGCAGGCCCCATCAGCCAGCAGGGGTTTTCCACAAAAAACTGCAGCAGGATGAGCAGAACCCCACGCTTCAGGAAGAAGCGACTGATGCGGGCCCGGGACCAGCCCAGACGAGTACGGGACTGCATAAAAAGGACCATCCCGATCCCCAGCAGGAAAAAAAATCCCGGGGCACATAGATGGGTGAGGACGCGCGTCAGAAACGCCCAGAGGCTCTCATATCCGGGGAGCGGGATCCCCCAGAACTCGCCGGTGGGATGCATGCGGGACACGAAGAAATTGGCATGATCCAAAGCCATGAGGAACAGGATAAGCCCCCGGATGGCATCCAGGGGCAGCAGCCGTTCTCCCTCGTTTCGGACCTCGTTATGTGTCACTTGGGCTCCGATGCCGTTCATACGGATAGCAAAGCTTGCCCCATTATACAAAGGAACCCGGGAAGATAACAATCAACAAAACGTGTATAATGTGGCCCATAATCCTGGACACAATCATGACAGAAGATAGGAAATGCCACAACCTGGAAGAGCTCCGCTCACCCGAACGGCGGGAACTGCTGGAGGTCGAGCGGGTGGTGCAGTTGACCCTGGAAGGAATCTCTGCGGATATCATTTTGGACATAGGGACCGGGAGCGGTTTGTTCGCCGAGGCCTTTATACAGCAGGGATTGGAAGTCACCGGTATCGACGAACAGGATAGGATGCTGGCTGCGGCCCGCAGCTTTGTGCCGGAGGCAGAATTCCGGACCGCATCTGCCGAGAGCCTGCCTTTCTCGGATGCGAGCTTCGACTTGAGCTTCCTGGGGCATGTGCTGCACGAATCAGAAACCCCGCTCCGGGTCCTGCAGGAAGCCCGGCGTGTTTGCCGGCGGCGTGTTGCGGTCCTGGAATGGCCGTGCCAGGAGGAGGAGGCGGCGGGCCCACCCGAGGCGCACCGCCTCAAGTCTGAAGAGGTGCTGCGTTATGCTGCGGAGGCGGGATTCGGGAAAACCCGGGAGATCCGGCTGAAACACATGGCTCTGTTTCTGCTGGACCTATGACCTTCGGGTTCCCGAGGTACATCAGAGGGCTTCAGATCACAGTGCCGATTTAGCGGTTCACGTCTCTTCGGCTATCAACAGAGTCTTGGGATCGAGCCGGAGCGGGAGTTCCCCAGCCGGGGGGTGCTCGTGGTTCTTGACCAGGTTCAAACGGACAAACCCATCCTTAAAGCTCAGGGTGATGAGTACGGCGACTCTTGCCAGGCAGCCCATGAGCAGCTTGGGGACACCCTCCTCGTCGAAGAGCGGCTCCTCTTCCCGTAGGGAAGCGCTGAACCAGACCTCGAGCCCCAGCTTCTTCGCGAAATCCTGGAACATGCTCAGGTCGTCCTGGCAGGCGCGGGTGAAATCGAATCCGTCCACGATCACGGTCTCAGCGGCGAACTGCCCCTGAGTGACCAGAGTCTCGACACTCTTCAGGATCTGCTCTGTGTTCGTCCCTTCCTGCTTGAAGTTCATGATCACACGTCTGCGGATGAGCTCGTTGTGCACCTCGGCCGCGTTCTCCAGCTTCTGCTTCTTGGCGATCTCCCTGAAGATGTCCTCATACCAGGTGATGATGTAGTCCACGCGACTGGAGTAGGACACATGGATCACCGGCTTCCCCTGGAACAATTTGTAGGTGGCGATATGCACCAGGCAGGCGGTCTTGCCCACGCCTTTCCTCGAGGCCAGGATACCGATGTTGCCGGCTCCTACTCCTCCGTGCATGGACTTCTCCAGGATCCGCAAGGGGCTCCGTTTGACCAGTTCAGCTTTGACCATATTGTCTCTCCTCCGGTTATCTCGCTCGTTTGGCTCTCTGTTTCTCCCGGTATTCCTCGATCAGGGACTCCGAGATGTTGCTCGGCACACGGCCGTATTTCTCGAACTCCATGGTGAACTCCGCCTTCCCCTGGGTCAGGGAGCGGAGCGTGCCGGCATAGCCGAACATCTCGCTCAGGGGGACCTCGGCATCCACGCGGACGAAAGTGCCGTCTTCCACGGAGCTGATGATTAGGCCGCGGCGCTGATTGATGGTGGCAAAGACATTGCCGGCGAACTCGGACGGCCCCTCCACCGACACCTTCATGATAGGCTCCAGGATCTGGGGTTTGGCCTTGAAATAGACCTCTTTGAACGCCTCTCGGGCGGCGGCCTGGAAGGCGATATCCGAGGAGTCCACAGAATGGGAGTGTCCATCGGTCAGGGTCGCTTTCACCCCCACAATGGGGAATCCGATCAGCGGCCCCTTGACCATGGCGGCCTTGAAGCCCTTGTTACAGGAAAGGATGTACTCCCGGGGGATGCGCCCGCCCTTGACCTCGTCAATGAATTCGTAGGGGCCCTCGGGCCACGGCCCCAGGTAGCCGATGACGCGGCCGAACTGTCCGGCCCCTCCGGTCTGCTTCTTATGCGTGTAATCGAAGTCCGCCCGTTGGGTGATAGACTCCCGATATGCGACCTGGGGCATGCCGGCCTCCACTTCGGCCTGGTACTCGCGCTTCATTCGCTCCATGTAGACATCGAGATGCAGCTCCCCCATGCCCTGGATGATGGTCTGCTTGGAATCCG
>JAUWTO010000223.1 GCA_030614685.1 Candidatus Aminicenantota bacterium
GACCCGCTGATTACAAATCAGCTGCTGTTCCAACTGAGCTTCGCTGGCACATTTTCCTCTCCGTCTCGTCTACAACGTCTTTTTTTTGTTTTGTGTCAGGGATATGCGAAGAAGAGAAAAGAATAACCTCTACACTTCTCCTACCTACTCAGAAAAATACAAAAGTAGTGCAAGCTGTATGCTACAGAAAAGCAAATCATTTGTCAATAAATAAATAAAGGAAAATTAACTCCATTTCCGCAGCATATTCTTAGTGCGGATGGCGCTTCCGGGCATACCGGCATCGATGAGAGAACAGGAGACAGGTAGTGGAGGGAAAGAGGTGCGGTGGATCACGGCGATCATCAAAACAGTTCAGCCCCCCCAATAGATTGACAGCTTCAAAGGGTTGTTGATATGATTCAGGCTCATCTCTATATATAAAGGATATCCTGCATGATCAAACGCTACACACGACCCGAAATGGGGGCCATCTGGGAGGATCAGAACCGCTTCCAGAAATGGCTGGACGTGGAACTGGCCGTGTGCGAAGCCTGGCATGAACTGAGTGAGATCCCGGCTGATGCCCTGGAGCGGATCAAGAGTAAGGCCTCCTTTGATATCGCGCGCATCGATGAGATCGAAAAGACGGTCAAACACGATGTCATTGCATTCCTGACCTCGGTGGCCGAGTTCGTAGGTGAAGATTCCCGCTTCGTCCACCTGGGGCTCACCTCTTACGACGTGGTGGATACCGCGCTCTCGCTGCTCATCCGTCAGGCCCTGGAAAAGGTCCGGAAGGACCTTGTCATCTTAAAAGACGTGCTCAGGGAACAGGCGCTCAAGTACAAGATGACTCCTATGGTCGGTCGGACCCACGGCGTGCACGCCGAGCCCATCACGTTCGGGGTGAAGATCCTGGTCTGGTACGATGAGATCTGCCGGCACCTCCGCCGCATGGAACAGGCCATCGAGACCATCAACTACGGCCGCATCCAGGGAGCCGTGGGCACCTACATCCATCTGGATCCCCAGGTCGAGGTCAAAGCACTGGCAAAGCTGGGGCTCACTCCGGCCCGGGTCTCCACCCAGGTGCTGCAGCGCGACCGGCACGCCGAGGTCTTGAATGTGCTGGCCCTGATCTGCGCCACGCTGGACAAGATCGCACAGGAGATCCGCCACCTCCAGAAGACCGAGGCTCGCGAGGTCGAGGAGCCATTCACCAAGGGCCAGAAGGGATCTTCAGCCATGCCCCACAAGAAAAACCCGGTGCGGACCGAGCGGATCTCCGGCCTGGCCCGCATCCCCAGAGCCAATGTCCTAGTCGCCCTGGAAAATATCCCGCTCTGGCATGAACGGGATATCTCACACTCCTCGGCCGAGCGCATCATCTTCCCAGACAGCTTCATCATCACCGACTTCCTGCTGGCCGAGACCACCAACATCGTGGGGAACTGGCAGGTCCACCCCGAACGCATGCAGGAAAACATCGGCGTCACGCGCGGCCTGGTGTTTTCGCAGCGGGTGATGCTGGCTCTGACCCGCAAGGGGCTCTCCAGGGAAGACGCCTATCATATAACCCAGCGCAACAGCCTCAGAGCATGGGACGAGGGATGCGAGTTCCGGGACCTGCTCCTGGCGGATCCGGAAATCATGGACAAGCTGACCGCGCAGGAAGTGGATGACTGCTTCTCACTCGATCCCTACCTGGACAAGATAGATTATATATTTAAGAAGGTGTTGACCGATGAAAATTAGAGTTCTGATTTCATTCAAAGACAGTGTGCTCGATCCCCAGGGACAGACCGTAAAGAACGCCCTGCACACTCTGGGATATGACTATATCCGGGATGTGCGCCAGGGCAAGGTCTTCGAGCTCGAGATGGACGGCATCTCCGGGGAACAGCTTGAGCAGGTCATCCCGGAGATCGCGGACAAAGTGCTTGCGAATCCCATCATCGAGAAGTTCGATTGGCAGATCATCGAGTAAGGGGAAGGGCGCAGATGAAATTCGGAGTGGTGGTATTCCCCGGCTCGAACTGTGACTACGACACACTGCACACCGTGCGGGATGTGTTCGAACAGGATGCGGAGTTTCTCTGGCACAAGGACCATGACCTCCGCGGCGCCGACTGCATCATCCTGCCGGGAGGGTTCTCCTACGGCGACTACCTGCGGTCGGGCGCGATCGCCAGCTTCTCCCCGCTCATGCAGGAGGTGCGGGAATTCGCGCTGAGCGGCGGCCTGGTCCTGGGCATCTGCAACGGCTTCCAGGTCCTGTTGGAACTGGGTTTGCTGCCCGGTGCCATGCTGCGCAACACAAACCTGAAATTTCTCTGCCAGCACGTCCATCTCCGCGTGGAGAACGCACAGACTCCCTTCACGCGGGCGGGGAAGGAAGGCCAGGTCCTACGCATCCCTATCGCGCACTTCGACGGCAACTACTTCACAGACGACGCCGGACAACTCGAGATCGAGCGCAACCGGCAGACGGTGCTGCGCTACTGTGACGCCCAGGGCCGGCTCAGCGAAGAGTCCAATGTCAATGGGTCCCGGGACCACATCGCCGGCCTCATCAACACGCAGGGCAATGTCATGGGGATGATGCCCCATCCGGAAAGAGCTTCGGAATCACTGCTGGGCAGCGAGGACGGCCGCGTCATCTTCCGATCGATCATCGAACACATCAAGGAAACAGGGTAACAATGATCAACGAGCAAGACATTCGAGATCATGGTCTCAATCGCGAGGAATACGACCTCATCGTTGAACTCATCGGCCGCGACCCAAACCTGACCGAACTCGGCATATTCTCCCTCATGTGGTCTGAACACTGCAGCTACAAGAGCTCCAAGGACCACCTGAAGAAGCTGCCGGTCACGGGGAAAAACGTGATCCAGGGCCCGGGTGAGAACGCGGGCATCATCGATATCGGGGACGGACTGGCCGCGGTGTTCAAGATAGAATCGCACAATCATCCCTCTTTCATCGAGCCCTATCAGGGCGCGGCCACGGGTGTGGGCGGGATCCTGCGGGACATCTTTACCATGGGTGCCCGGCCCATCGCGGCCATGGATTCCCTGCGTTTCGGCCCCCTGGATACACCCCGGAACCGCTCCGTCATGGACGGCGTGGTCTCAGGCATCGCCGGCTACGGCAATTCCTTCGGTGTGCCAATGGTGGGCGGAGACGTGTATTTCAACGAGTGCTACTCCATGAATCCCCTGGTCAACGCCTTCTGCCTGGGGATCGCGGAAAAGGATAAGATCTTCTACGCCAAGGCCGAGGGCAAGGGGAACGCGGTCCTGTATGTGGGCTCCAAGACCGGCCGGGACGGCATCCACGGCGCCACCATGGCCTCAGCGGAATTCGGAGAGGACCTGGAGGAGAAGAGGCCCAACGTCCAGGTGGGGGACCCCTTCAAGGAGAAGCTCCTGCTGGAAGCCTGCCTGGAGGTCATGGGCCAGGACCTGATCGTCGGCATCCAGGACATGGGCGCGGCCGGGCTCACCTGTTCCACCACCGAGATGGCGTCCAATGCCGGTTCGGGGATTGTGATCGACCTGGACCTGGTGCCGCAGAGGGAAGAAGGCATGACACCCTACGAGATCATGCTCTCTGAGAGCCAGGAGCGCATGCTCATTGTGGCGGAGGAGTCCCGTGTTTCCGAAGTCCAGGCCGTCTTCGCCAAGTGGGACCTCGATGCCGTTGTCATCGGCCGGGTCACAGACGACGGCCGCCTCCACGTCCGCTTTCACGGAAAGGAGGTGGTGGACATCCCCGTGGCAGCGGTGATCGAACTCTGTCCGGTCTATCAACGCCGCTACAGCGCCCCGGCCCCCTCCCCAGAGATCCCCGAGACAGACGTCCTCCCCATTCCCGTGGAGTTCGATCCCTTGTTTCTGAAACTGCTGTCCTCCCCCACCATCGCAGACAAGGAGTGGGTATTCCGGCAGTATGACCACATGGTACAGACCAACACCTCGTTCCTCCCGGGAGCCGATGCCGCTGTGCTGCGCCTCAAGGACAGCAAGAGGGCGCTGGC
>JAUWTO010000394.1 GCA_030614685.1 Candidatus Aminicenantota bacterium
ACCCAGGCCGATGCGGCGGTTGGCCTTGCTGGTCTCCTCGATCTCGGGCAGGGGATAGTGGTTGACCTCAATGACGTTGTCCAGGACCCGCACGGCCGTGCCGATGGCTTTGGCGAAGCGGTCCCAGTCAAAGCGGTCCTTTTTGCGGGGGCTGTAGAAGTGGGACAGGTTCAGGGATCCCAGGTTGCAGGATTCATAGGCGTGCAGCGGCTGCTCTCCGCAGGGATTGGTGGCCCGGATGGGTCCCAGCCTCTTGGTGGGGTTGTGCTGGTTGATGCGGTCTATGAAGATCAGGCCCGGGTCCCCCACTGACCAGGCCGAATGCACGATGGCGTCGAAGACCTTGCGGGCACTCTTCTTGCCCACCTTTTTCTTCAGATAGGGGTCGACTATGTCATAGGCCCCCCCACTTTTCAGGGCCCGCATGAAATCATCGGTGATCGCCACCGATATGTTGAAGTTGGTGACGCTCTTACCATCCATCTTCATGGAGATGAACTCCTCGATATCCGGATGATCCACTCTCAGAATCCCCATGTTGGCCCCGCGGCGCGTGCCGCCCTGCTTGACCGCCTCGGTGGCGGCGTCGATGACCTTGAGGAAGGACAGCGGCCCCGAGGCCACCCCCTGAGTCTTGCGCACAAAGCTGCCCTGGGGGCGCAGCTGGCTGAAGTCGAACCCGGTCCCGCCGCCCTCCTTGTGGACCAGGGCGGTATTTTTGACTGCATCGAAAATGGAGGGCATGGAATCTTCGATGGGGAGCACAAAACAGGCGCTCAGGCACATGCCCCGCCCTGCGCCCGTCAAAGTCGGACTGTTGGGAAGGAAGTCCCGGGCCAGCATCAGGTTGAGGAAGCGCCGGCTCCAGGCCTGCTGCTCCTTCTTGGTCTTCTCCGCGGAGGCCACAAATTCCGCCACCCGGGAGAATAGGTCGGCCGGTGATTTGTCCAGCATCTCACCGGTTTCGGTCCTCATGAAATAGCGGGCCTCCAGGATCCGCAGCGCATTGGAAGAAAAGCCATCCCTGTCTGTCATCCGTCCTCCTAGTCACGGGGAAATAAGGAAATATACAATATATAGATGTATAGAGAATATAGACCTCTACAAATTGTATGTCAAGCAGTATTTATAATTTATATCGGAACTATAGGAAGAAGCATTTCCCAGGGTCGCTCGCTCCCAGCTGACGCTTCAGGTCGGGCTCTGCAGGAGGATTCCTGCTCACCGCTGTTCCATGGAGATCTCGATCGTGTTCAGCAGCCGGCTGTAGCTCGCATCAAAACGATCCCGATAGGGCTTCAGTGAGGAGGCAATGACCTCCGGCAGCCCATCCTGCCAGGCCAGACGGTAGCGGTCGGACTCCATGGCTTCCAGTTCAGCGGCCAGGGCCTCTTCCCACTCCTTGAGAATCCCCGGCTCTGTTTCTTCCTCGAGCTTTTGGTACTGGTTCCGCAGCATGGGGAGCAGCATGCGGTTCAGGCGTCGGAGGGAAATGTCGCGGCGCATCTCCTGGGCTTCCTCATCGTTTTGATCCTGAGGGCGAAATTCATAGT
>JAUWTO010000390.1 GCA_030614685.1 Candidatus Aminicenantota bacterium
GAAAAGATGACAGGATATCCCCCCAAGCTCATCTTCGCCAGCGGGGTCATCCGCTTCCGGTTTTTCCTGCAGCCCCTGAGGGACATCCATCTACACTCCCACCTGATGGTGGAATTCGAGCCCAACAGCGACATCAAATACATCTACATCTTCTCGGTGATCGCCCTCTGTATCCTGGTGATCGCCTCCATCAATTTCGTGAACCTGGCCACAGCCCGCTCAGCCGGCCGGGCCAAGGAAGTCGGCGTACGTAAGGTCCTCGGTTCCCAACGCGCACAGCTCATCCGGCAGTTCTCCGCAGAGTCCATATTCTTCAGCTTCCTGTCCATGCTGCTGGCACTGCTCATGGTCGGCCTCTTCCTGCCGCTTTTCAACCACCTCTCCGGCAAGAACCTAACTATGTCCCATCTCGGCTCTCTGGTGCCCATCGGAGTGATCATCCTGATCGCCCTCCTGACCGGCCTGTTTTCCAGCCTGTACCCCTCCCTCCTCCTGTCCGGCTTCAGCCCGTCCCGCGTTCTCAAGGGCGACCTGAAACAGGGCTTGGGATCCAAGAAGCTGCGCAGCTCCCTGGTGGTCTTCCAATTCACCGCCTCGATTATCCTGATCATCGGGACGATCGTTATCTACCGGCAGCTGCACTTCATCCAGAATAAGAAACTGGGATACGAAAAAGAGCAGGTCCTGGTGCTGGACAATACCATGCTCCTGGGCGAGAGCCTCCAGACTTTTAAGGAGGACATGCTGAACCATCCCGATTTCAGGATGGGCACGGTCTCGAGCTACCTGCCGGTACCCTCGGGGAGAGACGGGAGGTCGTTTTTCCCGGAGGGGGATGTGCGGAGCACGCTGACGGTCCAGATGTGGACGGTGGACCAGGATTACATCCCCACGCTGGGAATGTCGATCGCCCAGGGTCGCAATTTTTCTAAGGATTTCGGGACCGACACCAGCGCGGTGATCATCAATCAGAGCATGGCTCACGAGCTCGAATGGGATAAGCCTGTCGGGAAAAGGCTGAGCACCATCCTCTCGGAAGAGGGTGACCGGGCCACGTACACGGTGGTGGGTGTGGTGGAGGATTTCCACTTCGAGTCGCTGCGGGAAAAGATCATGCCCCTGGTGCTGGGCCTGGGGAACAGCCCCGATTACATCTCTTTCAGGATCGGTACGGATGATGTTGTCCAAGCCGTCTCGGCTCTGCAGCAGAAGTGGCAGGAATACCTGCCGCTGCAGCCCTTCGAGTACTTCTTTCTGGATGAGCGCTTCGACTCTGTGTATCGCGCGGAAAGGCAGATCGGAGAGATATCCGGAGTGTTCTCCGGGCTGGCATTGATGATCGGATGCCTGGGCCTCTTCGGGCTGGCGTCTTTCACGGCGGAGCAGCGGACCAAAGAGATCGGCATCCGCAAGATCCTGGGTGCTTCGGCAGCGAGCATCATGAGACTCCTGCTCAGAGAATACCTCCTCCTGATCGTCCTGGCCAATATCCTCGCCTGGCCCGCGGCCTATTACGTGATGCGAGTGTGGCTGCGTGAATTCGCCTTCCGGGCGCCCTTTTCGCTCTGGATCCCGCTCACGGCCGGAGC
>JAUWTO010000337.1 GCA_030614685.1 Candidatus Aminicenantota bacterium
CACCGATACCTCCGGATCCTGTCAGAGCCATCCCGCGGAACGCGTTGATGATGCCGGCGATGGTTCCGAACAGGCCGATAAAGGGAGAAGAAGTGGCGACCGTAGCCACGATCGTCAGGCCTCTCATGAGTTCCGCCATGAAGACATTGGATGCTCTTTCACATCCTCTCTGGGCGGTCTCGATCTGCCCCTCGAGAGTCAAACCGGCCTCGGCGCCTTCGATGATCTCCTTGATCCCGGCCGCAGTGACCCGGGCCAGGTGGCTTCCCTTGTATTCCTTCTTGCTAGCAAGAGTCAGGGCTTCCTGGATCTTTCCAGCTTTCATCAACTCTGCGAGTTTGGGAGCGATCTGTTTGGACTTTGACTTAGCCCGAGCAAAGACGATCTGTCTTTCTACAAAGAGATAGAGTGTGATGATGGAGAGGAAGATCAGGAGAATGGCGACTGATTTTGCGACATATCCCATGGCGTGCCACATTTCCAGCATTCCAAATTGCATTTTTGGTACCTCCTTTTAAATATCGAAAGCCATGAAAAGCTTTTCTATATTAGTAGGTTATTTGAGTTTAAACCTGACAGTAACGGTAAAGATAATGCCGCGGGGGCGTCCGTTGATGACCATGGGTTCGTAGACCCACTGACGGACAGCATCGATGGCCGCCTGGTCGAGCAGAGGAATGGAGCGGAGAACCTTGACCCGCAGCACACGGCCGTACATGTCGGTCGTCGCTTCGACGATGACCACACCCTCTACACGGGCTTGGCGGGCGATCTCAGGATAGAGCGGTTCGACCCGTCTGATCAGCCTGGGAGGTTTGATCTCTCCTACGGCGCGCACCGGGGCTTGCACTTCGCCCACGACACCACCAAGAACTCCACCGACGACACCACCGAGGACGCCACCGACCACTCCGCCTTCCACTCCGCCTTCCACTCCGCCTTCGATCCCAATGTCGGTCAGTTCTTCTTCTGCAATCTCATCGGGAATCTCGACGGGCGCGACCAGCTGTCCGGGTTGGATGGTGGTCTTGGCCTGGACCGGCTTGATGCGGGTGGTGCGTTTGGGCCGGGTGCGTTTCTTAGCCGGTGGTGGGGGGGGAGGAGGGGGAGGGGGAGGGGGAGCGAGAAAAGCGCTGTAAACCTCGACTTGGGGAAGGTTGGTTGTGTTCATCAGGGGGATCACCAGGGCTGCGATAACAAGGCTGGCATGAAACAGAAAAGCGATGGGAAAGGCAATGGCCTTACGGGCCATACCGCCCTGGGCACGGATAAACGAATCCTGAAACATCTTGGGGGGTTGTTGCTTTTTTTCCGGCTTTGCATGTTCAGCCATTTGCTTACCTCTGAATGGATTAAATCATGTGTCAGTATAAAGCATTGCGACCCTCTTTACAAGCAAAATATCAATTGCGGCCCATGCCTTTTTTGGGCTTGAAAATCTTCTTCCAGAAATACAGGATGGTGCAGGATTGGTAGATGGAGGAGTAGGTTCCGATGATCACGCCGATCATCATGGTGAAGGCGAAATCGTTGATGACCTCGCCCCCGAACAGGAAGAGTGCGGTCACGGTCAGGAAGGTGGTCCCGGATGTGATGATGGTCCGGCTGAGCGTCTGGTTGATGCTGACGTTCAGGAGGTCTTCGAACTGGAGTTTGCGCATGCCCTTGAGGTTGTCCCGGACGCGGTCGAAGATGACGATGGTGTCGTTGAGCGAATACCCGACCAGCGTCATGATCGCAGCGACCACCGGGAGGTTGAGCTCGCGGTTGGTGAACGAGAATATGGTCATGGTCACCAGCACGTCGTGGAACAGGGTCAGGATGGCCGCCACCCCGTAGGCGTACTGGAAGCGGATGCCGATGTAGACCAGCATGCCCAGCATGGCCCAGATGATGGCCTGTGTGGCCTTCTGCCGGAGGTCGTGTCCGACCTGCGGCCCCACCGACTCCCGGGCGAGGACAGCCAGGCGGGTCAGGATGGTGTTCTCCCGCAGGAAGGTGAGGACCTCGGGTGTCATGTCCTGGATCTGTTCCAGCTGGGAGAGATCCTGGATGATCCCCATGAATTCCGGGGAGTTGCGCAGGTCGACCAATGCGGTGGCGATGCCGGCGGCCTGGTCCGGGAACCGAGATTCCAGCAGGGCGGCCAGGCTGGTCTGGTCGATGGCGTTGAGGTCGATTCCACCTTCCTCGAGCACGCGTTTTTCGTCTTCACCGCGCAGGGCGTTAACGACCTGAGCGGCCAGGTACTCGTGCGCCTCGATGTCCTCTTCACCTTCCCCGGTCTTGGGCATGGCCCGGATGAGGAACTCGCGGCCGGAGGCTCCCACTTCCTGGATCCGGCTCTTATCGATACCGGCCGCGTTCAGTGTGGAGCGCACCTCGGCGATGGGGACCTGGCTGGAGAAGATCACCCGGATCAGGGCGCCGCCCTGGAAGTCGATCCCCTGAGTGATGCCCTTGCCCACGGTGAAGTTCAAGAGGCCCACGACGATGATGGCCCCCGAGACA
>JAUWTO010000257.1 GCA_030614685.1 Candidatus Aminicenantota bacterium
CAAATCACAGCCGGGTGTGACCAGGTCCGGCCCTATAAATCCCATAGATTGTACCCGCTGGCCTGGGGAATGACAAGCTCCTGGAACTTCCGGGTGTGGATTGACATTAAAACCCCCGCCGTTCTATACTGCATGCAGGTTGACGGGAATTGGATCCATGGATCTCACCATCGTTGCGGTGTCCGAACCGAACAAGTATCCCCAGTTCTTCCGCCGGCTCCTCCAGCTGGACTGCCTCATCCTACCGGTGCTGGCCGCCCTGGTGCCTCCCGATGTCAACATCCGACTGATAGATGAAACCGTCCATATAAAAAAGCCCAATTATCACAAGCTTAAAGCCGACATGGTGGCCTTGTCCGTCCGCACGAGCTGCGCCAACCGCGCCTACAGGATATCCGACCTGCTGCGATCCCGGGGCATAACGACGGTGTTGGGAGGGATCCACCCCACGGTCCTACCCGAGGAAAGCAAGCGGCATGCGGACGCCGTGGTCATCGGGGAGGCGGAAGAAGCCTTTCCCGAAGCCATCCGGGATTTTCGCAGCAACCGACTGCGGCCCTTTTACAGGGGAAACACCGGTCAGAGCTTGGATAACCTGCCGCTGCCCAGGCGAGACCGGCTGAGGCTTTCCAACCGCCCCCTTGTGCCCATCCCCACCATCCAAGCGGGGCGGGGATGCCCCCATCGCTGCTCCTTCTGCTCCGTGGCCCGAGTGTACGGAGGAACATACCGGAAACGGCCCGTCTCGGACATCATACAGGAACTGCAGGTCATGAAGCAGTCCCAGCCCCCCCTGCTGCGCCCCCTCACACACTGGAGGGACCGGCTGCTGTTTTTTCTCGATGACAACCTGCTGCTGGACCGCCGCTACGCCAAAGAACTGCTCCTGCGCCTGGCACCGCTTAATAAAAGATGGTACACCCAGGCATCAGTCAGCATCGCCAAAGACCTGGAGCTCCTGGAGTTGGCCCGGCAGGCGGGATGCTGCATCCTCTCGCTGGGGCTGGACTCCATGGTGGGGGAAAGTCTGAAGCAAGTGAACAAACCGATCAATCAACCGGACTTTTATCAGGAAGCCGTGGAAAGGATCCACAGTTTCGGCATCATGGTGGGGGCGTCCTTCATCTTCGGCTTCGACCATGACGATGCCGGCGTTTTCGAGAAGACGTTGGATTTCGCGATCGATTCCGGGTTGGACTTCGCCTCCTTCCACATCCTTACGCCCTATCCGGGTACCCCTCTGTTCGAGCAAATGCAGCGAGAAGAGCGTCTGCTCTTTCCGAATGGTGACTGGAGCAGGTTCGACACGCAGCACGTCGTCTTCCAGCCAAAGAACATGTCACCTGAGGAACTGCAGAAAGGCCTCGAATGGGTGTGGAAGGAATTCATGTCTCTCAAGTCGATCCGCATGAGGGGCAGACAGACGGCCAATAGATGGTTTTTCTGGCCGATCAACCTCTTCCTGAGCGGGCTCTTCGCCAGCCCGCTTATAAACACCTCGGAGCCTTCCTGAGGCTCAGGTTTCCAGCTCGCGCTGGAGCTGCCGCGCCTGCTCCAGGTAGGCGTCGGCCGCACACGTCTCGAATATGTGAACGGCCGTCTGCAGGCATTGATCCGCGCGGGCGTACTGTCTTCTGGCTGTGTGCAATTTTGCCAACCCGAGATGCGCCTGTCCCTGGAAGCCCACAGCATCTATGCTTTCCGCAGTTTCGATGACCCTTCGGAAGTGGTGTTCGGCCTGCCGGGCGGCACGCGGAAGATTCTTAACCAGGAACGGAAGGTTTCTGAACAGCACAGACAGGCTGATGGGGGATTTGCGTTTCTGATAAAGATTCAGATAGACCTCTCCCAGGATCAGATCGATGAAGGCCGTTCGCCAGCGGGCCTTGTTTTGCCGGAAGTGGGCCCCGGCCCGCTCCAGTAGGGCCACCCCCCCTGAGAAATCCCCGGATTGGATGGCTATGGCGCCCAGAAAGGCCTCGGCCGCCAACCCGAGTATCTCGCTGCCGTGCTTCTGCGCGTGGTTCAGCACATCCCTCAGAGGCTCCTCGGCCTTGTCGAATTCCTGATTGGACACATAACTCATCCCCAAGGACAACTTGGGGAACTGCGTGTAGAAGGGGTCCCGAGAGGAACGGATCGCCTGTTCATTGAAACTGATGGCCGACGGGAAATCTCCAGCCGCCATGCTGCCCCATCCCTTCACAAAATAGCCCCAGGTGATCGCCCGTATGCTGGACCTCTTTTCCCCGTATTCCAAAAGCGCCTGGCCCAGTTCATGGATCTTCGCAGGTCTGCCCGCCGCAAAATGGACAAAGGCGCTGGAATCGAGGGACTGGTAGTAGGGATAGTCGTCCGCTTCGAAATGAGCGGCCATATCCCTGGCCCGCTCGGCATGCACCAGGGCTTCATCGAAGAGTCCCAACTCGGCACACGGCCAGGGAAGCCAGGCCCCCACGTATCCGATGACACGTTTGCTGCCGATCTCCTCCCCCAACTTCAGCGCACGATGGAGATACGCATAGGACTCCTCGAACCTGGCCCTCCCCCACAGACACATCCCGAGCCAGACATAGAACATACCCCGCTCTTCCTTGTCCTTCAGGGATCGGACCAGGTCCAAGTGTTCCATCAGCAAAGCCTCCAGCTCTTCGAAGCTGCCGCGGAAATAGAAGACGGGCGACCAAGTATTCAGAAGCCTGACCAATGAGACCTGATCGAAGATTCCCGAATCGATCTCCTGCATGAATGTGTGGAAGGCTTTCCGATAGTATTGATGCGCCTCTTCGACGGAATAGCGTTTGGAACTCTTTTTGCCGGATTGAATGAGATAGTCGACCGCCTTGCGTTGGGACTTCCCCCTCTCGTAATGAAATGCCAGCGTTTCGAAAAACTCAGCCAGGCGCCCCGGGTACAGAGCCTCTATGGCATCCCCGATCCGTTGGTGCACATCCTGGCTTTCTATTTTGAGGAGTCCATCATACACGACCTCCTGAATGATCGCGTGCTTAAAATCATACGTCGTTCCCTGCAGGTCGGGCCTGACCCTGAGCAGGTCCAGGCTCACCAGTTCATCCAGGAAGTCCTGCACCGCCTCCTTGTGCTCTGTGACCTTTTTCAGGATCTCTCGTGGGAACGACCTCCCGATCACCGAGGCCTCCTGCAGGACCCGCTTGGCCCGCTTATCGAGGCGGTCCAGGCGTGCCGATATCATCCCGTTGATGCTGTGTGAACCGATCGAAGAGGAGATCGGCCGGGTCAATCGCCATTGGTCATTTTCTTTGACAAGAGTCTCCGTATCGATCAATGAATTGATCGCTTCTTCCAGATAAAAGGGATTCCCCGCCACCCTATCCTGGATGAAGTGACGCAGCGCTTCCGGGATGTCCCCGGTCCCCAGCAAAGACTCGAGCATGGTCTGCGTATCCGAGGGGGAGAGGTCCTGAAGCCGGACCTCATGATAAGAATCTCCGAGCTGCTTTGCCTGCTGGGATGTGAATAGTCTGATGGACGGCCGGTATACACAGATGAACAGGACCGAGAAATTGATCTCCAGGAAGATGCGGCGCAGGAGCTCCATGGAGGATGGGTCTGCCCAGTGCAAGTCCTCGAGGCA
>JAUWTO010000140.1 GCA_030614685.1 Candidatus Aminicenantota bacterium
CGATGAGCATATGTACGAAGCTGTTCAAAAACTTCAGGATCATCCCAGCCTTGCTGGTGGGAAGCTTCATCCAGTAATGGGGCTGGACCCTGTCGTAGGACTCGACGGCCTCCTGGTACTGGCCCTTGTTGTAATAGGCCAGGGCGATGTTCTTCTCGAGCCGGGCGATCTTCCCCGGATCGGTGTTTTCTCCGCACAGCCGAAGATAGATGTCGAGCGCATCCTGATAATAATTAAGGGCCTCGGACGATGCTGATGCCTTCATGGCCTCTTCCCCGGATTTTATCAGGAACTCCTCCGCTTTCTCGAGGTCCTCCCCCCGAGTATAATGATAGGAAAGCATCCCGTAGAATTCGGCGAGGCGCACAGCAAAGACATCGCGGATCGAGTCTGCGATCTTGAGGTGGAGGGCCTTCCTCTGCGTGGTCAAAATCGACTTGTAGGTGGCCTCCTGGGCCAGGGTGTGCTTAAAAAGATACTCGAGCTCCTGCATGCGCTTCCGCTCAAGGATGAGCTGCACGCTCTTGAGGAAGGCGAGCTTGCCGTCCACATCCACCACGGTGTCGGCCACATCCACCAGGATCTTGTAGAAGAAGTTGCGGCCGATCACGGATGCGACCTTGAGAAGCATCCTGGTTTCCTCGTCGAGGCGGTCGATGCGGCTCATAAGCACGTCGTCTATGGTGGAGGGGATCTCCACCTGGTCGATCCGGGCCGAAACCTGGAAGCCGCCGTCCTTGAGCTCCACGGCCTCCTGGTCTATGAGGGAGCGCACGATCTCCTCGATAAAGAAGGGATTGCCCCCGGTGATCGAGGCGATGCGTTTCATCAAGGGCGAAGGGAATCCCTTGATCTTGAGGAGGTTCTGGAGGAGTTCCTCGGCGTGGCTCTCGTCCAAAAGGCCGAGGCGGATCTCCTCGTGCATGTGATAGTAGCGGGCACGCACACTCTTAAGCAGCCTCTCGCTCGTCTCCTCGTAGCCGGGGCGGAATACGTTGATGAAAAGGACCGGATGTTCCTCGGCCACACGGAAGAGCGCCTTCAGCATCTCGATCGAGGTGGTGTCGGCCCAGTGCAGGTCCTCCAGGATAAAGACGAGCGGCTTCTGCTCCGCAGCCTTTATGATGAGCGTGCGGAGGCTGACCAGGATTAATTTTTCTAATGCCTCACCGGCGAGCCCTTTGACGCGGTCCTTGTACGCCGGTGGGAGCGACATCCCCATAAGGGTGGCGATAAAGGGCAAGGTCTCTGCCACACCCTCGGGGTAGGTTTCGAGGATCGCGGCCTCGAGCTTCTGGAACGACTCGGTGGGGCCGTCCTGCTCCTGGATCCGCGCCCAGGTCTTCAGGGCGTCGATCAGGGGAGAGAAGCTCAGGTTCTTGCCGATGGAGATGGCGCGGCCCTCGAGGAGATTCACTTGTTGCCGGTCCGCCTTTTGTTTGAGCTCCGCGATTAGGCGCGACTTCCCGATCCCGGCCTCCCCGATCACAGAGAGGATGGAACCTTCGCAGTTTATGGCTTTCTGAACGTGGGAAAGGACGCTGCCGAGCTCCTGGTTGCGCCCCACCATCTCGGACTGGACGATGCGTTCCTCCGAGGGCTCAGGCCGGTGGATCTTCTGTTTGGCGGTCAGGAGCTCGTGGATGGGGATAGCACTGTCGGTGTCTTCGAGCACGAGGGGCTTCAAGGAATTGTAGCGGAAGTCGGCGCGTGTGTACTTGTGTGTGAGGGGGCCCACCACGATCTGGCCGTCCTGGGCCGCATCCAATAATTCAGAGGCCACATTGACCGTGTCACCCATGACGAAAAAATCGGGGGTTGGACCTGTCCCAATGGACCCTACAATGACGCGGCCGGTGTTGATGCCGATCCGTACGTTCAGGAGGATCTCCGGCACTTCCCTCTGATTGAAGCGCTGCAGGTTGGTGCGGATCTCTAAGGCGGCATTCACGGCCTTGCGGGGGGGATTCTCTATGGCCTGGGGGACTCCGAAGCTGAACTGGAGCGTGTCCTCCTCGATCTTGTTTATGTGGCCGCCGTATTTTTCGTCCACCGAGCTGCAGATCTCATAGCAGCTCTGCATGAGGGAGGCGGCCTCTTCCACATCAGACTTCTCACGCAGCTTGGCATAGCCTGAGATTCGGACCAGCATGATCGTGGCCTGGCGCTGCTCGGTGTCTTTCTTGATGTCGCTCCTGCGCGCCACCTGAGTGGCCGTCTCGTGCTTCTTGAACAACAGGCTCCTGCGCAGGGATTCGAGCTCGGAGAGGAGCTCGTCCGCGGTCTGATAGCGCTGGGTCGTGACCTTGTGCAGGCACTTCAGTGTGATCCTTTCTAAATCAGGTGGGATCTCCTTGTTGAAGTCAGTGGGTGGGATGGGCGGCCGCTTCATGATGCCATAGATCACGGCTTGTTCGTTGTCGCCGTCAAAGGGGATGTGGGCGGTTAGCATCTCATAGAGGACGGCACCGGAGGACCAGATGTCGGAGCGCAGGTCGATGTCGCGGCCCGAGGCCTGCTCGGGAGACATGTAGGCCACGGTCCCCAGGATGGTGGCGGGCTTGGTGAGGCGGGTCTGGCCAGAGAGTTTGGCCAAGCCGAAATCCAGAATGACAGCCAGGCCATCGTCCATGACCATCACATTGGCCGGCTTGATATCGCGGTGGACGATGCCGTTGGTGTGGGCCTTGGAGAGCCCCCGGGCGATCTGAATGGCGATGTCCAGGGCCTTATCGATGGGGATGGGGCCTGATTCCACCCTCTCCTTGATGGTCTCGCCCTCGTAATAGGACATGGCAATATAGCACTGCCCGTCAATGGCCTCGTCGATCTCATGTATAGTGCAGATGTTCTGGTGCTCCAGCATGGAGGCGGCCTGGGCCTCCTGTATGAACCGTTGGTAGTACTCGGGATCGCACATGAGTTCCGGGGGGAGGAGCTTGAGGGCCACGGTGCGCTTCAGGCGGATGTCTTTGGCCTTGAAGACGACCCCCATGCCGCCGCCGCCAAGCTTGCCGATGATCTCGTACTTGCCGATCTGTGAGCCAATGTTGAGGGTGAGTTTCTGGGGGATGTTCCCTATGGTTTTAGTCTCCTGGAAGGCGGACTGGTCGGTGGATTGGAGTGGTGCGGCACACTCCTTGCAGAATTTAGAGTCGTCGGTGTTCTGGCTCCGACAATCCGGGCATTCGATCATATGCACCCCATGCTGACGCTATTAACATAATCGCCTGGGGCGGTATAGTCAACCACATAACACAAATTGTATTGACCGCTCAGCTGCCCGGACCGCAATAATGCGCTCCGACCACTACTGAAGCAATCCCAGAAACCGATCTGAATCAGGCAACCTGGATCGTTCTCAGGAACTCCTGAGGGGTCAAGATCTTAATGCCTTGATATTCACCCACAGCCTTGAGCGCCTTATCGCCGGTGACAATGTACTCTGCGCCCAACTTCACGGCATTTTGGTATTTTGGGGTCAGACCATGAAATATTGTTTATTCTAATAAACTTAGTGCCATGAATTGCCCTTTTTTGGGGCTTAGGCTGTGCTTTTTGGCCCCTAAATCATAATGCTAAGCAATCTACCGAAATAAGGAATACTCTTGTATCCTTAGAGTGCTGTTTTCGCCCCCAAAACCAGACTCCTAAGATCATATTTGGGGCACTCTAAGAGCTTATCTCATTATTTATCAATAAGATGACATGGTCTGACCCCAAATAAAATAGAGGTTGATTTTATCTGGGAGTGATATCATCATAGGGCTGATCAAATGAACCGGGGTGAACAATGAAAGTATGGAATGTTTTGATTGGCTGCATCCTGCTGCTCCCGATGGCGGCCTGCGCGCAAGGGGCCTCAAGCTTCGCAAGCTTCGACGACGTGTTCACGGACACAACCATGCGCATCGACTACTTCCACATCGGCGACGCAGAGTCAGAGATCGTGACCATCGACCAGGTCTATGCCTACGGGACCTGGGCGGGAAGCCGCACCCGCCTCATCGACCGCTTCAACAACGGGAAATACTACTACAAGGTCTTTGACGCCGATTCCAGCGAGCTCCTGTTCTCGCGGGGATTCGACTCCTATTTCGGCGAGTACCAGACCAGCGGGCCGGCATCGGAGGGAGTGAAGCGCACGTTCCATGAGACGGCGCTAATCCCCTGCCCGAAGCGGCCCATCCGGTTCGTGCTGGAGAAACGAGACCGGGACAATGTGCTCAAGGAGATCTTCAGCTGCCAAATAGACCCGGCAGACATCGGCATCATCCGGGACAAGGTCCTCGATCCGTCTATAGAGATCATCGACGCCCACACAGGCGGTGATCCCCACACAAAGGTCGACATCGCCATCGTGGGCGAGGGATACACCCGCGAGGAAGCCCCCAAATTCAAGGCCGACATCGAGAGGTTCACCGGGATTTTTTTCCGATACGAACCCTACAAGTCCATGAAGAACAGCTTCAACATCCGCGGCGTCCTGAAACCCTCTGAGGAGAGCGGCACGGACGAGCCCCGGGCCGGGATCTACAAGAACACACCGCTCAACTCGTCCTTCAATGCCCTGGGATCGGAGCGCTACCTGCTCACCGAAGACAACAAGGCACTCCGCGACATCGCCGCCCATGTCCCCTACGACGCCGTAATGATCATGATCAACCACAAGCGCTACGGCGGGGGCGGGATCTATAACTTCTACTGCACCTTCACGGCAGACACGCAGTTCCACGAATACATCTTCATCCACGAGTTCGGCCACTCGTTCACAGGCTTGGCGGACGAGTACTACACATCCGCCGTGGCCTATAACGAATTCTATCCCAAGGGGGTCGAGCCCCTGGAGGCCAACATAACAGCCCTGCTGGATCCCGAGAACCTCAAGTGGAAGGACCTGGTAGGCAAGGACACAGCCCTGCCCACGCCCTGGGAAAAAGCCGGGTTCGACGAGAAGGACCTGGCCTGGCAGAAGCGGCGCCGCGCCATGAACGACCGCACAGCGGAGCTCAAGCGGACCGAGGCGCCGGCCGCAGAGATCGCCGCAGCCGAAAAGGAATACGAACGGGCGGACCGGGAGCACTCGGACTGGGTGGACGAATATCTCAATCAGAGCCGCTTCCGCAGCAAAGTCGGGGCCTATGAGGGTGCAGGCTACTCCTCGCAGGGACTCTACCGTCCCATGGTCGACTGCATCATGTTCTCCAAGGGGAGCAAGCCGTTCTGCAAGGTGTGTGAGGCCGCAGTCCGGAAAAAGATCCAGCATTATAAGGAACGATCGGACATTGACTGAAAAATCCCAGGTCCTGGAAGATTATTCTCTGGAACCTGTCCCGTACGAAAAACGCCGATCCTGGGTCGAGCTGGCCGTGATCTGGATCGGGATCGCTGTGGTCATGTCCGCCATCTTTAGGGGCATGATGATCGGCATGGGGCTGGGCCGGATGCAGGCCGTTGTGCTCTCCTATCTCCTGGGCGAGATCATCCTGATCGTGATCATGGCGCTTACGGGTTACATAGGCGCCCGGACCGGCTTGAGCACGCCCCTCATCGCCAACTTCTCCTTCGGTCGGATCGGGGCGGTCCTCATTTCGCTGTCGATCGCCTTATCCCTCATGGGCTGGTTCGGGGTGCAGGCGGCCTTTTTCGCCCGGACTGTGCAGTTCTACTTGAAGACGGATTTCTCGCTCCCGCTCTTTTCCTTTGTGTGTGGGCTGGTCATGATGGTTCCGGCCATATTCGGGATCCGGGGCCTGAGTGTCCTGAGCTGGATCGCCTCCCCCTTTATGATCATCATCTTCGTGTGGGGGATCTTCAAGATGGGATTTCACTTCCTGCCGCCCGAGACACTGCAGTCGCTGGCAGCCGCACACCAGCCTGACCCCTATCCCATGACCCTGGGGGCGGCGGCCTCGGTCGTGGCCGGAGGCTTTATCGTAGGGGCCGTGACCAGCGCTGACATCTTCCGCTACGCCCGCCCCCGCCTCAAGGAGATCGTTCTGGCGGCCGGGGTGGCCATGACGGCCAGCGCCTTCCTGCACTTCGTGGGATCGTTCCTGGCCATGAACACCGGC
>JAUWTO010000322.1 GCA_030614685.1 Candidatus Aminicenantota bacterium
GCGGGATGCTGCCAGCGGCCAATGGGGGGCCGAATTCGTTGATGATAACGGGGGATGGGGATTTGACGAATTCGTGGTCGGTTCCTATGGTCGTGACAATGTTTACAGTGATGAATACCTGTACGATCCAGCCAATCCCAGCGCCGGCTTTTACATCATCGAAGATTTTCCCAGTTTCAATCATGATCTGGCCTCTTGGGGCGGGTCATGGATCGTCGGCCCCGAGGGACAGATCCACAATATGACCGGCGGCACCTGATCGTCGGCCTTCGATTCCCGTTTTTCAGTCCAGAGATTAGTGTGGTATAATCATCGGACTTATGCGGACTTTTGTACTTTTATTCCTATACATCGTTATCGCCATCCTGGCGATTCCCGTGCTGCTCATCTGTGGTATCTTCCACTGGCTGCCCCCCATAGTATTCGTGGGCCGGTCCGGCGTTCGTCTGGGCCGGGCCGTCCTGGGCGTCAAACTGGAGGTGAGCGGACAAGAGAATGTGGATTTTGACCAGACTTACGTGTACATGCCCAATCACCTCAGCCTGGTGGACGGACCCATGATGTTCATCGTCCTCCCCTGTTTCATGCGTGTCATCGCCAAGCAAGAACTTTTCCGTATCCCCTTCCTGGCCCAGGCCATGCGGGTGGCGGAGTTCATCCCGGTCGATCGGAAGGGCCGGGAGGGGGGGAAGAAGGCCATCCAGAGGGCCGTCCGTTTGATCCGGGAGAAGGGGCACTCTTTCCTGATCTTCCCGGAAGGAACGCGGAGCCTGGACGGGCATCTCCAGAAGTTCCGGAGGGGCGGATTCTACCTCGCCCTGGAGACCGGGGCTCCGATCGTCCCCATCTCCATCATCGGCAGCTTCGAGATCATGCCCAAGGGGGCTTTTTTCACCAAGAGGGGGACCATCAAGATCAAGATCCACGCCCCGGTCTCCGTGGAAGGCCATGATGTGTCGACCATGCCGCGGTTGATCGAAACTGTCCGGGAAACGGTGGCGGCAGGCATCAGAGACACGGTCAACCCCAACCTGCCCCATAAGAGGCAAGAGTGAGGAATAAGGAGATGGACATGGAGTCCCTGAAGAGTTTGGAAGAGATGCATCAGGCAGGCCTCGCGTTCTTTGCGGAGCGGGGCCGGAGATTTCGTGAGGCCCTGGACCGCATGGCCGAATGCCTGCGCAGCGGGTACAAAATCCTCATCTTCGGGAACGGGGGGAGCGCCTCACAGGCCCAGCATTTTGCCTCAGAGCTCGTCAACCGCTTCCTACGGGAAAGATCCGCGCTGGCCGCCCTGGCTTTAACCACCGACACCTCGGTGCTCACATCCATTGCCAACGATTCAGCCTATGATCAGGTTTTCAGCCGCCAGATTGAGGCCCTGGGAGCACCGGGAGATGTGGTGCTGGGGCTCTCCACCAGCGGGGACTCCCCCAACATTCTCTGCGCCCTGGAAAAGGCCCGGGAAATGGGCTTGACATGCATCGCGCTGACCGGCCG
Organism: Candidatus Aminicenantota bacterium; assembly: GCA_030614685.1. Lineage (GTDB taxonomy): Bacteria > Acidobacteriota > Aminicenantia > Aminicenantales > Aminicenantaceae > JAUXEH01. Next base: position 1,501 of record JAUWTO010000322.1, read on the forward strand.
GGGCGGAGGGAGCACAGCCGCCCTGGTGGACTGCCTTCTGGACGTTCCGTCTGATTCGACGCCCCGCATCCAGGAGATCCATCTGCTGCTGCTGCATCTAATGGCAGAGGATCTGGAAAACAGGCTTTTCGGGGAAGATTCGGGACGCTAGCGCGAACGGCGGAATCCGTCTCGCCGCGGACGGGATTTGAACTCCGAGGGGAGAGAGGGAGCGACCCGGGCTTTGTCTTCCTGTTCCTGCCCCCCGGGGACCGCCACGGTCGTTCTCTTGGCGCTCTTGTCGATACGGTAGGAGCGTTCGGCCGCATACAGGATCTCGTCCCGCAAACCCTCGAGCGCGATCTCTTCCGTGTAGGCCTTACGGCCCTCGACCATGTCCCTGATATAGGACTCGATCTGCTCTTCGCCGTAGTACTTCCTCACATCCCAATCATCCAGTCCCTGGCCTTCCACCATCACGATCTCCCGGGTGCCAAGGCTGCCCTTCTCGTAGGTGTTGGTTTCTCTTAGATCGCCCCGCTGGATCCGGGCCATCAGGTCGATGGGCACGCGTTTGACCTTGCGCACCAGGCGCTTTGTCTTCCGCCCGTTTTCCTCCAGGGTTTCAATGATCTCTCCCATGCCGCCCGTGTTGTACTGCATAAATTTGATCTTGCCCGGGAAATTGGCGACCAGGGTCATGAGGATCTCGTAGAGCCGGTTGACCTTGGCGGCCCGGGATCCAATGATGAAGGGGTCGGTACCGACGATGCGGACTGACTCCCCGGCCTTGAGCGGTTGGCTGGCATAGCTGTGCGTGCTCTCACCCCAGAGATAGGCCAGCACGGCCTGCTCCGGGGACAGCTCCTGGGCAAAGTTCATGATGGTGTTGCGGCGCGTGATAAAGGCGAAGATCATCCCGTCCAGCTCTTCCAGGGGAGGCAGGTCGATGGATCCGGAAAAGATGTCCACCATACGGCTGCCCAGCCTGACCCGCATCTTCCTGCGCTGGACCACGGCCCGGCCGTTGGCGGTCAGGCTTTCGTCCAGGAAGTCCACGTCACCATCGCTCTTGATCATGACGTTCTCCAGCAGGGCGGTCTTGTCCACCAGGGAGTTGTACATGGCTTCCTGATATTTTTCTTCCACGTCGGTCTTGACGAAAAAGTTGTTCTCCGATCCGA
>JAUWTO010000006.1 GCA_030614685.1 Candidatus Aminicenantota bacterium
AGCTGGATGGCCTTGGGTGAGACCGGGCAGTGCTCCTCACACACGATGCAGGGATTTCCGAATTTCCAGGGGATGCAGCGGTTGCGGTCGATCCAGGCAGAGCCCATTTTGATCTTGTTCTTGGCCTCGATATCCAGTTCCTGGATGGCGCCGGTGGGGCAGACCTGTGTGCACAGGGAGCAGTAGTACTCGCAGTAACCGATCCTGGGGACGATCATGGGGGTCCAGATCCCTTCGGGTCCGGCCTCGGTAAGGGTCGGCTGGAGGGCGTTGGTGGGACACACCTTCATGCATTCGCCGCATTTGATGCATTTTTGCAGGAACTGCTTCTCAGGGAGGGCCCCCGGAGGGCGTATGAGTTTTTCTGAGGCCCGGGCCCGTGCCGGAGACAGGCGGAAGAAGGGCGCGGCCACTACCCCTGCGAAGGATGTAAGGATCAACCTCCTTCGGTCCAGATCCACGAGCTTGCGGTCCGCAAGCGCAGGTCGGGGCCCGAATCCGATGGCGGCGGTGGGGCAGACGGCAGCGCACGTAAAGCAGTAGTCACACTCCGACCGCTTCCACTCTGCGTTGGGGAAAGGATCGGCCTGGGTCTGGCACTGGAGCGTGCACAGATTGCATTTGATGCACTTGTCCTCATCAATGCGGAGTTTGAGCAGGTTCCAGCGGGCGAACAGTCCCAGGAGGGCCCCGAGGGGGCAGAGATAGCGGCACCAGAACCGCTCCCGTGTCATGTTGAGCAGGAGGAGGCCCAGGAACAGGATTCCGATGAAGAAGCCTTGCAGGAATACACTGTTCAGACTCAGGATCTCGAAATACTGGACGAGCCCGTCTCCCAGAGATGAGAGGTCGGCGCTGTAAAGGAGCCCGATGAGGCTCGAGGTCGTGTGGTCCACTGCGGGCAGGATTCCTACGGCGAAAGACCGGTAAAGGAGCGAGAAGGGATCCAGAAATCCTATCAGGTTGAGAGAAAACAGTGTGCCGATCAGGATGGGGAACAGGAGATAGTACTTCCAGGCCGTGTGGTTGTCTTTGGGGAGCTTGGGCTTCAGGAGTTTTGCCTTTTTGAAGAGCCAGGAGAAGAACTGGTGAAGGGAGCCCAGCGGGCAGAACCAACCACAGAAGACCCGTCCCAGGAGGAGCGTCAGGAGGAGCGTCACGCCGGCCAGGAGGAAGGCCGGGAAGAACACGCGCGAGGCGATGAAGGTCGTGAGCGCGAGCAGGGGATCGAAGTGAAAGAAGATCTCGACATGGCCGATGTAGTCCCCTTCCGGGAAGCGGGTTCTCAGCAGGAGATAGAAGAAGAGGACGAAGAAGACGTACTGGCTGAAGATGCGCAGGTACTGGAGGTTTCGGTATTTTCTAGAGAGTTCTTTTTTCAATGTTCACTTTCTCCAGGTCTGGCTCGCCCAGTCCCCGCTCCCGGGCTATCTGCAAAAAGCGCAGCTCGGAGGGATCGACATCCAGAAATGTGGCGCCTAAGGCATCGACGGCCACATAATCCACCCCCGCCACCACGGTCTTGTGCTCCTTGACATCGGACAGTCGGCCTCCTTGAGGCCCGTTCCGGAACAGGACACGATATGCATCCAACACCGTGAGGGCAGGCTTGAAGAATGCCGCCAGGTCGACCATGGATTGATCCAGGCCCTGGTGCATCTGGTTGCGATTGCCGCCGCAGGCCCCCAACCAGTTCTTCATGCCCAGGGTCACCCGGGAGAGGCTGTGGTGCTTGGTGGCGGGGACATTGATGATCTTGTCCGTCTCGATGAAATCGCTGTAGATCTTCCATTCTTTGAGGAGCTCTCCGTTCAGCGGCGTCTTCTTGAGCTTGTAGTCATTGGGGTAGGGGACCTTGGCTCCGGCATCTTTGGCGGCTTTGGAGATCCCGGAACGGAAATAGGTGCGGCGGGCGGGATTGCAGGGATTGTCCATGACCGTGACCTCCTTGGCGCCCGCCTCAATACACATCTCCACCAGCGCCTTGACCACTTCCGGGTTGGTACAGGCCCCGAGCTCTGGGGTACGGTCCCAGCCGATGTTTGGCTTGACCAGGACCTTTTCGCCCTTAGCCACGAACTTGGACATCCCTCCCAGGATGTTCACGGCCTCTCTGGTGATGAGGGCCGGGTCCTCGCCCGTGACCTGGGCCAGTAGCGGGCCCGGATTTGCCTGCGCCAAAAGGCTGTGCGGGAGGTTGAGCATCATCCCGCCAACGGCCATGTCTTTGATGAACGTTCGTCTTTTCATGATCTTCATATTCCTTTTCCCAGCGAATCGATATAATCGATGATCCCCTGGTAGATTCCCTCGGCAACCTCCCTGCGGTAGCTGTCGGTCTGTAGGCGGCTTTCCTCCTGGCTGTTGCTGAGGTGCGAGATCTCGATCAGGACGGACGGCATATCCCCTCCGATCAGAACCCAGAACGGGCCGCTCTTGACCCCCTGGTTCTTGACATCCTTGTAGCGTGTGTTCAGATGTTTGACCAGCTGAGACTGCATGCGCTGCGCCAGGTCCGTGGATTCCTTGATCTTATCCTCCCGCAGGATCTGGCCGAGGATCTCACCCATCTGGCTCATGTTCTTGGTCGAGGTCGCGTTCTCCCTCGCCACCGTCTCCATGACCGAGGAATCGCTGGGGATATTCAGGTAAAAGGTCGTCACACCCGAATACCCTTTCCTGGGATTGGAGTTGGCATGGATGGAGATAAAGAGATCGGCCTGCTGCTGATTGGCGATGACCGTGCGGGTCTCGACCGGTATGAAGATGTCCGATTCCCGGGTCAGGATCACCTCCAGGTCGGTCTTCTTTTCCAGGATGGCCTTCAGCTTGAGCGCCACGTCCAGGACCACGCTCTTTTCCTGGGTGCCCTTCTTGCCGATGCAGCCTGGGTCCTTGCCTCCGTGGCCGGGGTCCAGGACGACGCGTTTGACCCCCAGCCCGAGCTGGCGTGCCAGGCTGTACCCCTGCTGAGTGGGGTCGGCGGGCTTGGGAGACGCCGCGGGCTTGACATCGGGCACGGCAAAGTCCGGATGGATGTCGATGACGATGCGGAAGGGATCGAAGAGATGGAAGACGTTGTAGCGCTTGATCTCCTCGAAGTCCAGGTCTACCACCACCCGGACGGTCGTGGAGTTTTTCTGCCCGATCCGGATCTGTTTCACATACCCGTTCTGCACTTCGATGACCTTGTTGTGCAGGATGGGATTGAGCTTAGCCTGGTAGATATCGACATAGATGCGGTCCGGCCCGAACAGCGCGTCGGCATTGTATTCGCGCAGCTTTCCCACATCCACGGCGATCCGAGTGAATGTGGAATGGGTGTAGGGACGCAGGTCATAGATCTCGATCCGGGGGTCTCCTTGGCCGGAGGCGGGGATCAGGGCGCTGCATCCGGCCAGAAAAAGCAGGAAAAATGGGAGTTTTTTCCGCATCATGCTCCGTATTTTTTAAGCTTTCCGCCATGTGCCAGCATCAGGGCCATGGCATGTACAGCAGGGAAGCGGCCGAGGTATCCCTGGCTGCAGGCCCTCTCTGAGAAGGTCGAGACCAGGTCAGGCTGAGCGGTCTCGGCATGGACCAGGAAGGGATTGGGATGCCAGGAATGGGCCTTTAGCTGGCAAGGCGTGGAGTGATCAGAGGTGACGACCAGGACATCGGGCCCGAGGGCCGTGATGCGAGGGATGAAGGTATCCGCCCGTGTGATCGCTTCTGTCTTGGAAGCAAAGTCACCGTCCTCTCCGGAGGAGTCGGTCTTCTTGATGTGTACATAGAAAAAATCGAACTCGGAATAATGCCGTTCCAGGGTGGAGAACAGGTCGGAGATCTTCGGACCCACCTCGAGCACCTCCATGCCCACCAGCGTGGCCAGTCCCCTGTACATGGGGTAATTTGCGATGGCCGCGGGCCGGAGCTTGAAGCGCTCTCGCATAGTCGGTATGTCGGGATAGCGGGCGAATCCCCGCAGCAGCACGGTGTTGGCCCTGGCCTGGCCCTGCAGGATCTCGGTCGCCCTGTCCAGGAAGGCATTGACGAGCGCGGCCGAGTCTCGGGCTTCCGGTTCGAGCGCCTCTGTGTAAGCCCGGGGCTTGTGCTCTTTCTGGGGGTCCGCGTCGGTGAGGGCGTCCCTCAGGCCAGGGCGTGTGAATTGGACCACGAAGCGGTGCTCCTTTCCGGGATACACACGGATACCGGCGCCCTCGATGGGAGAGAGGGCCTCGTTCAGCGTGCGGCACAGTTCTTGGTTTTTTTCTGTTGGGATTCGGCCCGCCCGGCGGTCTGTTATGAGACCTTCTTTCAGGGTGGCGAAGTTTCCTCTTGCCACCAGGTCATCGGGGCCCACGTTGACGTCCACTCCCAGGGCCTCCAGGATTCCCCGACCCAGCCGATAGTGCGTGGGGTCGTAGCCGAAAAGAGACAGGTGGGACGGGCCACTCCCGGGTGTTATCCCCATGGAGACCGGATCGGTCAGGCCGCAGGCGCCTTCTGAAGCCAGTCGGTCGAGATGGGGTGTTTGTGCCGTTTCCAGCGGTGTCCGGCCGTCCTGCGGCAGGTCGCCGAGCCCGTCCATGACCAGTAGTACGATCTTGGATTCTGTCTGGACACACAGGTCAGAGATGATTCTGTCGATTCCGTTCATTTCATGCCCACTATAAGAAATTCCCCGAGTCTCGTCAAGCCAGCCGCCTTCTCTCCACCCCCACTGTGTATCCCACCCAACCTTTCGCCACACAGTGAGATAATTCTCTCGACCACTCCTTTTCACCCTCTTCGAGGGGCTAGAAATCCATTTTCTAAGGGTCACGGTCATGTTTTTGAGAAGGAAAATAGGGGAAAAAACACCAAAAACAACACTTCGTTTACATTGCTTGAGGCCTCTGATAAAATCTCTTCATGGATAAGGTTTACATACTGGATTTCGGCTCTCAGCTCACTCAGTTGATCGCGCGCAAGGTCCGGGAGTTGGGGGCGTATTCAGAGATTTTTTCCTATCAGCTGCCCGTTTCCAGGCTTAAAAAGGAGCGGCCATCGGCCCTGATCCTCTCAGGTGGACCCCAGAGCGTTTATGATGAGGGGTCTCCGCTCCCGTCTCCAGAGATCTTCAGCCTGGGGATTCCGATACTGGGGATCTGCTATGGGCTTCAGCTCATGGCCTACCTCCTGGGCGGCAAGGTCAGCCCAAGCGAGAAGCGGGAATATGGGTTTGCAGCACTCAAGATCGAAGACGGGTCCGGCCTCCTGGCCGGGATTCGGGACCAGAGTCAGGTATGGATGAGCCACGGAGACAAAGTCGAGGCGCTCCCGCCGGGCTTTGCTGCCACCGGTGTGACCTCCAACTGCGACACGGCCGTGATCGAGAACCGAGAGCAGGGCTTTTTCGGTGTTCAGTTCCATCCCGAGGTCATCCACACCGATCAGGGGCTCAAGGTCCTCTCCAACTTCCTGTTTGAACAGGCCGGGCTCAAGGCCGACTGGAGCATGGGTTCGTTCGTTGACCGGAAGGTGGTAGAGATCCGGGACCAGGTCGGGGACGGTCACGTGGTCTGCGGACTGAGCGGCGGGGTCGATTCTCTGGTCGCCTCCATGATCATCAGCCGAGCCATAGGAGACAAGCTCCACTGCATTTTTGTGGACAACGGCCTGCTGCGTAAGAATCAATACCTGTCCCTGATGGAAAAGTTCAAGGCCAGTTTCTCCTTGAACGTGACCGGGGTGGATGCATCCGAGCGGTTCCTGGGGAAGCTCCAGGGGGTGACTTCCCCGGAGCGGAAGCGCAAGATCATCGGCCGGGAGTTCATCCGTATCTTCGAGCAGGAAGCCCAGAGGATCGGTGGCGCGGATTTCCTCGCACAGGGCACCATCTATCCGGATGTGATCGAGAGCAGCCCGGTCAAGGGTCCCTCTTCCAGCATTAAATCCCACCACAATGTGGGGGGGCTGCCTAAGGGTCTGAAGTTCAAGCTGGTGGAGCCTTTGCGAGAGCTTTTCAAGGATGAGGTCCGGGTCCTCGGCCTGGAGCTTGGGGTGGACAAGAAATTCATCGCCCAGCATCCCTTTCCGGGCCCGGGTTTGGCGGTGCGGATTGTGGGAGAGGTGACCCAGGAAAGGCTGCGGATCATCCGTGAGGCCGATGATATCATTCTTCAGGAGGTGGGGGCCGCAGGGCTGTATGATCAGCTCTGGCAGGCCTTCGCGGTCCTGCTGCCGGTGAGGTCGGTGGGTGTGATGGGTGACCGACGGACCTACCAGCGTGTGGTCGTGGTGCGCCTCATCCAGAGTGTCGACGGGATGACCGCGGACTGGTTTCCCGCGGACACCGAACTCCTGTCCCGGATTTCCAACCGCATCGTGAACGAGGTCCTCGGGGTCAACCGCGTGGTGTATGACATCACCTCCAAGCCGCCCGGCACCATCGAATGGGAATGATCGGCATGCGTTCCGCTCGAAAGCGTTGAAGATCATGGCATCGGATTTTGTCCATCTGCACACGCACTCGGATTTCAGCCTCCTGGACGGGGCTGTCAAACCGGCCGAACTGGTCGAGGCGGCAGCCCGGGCGGACATGCCCGCTGTCGCCCTCACCGACCACGGCAACATCTTTGGCGCCATCCCGTTCTTCCAGGCGGCTCATGACACGGCGATCAATCCCGTCTTGGGGTGTGAAGTGTATGTGGCACCCCTGGGCCGGAAGCACAAGAAACTCTTCACGGACGGGCCCGGGCACTACCACTTGGTGCTCCTGGTTAAAAATGCCGCTGGCTACCGGAACCTCTGTCAACTCATCACTCTGAGCTATCTGGAGGGCTTTTACTATCGGCCGCGTGTGGACAAGGAACTGCTCTCGGAATTCGGGGAAGGGTTGATCGCCCTGTCCGCGTGCCTCAAGGGGGAAGTCAGCGATTATATGAGCCGGGACCTGGAGGATAAGGCCGAGGAGGCGGCACTGACCTACATGTCGCTGTTCCCGGATGGGGATTTCTACATTGAGCTTCAAGATCATGGGCTGGAACCGCAGAAGAAGATCAACCCGCATCTTATCCAGCTGGCCCGGAAGCTGGGTGTTCCCCTGGTTGCAACCAACGACGTGCATTATCTGAACAAACAGGATGCGGACAGCCACGACATCCTCCTCTGCATTCAGACCAACAAGCGTGTATCGGATCAGGATCGTATCTGCTTCGGGAGCAAGGAGTTCTACTTCAAGTCCAGGGAAGAGATGCTGGCGCTGTTCCAGGACGTGCCGGAGGCCGTGAGCAACACAGCCCTGGTGGCGGAGAAATGTACTTTTGAACTCACTTCTTCGGGATATCACCTCCCCCGGTTCGATGCTCCGGAAGGCAAATCGCTGGGTGAGTATTTTGAAGAAGTGGTGCGATCGGGCTATCAGGAACGAATGCAGCAACTCTCCCCTCGCATCGCAGCAGGCGAACTGCCGCCGGCCGGAGAGTATGAAGCACGCCTTGAAAAAGAGATCCGGCTGGTCCGGGAAATGGGGTTCGAGGGGTACTTCTTGATCGTTTGGGACATGATCCGTTTCGCCCATTCCCAGAACATCCCCGTAGGGCCGGGACGAGGTTCGGCAGCGGGGAGCCTCCTGGCTTACAGCCTCGGCATCACCGAGATCGATCCCCTGGAGTACGATCTCCTTTTTGAGAGGTTCCTCAACCCGGAGCGCATCAGCCTGCCGGATATCGACATAGATTTCTGCGGGCGGCGCCGTGACGAGGTCATCGAGTATGTGACCCAGAGGTACGGCCGCGACAACGTCAGTCAGATCATCACCTTCGGTACCATGGCGGCACGCCAGGCCATCCGGGACGTGGGGAGGGCCCTGGAGGTGCCCCTGCCCGAGGTGGACAAGATTGCCAAGATGATCCCTCCCATGGGTGAGGATTCCTCTATATCCGCCGCTTCCGAGAAGATCTCCCAGTTGAAATCTTTGAAGGAGAAGGACCCGCGAGTGGCCAACCTACTGAACGTGGCCAAGAGGCTGGAAGGACAGGTGCGGCATGCCTCTATCCATGCGGCCGGCATCGTGATCACACCCCGTCCCCTGGTGGAATTCATGCCTCTGTACCAGTCGGCCAGGGAGGAGATCACGACCCAGTTCCCCATGCAGGACGTGGAGTCCATCGGGCTCCTCAAGATGGACCTGCTGGGCCTCCGGAACCTGACCGTGATCCAGGACACCAAGGACCAGGTGCTGGAGGCTACTGGAGAACGGATCGACCTGAACGACATGCCCCTGGATGACGAGTTGACGTTCCGGGTCTTCCGGGAAGGCAACACCGACGGCGTTTTCCAATTCGAAAGTTCGGGGATGAAGGATCTCCTGCGGCGCTTCAAACCAGAGACCTTCCGCGACCTCATCGCTATGAACGCCCTGTACCGGCCGGGCCCTCTTCAGAGCGGCATGACCGAGGATTTCATCCGCTGTAAGCACGATCCCGAACGGATCAAATACGATCCTCCGGAGCTGGAGCCCATTCTCAAGGAAACCAAGGGACTCATCGTCTATCAGGAACAGGTCATGCGCATCGCCACAGATATCGCGGGATTCAGCATGGCAGAGGCCGACCTGCTGCGCAAGGCCATGGGCAAGAAGAAAGCGGCCGTCATGAAGGCCCAGAAAAAACGCTTCGTGGACGGGGCCAAAAAAAACGGGATCAATTCGGCCAAGGCCAACAAGCTCTTCGAACAGATCAAATATTTCGCTGGCTACGGGTTCAATAAGTCGCACAGTGCCGCGTATGCCTACCTGGCGTTTCAGACGGCCTTCCTCAAGGCCCATTACCCGGTGTTCTTTCTGGCGGCGCTCCTGACATCTGAAGCGGAGCGGGGCGCCACCCCCCAGGTCGTCAGATACATCAACGAATGCCGGGAGATGGGGATCACGGTGCTCCCCCCGGATATCAACCGGAGCGAGCTGCATTTCAGCGCAGAGGGAGAGGGCATCCGCTTTGGCTTGGTCGCGGTGAAGAACGTGGGGGAAGGGGCTGTACGGGCCTTGATCGAGGCCCGCCGCAGCCTGGATGGGAGCGGAGGGGCATTCGTCTCTCCCTTTGATGTGTGCCGGGAGGTGGATCCCAAGGCCCTCAACCGGAAGGTAATCGAGAGCCTTATCAAATCCGGGGCCCTGGACGGCCTGGGGTTCAAGCGCAGCCAGCTCTTCGGCTTCCTCGACATGATGATCATCTATGCCGGAGATTATCAGAGGGCTGAAGCCTCCAATCAGACCCTCCTCTTCGGTTCCGGGCAGCTCGAGCCACCCCCTATCCCCAGGGAAATCCTTGAGATGAGCGAATGGGATGAACAGACCTTCCTGACGCATGAGAAGGAGGCCCCGGGATTCTATATCAGCGGGCATCCGCTTGCCCAGTACGGCCGCAGGCTCAAGGGCCTCATCACGCACACCATCGATCATCTGGATGACACTCAGGCAGCAGATATGGAGGTCAGCCTCGCGGGAATCATTTCCTCGATCAGGCTGCTGAAGACCCGGAAGGACGAACGGATGGCCACTTTTATGCTGGAGGACATGAGTGGGCGCGTGGAGGCGGTGGCCTTCCCTGATTGCTACAAGAGCAGCTACGATTCTATCCGGGAGGACCTGTTGGTTTGGGTCAAGGGGCGGCTGCAGGGCAACGGAGATCGGAACAAACTTCAGGCCCTTCAGGTGATGCCCCTGGAGAAGGCGTTCCAGATACGGGCAAAGCGGATGGTCCTCCGGATCGACCTGCCCGGGCTGGAGCAGAGTGTGTTTGGTGAGCTCAAGGCCATCCTGAGCGAAAATCCCGGGGAATGCCCGGTTTATTTCGAACTTAAGACCGAAGATTCCGACCGACTGGTCGTCCAGTCTGTGGATATTCAGGGAATATCGCCATCCGACCGATTGATAAAACCCCTGGAGGATCTTCTGGGTAAAAACATGGTCTTCATCCAGTATTAAACGAGGAGAGGAACCGAGCAATTGAGCAAATACACCTTCTGGAGCGTTCTTCATCAGCATGTGAACGTGGCCCTGACCGAAGACCTGTCCCATTATGCGCAGGGGGAGACCTTCTGGCAGGCGATGCAGAACCTGTGCGAGACACTTCCGGAATGTCACCCCTCGGCAGCGCCCGAGGAGATGAACATCAACCTCAGGCTGCGCATGTATCAGAAGACGGGGATCAGCCGCGTGGAGATCTTCGTGGATCAGGAAGCTGGCCGTTTTGCCGTGAAATGTGCGAATACCCGCAGCCACATCGCCGCCGGTTCAGAGCAGGAAGCGCTGAAGAAATATGTGACTTCCAAGGCGGCCACTTCAGTGGTCAACACGGGAGACGTCTTGAAGACGTGATGCGGAAGACCCGTGTTTGACAGGGAGCGGAAAAAAGTGATAACTACTGGTGGAAGCTGATCCGGATGATGTGGTGACCATGGCGTATCGAGTGCTCGTTGCAGACAGCAGTCCTTCGGCCCTGAAGGCCCTGCACATGGCGTTCCAGAATTCCCATTATGACCTCTACACCTCTACCGATGGCAGCGAAGTGATGGGGCTCCTCCCCCAAGTCAACCCGGATGCGATCGTGCTGGGTTTGAGCCTCCCCCATGCGGACGGCTACGAACTGGCGTTGCAGATCAGACGGATGGAGGAATTCTCCCGGACCCCGCTGGTCCTTCTGCAGGCGGTGTTCGAGGAGTTGGATGAGGCCCGGGTGAAAGGGCTTGTTTATGATGAGATTGTGACCAAGCCATTTGACTCTGAGGAACTGGCCCACAGGATTCGCACCCTGATCAGCGGAACACGTGAGCCGGAATCGCTTCCAGAGGAGCCCGGACCGGCCCGGGTCGAAGACCGCGTCACAGAGGCAGCGCTGCCTGGGAGGCACCATGAGCACGTGCCAGACGACATGATGCGCAGTCAGATCAAGCAGGAGATCCTTGCGATGGAACGCGAGCTGGAGAAGCGGATCACAGCCCGGGTCAAGGCCGAGATCAAGGCCTGGTTGCAGTTTGACCAGCCGGGAGAGCAGGAGAAACCGTGACTCGATCTGCCCATCAACCGACCCTGAGTGGGGCGAGGGAGGAGGCCTGCCATGCTCTTTGCCATTGATATCGGGAACACCAACATCGCCATGGGGATCTTCCATGGGGAAACGCTGGTGGAAAACTGGAAGATCCGGTCTGATGCGGAAAAGACGTGCGACGAATACAAGGTCATCCTACGTGGGCTACTGCGGTCCTCTTCCCTGGATGAGAAGCAGATCACGGGTGCCATCCTTTCCTGTGTCGTCCCCCCGCTAGCTCCCGTGTTCCAGGGTCTCTGCCGGGGCATGTTTCAGATCAAACCCCTGACGGTCGGCCCCGGTCTGAAGACCGGGATGCCCATTCTATATGAAAATCCTCTGGAGGTGGGCGCCGACCGCATCGTGTCAGCCGTGGCTGCGTTTGAGAAACACGGCGGGCCCTGCATCATAGTCGACTTCGGGACCGCTACGACTCTTGACGCGGTATCTACCCGCGGAGAATACCTGGGGGGGGCCATAGCACCGGGAGTCAGAATCTCGGCCGAAGCCCTGTACGCAAAGACGGCCAAGCTACCGAGCATCGAGATCCTGAAGCCGGAGAAGGCCATCGGCCGGACTACCGTCTCCAGCATGCAGTCAGGCCTGTACTTTGGTTACATCGGACTGGTCTCCGCCCTGATACAGAGGTTCAAGGACGAGTTGGGCGGGGGAGCTGCCGTGGTTGCCACCGGGGGATTCGCGTCACTCATCCGCAGCGAGATCGCCGCTATCGGCTTTCACGAACCGGATCTTGTACTGGACGGACTCCGCCTCCTTTACGAGCGAAACAGGAAGAGCTGACGCACGCGCATGTCCAAAGACCGGGAACGGTATTATCAGTCCATAGCAAGCCGGTTGTTTTCCTTTCGGGGTTCGCCCTTTGTCCTGTCCTCCAGGGAAATGGAGATCGTTGAGATCTGGGAAGCGGATGGCATCCCCTTGGCCATGGTGCTTGAGGGAATGCGGCAGGGATATGAAGCCTTCCGGAGGGGAGGGGCCCGAAGGGGCCGGAAGCTGACTCTTGTCTTTTGCCACCCCCACGTGCTGAAGGCCTATGCCCTCCTCCGTGACAGAGGAGTGGGGCGCGGCGAGCAGAAGGTGACACAGGAGGACAAATGCAGGGAGATAGGGAATGCGGTGGAGGCGTTTCTGGCGGAGCTTCCTACACAGGTCCAGGATCTCCGGGACGTCTTTGCCGGGCTGCGGAAAGAATTGACCCGCGGGCCGTGTGATCCGGAACGGCTCGAAAGGCTGGATGAGTCGATCGAAGCGCAGCTCTTCCATATGGCCTCTCAAACTGACCTCGCTCGCCTGGACCGCGAGATCAGAAATGAACACGGCATCGAGGACCGTGAGGAACGGTCTCGGCTGGTTCGTATCAAATGGGTCAAGTCCCTCCGTGAGAGGCATGGGATCCCCCATGTGTCGCCCTTCTACTACTGAGCCCGCACTATGGTGCACAAGATCCTCCAGCTTTTAAAAGACCACGACGGAGGGCTCAGCTTTCAGTCCCTGGCGCGCGGATTGCGGATTCTCCAGCGTGAGAAGCCTCTTCTCAAGAAGAGGCTGATGGAGCTGGAGGACAGGGGTCTGTTGTTGCGGGTCAAGCGCCTCTATTTTCTGCTCCCTCAGACCCGGGTCATCAGGGGCCGCGTGATCCATGTGGGGCGGGCCTTCCTGTTTGTTCAGCCTGAAAAAAACAGCAGCCCGGACGTCTATGTGCCCGCCCGGCACGCGGCAGGGGCTGTTATGGGCGATACTGTGGAGCTGGTCCACAGCGAGGCCGGGCCGGCGAAGGGACCTGCGGGAAAGATCCTGCGGATACTGGAGAGGAGCAAGAACTCGGTGGTGGGGATCTATCGGGCGGATTGGGGGCGCCCCTACGTGGTCCCCTACGATTCCCCTTCCAGGGAGGAGATCCCGCTGACCGTTCCCGGGCCAGCGCCTGCCGAAGACGGAGAGGTCGTCGAGGTCGACCGGGCGACTGGGCGGGTCGTGCAGGTGCTGGGATTTCTCGAAGATCCCGGGGTGGACCTTGATATCATGGTCCGCAAATACGATCTTCCCGAGGAATTCTCTGCAGAGATCCTGGCAGAAGCCGAAGCGGTGGCGCGATCCGGATTCGATGACCCCGGCGAGAGGGATGATCTGCGGGATTGGGATGTTGTGACCATCGATGGCGCAGACGCCCGGGACTTCGACGACGCGGTCAGCATCCGGGAGGAGGGACCGGACCGCTTCCTCCTGGGGATACACATCGCGGACGTGTCCCATTTTGTACGCACCGGATCGGCCTTGGACCGAGAGGCCTACCGCAGGGGGACCAGCGTCTACTTCCCGGAAAAGGCCCTGCCCATGCTCCCGGAGGTCCTGTCCAATGGCGCGTGCAGCCTGAAACCCGGGGAGGATCGCCTGGCTGTTTCGGTCCTGCTGGACGTGGACCTGAAGGGGGAGGTCCATGCAGTACGGATCCGACCCTCCTGGATCCGTTCGGCGGCACGCCTCACCTATGAGGAGGTGGAGAAATTCTTTACAGGAGAGGGAGGGGATCCCGGGCGCCGGGCCGCTCTTTCCCATGGCCTGTCCCGCATGCGGGCCCTGGCCGAACAGATGCGGCGGAACCGGGTGGAAAGCGGCAGCCTGGACTTTTCGCATCCCGAACCCCGGCTGCGCTACCGGGAGGGCATCCTGGTGGGAGTCGAGCCCTTCCTCCCTCAAGAAGCGCACGGGCTCATCGAGGAGTTCATGTTGGGCGCCAACCAGGCGGTGGCCACCTTTCTCAAAGATAGAGAGGTCGCATTTCCTTATCGCGTCCATCCCCCACCGGCCCTTGCAGACCTGGCTTCCCTGCGGTCGCAGTTGGCACATTTCGGGATTTCCCTGCCCCCCCCGGAGAAGGTTGCGGCCTGCCATCTTCAGGCCGCACAGGAGCAGGCTCAGCTGCGTCCGGAGGGCAAGTACCTCTCGGTCCAGATCCTTAAGAGCCTGAGGTTGGCTTCCTATGCTTCCAGGAATGCGGGACATTTCGGCCTGGGGATGAGCCTCTACACCCACTTCACCTCACCCATTCGCCGGTATCCCGATCTTTTGACTCATCGGATCATCAAACACGTCCTGGCAGGCGAAGCGCAGGAGGACATCCCTCTGTCCACGGTAGCGCGGGTGTGTTCGGAACGTGAACGCCGCGCAGAAGAGGCGGAGCGCGAGCTCCTGGAATGGCGCATCTATCGTTTCCTGCGCTCCCGCCTGGGTGATGAATTCCAGGGTTTTGTGGTGGATATCAGAAGGGCGGGCCTGGTGGTGGAGCTGGAGGACCTTTTTGTGACCGGTTTGGTCCGATTCCAGGACCTGGGAGATGATTATTTCGAGCGTGATTCCGAGATCAGCCTGAAGGGCCGAAGAACAGGGAAGACCCTGGCGCTGGGAGAGCGGCTGGACGTGATTCTTGCTTCCATTGAACCGGACGAGCGCCGCATGCTGCTGGTCCCGGCCGACCGCTCTTTCGTAAGCCATGTTTAGTGTTTCGGTCGGGCGGCCGAGCCTGGCCCGATCTTCAGTTGTGCTTTGGTCACGATCGGTTATAATGGGAAGTCAAGATTATGAATTATCAGGAGCAGGATGAGATCCCAGCGTTTTGATGCCAGGCTTAACCGCGAAGAAGGAATGGAGCATGGAGCTAGGGCTCAGCTCACACATGGAGGGCATCGGTTCGGAGTCGAAGTTCGGCCCTATGAGCCATCCGGCTGTTTTGTTCAGATAACGGTTGACCGGCCCATAGAGGTCTTCTGGGGGTCCGGCTTCGAGCTGCTCGATCCGGAGGGGCGGCGGAAGTGGGCCAGCGGCACGGTGCTTGATCCGGCTGCACATCAGCCGGGTCGGAGCAGGAAAGCCCACCGGCTCGAATTCCTGGAGGCTCTGGGCGGCGGAGAAAAAGAGATGCTGTTGGCCTTGACCGAGAGCAAGGGAGTCAAGGGGCTGACCGAGAGCGAGCTCGAGGGCTTTGCTTCCCTTTCCGAGAAAGACAGGCACAGATGGGCCCAGGATCTGGAAGCCGATGGTCAGATCAAGATCCTGACTTTTGAGCCGCTTTTTCTTCTGGCCGAGTCCAGCTTCAATTATCTGTGCGACAAACTGCGGGGCTACATCGAGAAACAGCATCGCGATAAGCCGGACCTGATCGGGATCACTCCCAAGAGCCTGCGCGCACGTTTCCGGATCCCGGAGCGGGTAAACCTCCTCGCACTCAAGGCGTTGCAAAGGGAAGGGCGCCTCCTCTGGACAGAAGACAAGGTGTTGCCGGCGGATTTTCGGATCCAGGCCTCCCCGGAAGAGGAAGAAATCTTGGCGGAACTGGAGGAGCTTTCCTTAAAAGGGGAATTCAAAAGGGTCTCACTGGAGGAGATCCGAAAACGGCTCCGCATTTCTACAGACCGCTTGAACCGCCTGTTGGCTCTGCTGATCGAGAGGAGGAAGGTCATACAGGGGAAAGACGGATTTCTCCTCCATTCACAGTGGCTGGATGAGGTTGTGGCTCAACTGCACAGCTGGGGTCGGGATGAGATCAGCATTGCAGAGTTCAAGGAGATGACGGGCCTTAGCCGGAAATACGCAATCCCCTTGCTGGAGCTGTTGGATCAGCTGGGGATCACACGCCGCCGGGGGTCACACCGCGAAATACTTTGACGCGGCCTGCCCCGACGTAAACCGCTCGCTCGAGGAACCTACTGAGACCCACCGAGCAGTGCCAGGCCAAAGAGGCCACTGGCCACCAGAAAACCTACAAAGGGAAGCGTGGGGCCTCCGGTCCACACCATGCTGATGGTGAACCAGGAGCTTACGATCCCTCCCAAGCCCAGAAGTTTTACGTTCTTGGTCAAGACTTTTTTGATCTGCATTGACCGAACCCCGCTTTCATAAATTTTGTAACCTTGCAGAAGTAAAAATAGCAAAAAGCATGCCAGACCCTATCTTGTTTATTATGTGCAGGCTATAGGATTGATCGGTGTTCCTAAGGCGGAAAATACAGACAAATATTGTTCATTTCTGTCAATTATTGTCACGAATTCCCTCTCTTGGAGAGGCCGGAATTCCCATAATATCCGTCAATCACACCGTGCATTTTTCACCTGCGCCGGCTGGTCGAGCGAAGCGGCTATGTGTGAACGGTCCCAGGTCAAAATTTGCATCTCCCGAGAGGATGAGTTCGCTGAGCAGGCGCCCAACAGCCGGCCCATGCTGGAAGCCGTGGCCGGAAAATCCCACGGCGCCGTAAAATCCGTCTAGCTCGCCCAGTCGGCCGATGATCGGGTTTTCGTCCGGGGTAACCGCGTAAAGGCCTCCCCAACCCCGCAGGATCTCTGCTTGGGCCAGCACGGGGGCCCTCCGGGCAACGGCCTCGATGAGGTGTTCCAGGAAGCCCCGGTCCACATGCGTATGGAAGCTGGGAGGTTCATCCGGATCGGTCTGCCCCATCAGGATCCCCTCTCCCTCTCCTCGAAAATAGGAGAGCGAGTCCTGGTCGATGATCAGGGGGAGAGGTTTGGGTAGGTCGTCGAATCTGCGTGTCACATATACCTGGCGCCGGTAGGGCTTTACCGGGAGCCGGATCTCCGCCGTGGCCGCCAGCTCCGCGGCCCAGGCTCCAGCTGTGTTGATCACGATCGGTGCCGCCACGTCCCCCTTGCTGGTCCGGATCCCTTGGACTCGGCCGCTTCCGGTCCGGACTTCCAGGACCCGGGTGTTTTCCTGGATAGACACTCCGAGTGAGCGTGCGGCCTCGGCAAATGCCATGGCCACGCTGTAGGGATCGGCATATCCGTCCTCTGCACAGAAGGTCCCGCCCTGGAGTCCTTCAGTGTTCAGGAAGGGCCAGCGCTCCCGGATCTCGTGCGGAGACAGGACCTCCACCGGCACTCCCAGCTCCAACTGGGTGCGGACGTTTTCCAGGAAGAACTTCCAGGTCTGTTCTTGTTCAACCAGAAACAGATATCCCACCTTGTGAAACTCCAGGGTCCGGCCGAACGCTTCTTCAAAGTGGGAAAACAGTTCCAGGGTCATCTGTGACAAGCGGATATTTGAGGGGTGCGAAAACTGCTGGCGGATACCGCCCACGCTGAGCCCTGTTGAGGCCTGGGCCAGCAGGCCTTTTTCCAGCAGGGATATCTTCAGGGAACCCTGCTGGGTGAGATAGTAGGCTAAGCAAAGCCCCATGATGCCTCCGCCTATGATGACTATGTCGGCGGTCCTCTCTGATTCAGCCATGTCGGTCCTGGGGCCGAGGATCTGAAGCGGGAGTACTCAAGTTTGGATTTATGCTTCCTCTTTGGCCTCTTTTTTGGGTTTCTTGGCTTTGCTTTTGGCTTTCTTGCCCTCGGACCCCTTGATCACGGTCTGGTCCTGCTGTTTCTGACTCAGGGCGGATTTCAGCATGTCTCCGAAGAGCCCCTTCATAGGCATCTCAGCATGTTTGGTCTTGTATTCTTCCAGCACTTCCTCGGGTGCCGCTCCAAAGTCAACCCCGATATCGTCCTCGGCGCCATCGGACTTGACGGCAATGAGGGCTTCCTGTTCGGATTCTTCCAGTTCGATCCGCTCTTCGATGATCTTGCGTTCTCCCTTACGCCTGCGCGGCGCCTTGTCGGATTCGAACGCAGGTTTGGTTTTCCGCTTCTTCTTCTTCGGTTTCTCGTCTTTTGGGGGTTTGGCCGGCCCTGCCTGGGGTTTGGCCATTGGCCTGGGCGCGGGCTTGGGAGCCGCGGCCGGTGCCGGGGGTCTCATGGCGCGGGGCGCCGGCTTAACCGGCGCGGGCTTGGGAGGCTTCGGAGCAACGCGGACTTTTTCCTCCAGTTTGACGGCCGGGGTCTCGACCTCACCCACCGTGCCGATAGCGGGCATGTCATCGTCCTCCCGGGGCATCACCTGGGCTGTGGCGGTAGCAGCCAGCTCTTCCTCGAGGATATCGGCCACCTCCTCCTCTTCCGGTTCCACAAACTCCTTGTAATGGTAGAGGCCCTTCTTCTTTTCAGAACGGGTGAATTCCGGCGTGCTGTTCAAGACCTTTTCCACGTCCGCCAAATTGGTATGCCGGAGCATATCCACCAGATGAAAGGCCCGCTGAAGGTGCAGAGACAGGGTCTCGCCCTCCAGGCCGAATTTTGTATAGATGAGGACCAGAAGATCCCGCAGATCAAGGCTGGCCCGCACCGGATAGAGGTTTTCCAGTGTTTTCAGCGCTGCCCTGTCTAGGAAGATGATCTTGTTGGGCAGCGAGGTGGCGGGAGCCTCTTTGTCTGCCAGGGAAAATCTGTCCTTTTTGGCGTCATAGGAGACATAGGGGACATTCATCCCTTTCTTGGACCGCTTCAGTGTGAACTGGATGGTGTGGTCTTCGCCTTTTTCAAGTGTGAGGCTGGCTCCTTGTGTGATCGTGTGCTTTTTATATAGATCGCCCAGGCCTAGGAAAATCCCACGGGTGGGATAAAAATAGGCTGTGTGACGGTCGCCTCTTTCTGTGTCGACAAAATCGTGTTCCCGGGATTTCGAAAGCTCTCTGACCAGCGGCTTGGGGACGGTCAGGCCTCCGGACAGCACATCCCTCCATGTCAGGTAAACTTTCAGGGGATAATTCTGTGTGGACAGAGGAGGGGCTGCGGTGGTTTCGGTTGATGCCGGGAGCTTTGCCAGGGGCTTTGCCAGCGGCAGGTCCTTGAGCATCTCCTCCAGGATCTCCTTCAGGAACCATTTTCCCTTCTCATCCGGAGAGATATAGGTGAAACGCTTCTTGTATCTCTTGTCGAGGGCGGTGTTCAGGCTGATGCAGTGGAGGTCGAAGTCCCCGGCCTTGGGGTTGGCGCCCATCAGATTCTTGACCAGGTCGGCAGTCGCGGCTGACTTCCGCGTTTTCCGGAGCAGAGCCTCGATCTTCTGGATGACATCGTCTTCGATCGCGATCTGTTTTTCTTTCAGCTGGTAGGAATCCTGCCAATGGAAGAAATCCTTGGACTTGGAAAGGGCGGAGCTCAGGTTCTTTCCCAGGGTCCGGAAGTCCCGTTCAGTCATAGGCAGTTCCGTTAACCGGGGGTCCAATACCTTCTCGAGGATAGCAACAGCCTGGCAGTTGTCCTCTGTGGCGCTGGGCAGGAGGACCTGCGTCTTGGATTTTTTCATGTATTCGATGTGTTTCCGGAAGGTCCCTCCGCCTGTAAAATCCACCTCCAACATCTCGCAGTTGAAGCTGTCATAGGAGATCTTGTTGATGACCTTAAGAACTACGGCTCCCTTGAAATGCTCCATGCCCTTGCTGCTGACCAGGAGCTGCTCGTCGTATTCCCTGTAGATGAGGTCGCCCACCGCATACTCACAGTTGGAGTCATAGATCTTGACTTCCTGGCTGAGCTGACCTGCATTTTTTCGGTACGCCAGTTTTGTGGCCAGGTTATGCAGTGTAACGACGGCATCATCTTTCTGCAGTTCGTCCTGCAGCCAAGCCAGATCTTTGGCGTTAATGATAGTGTTTTCGTTTTCCTTACTCATTGTCTCTCTGATTATTTTCTAGAATATAATACCACAATCGCTTTTTGAATATGAAGCGTGTTTTCGGATTGCTCGTAGGCCGTATACTAGGCAGACGCGGTTTTATCCTCTGCTACCTCCCATCTGCCGCATCCCCAGCTCGAATATCACCCGGGAAAAAGGTGATGGGAGTGGGAATACAAGGGCCAGCGCCTTGCCTGCCTGCCGGCGCCGGAAATGTCTCGGCTGGTTCTTGACCTGACAGGTCAGATCCAGCAGGGCATGAGACTCGCAGAGAGTCAGGTCGCAGAGGGAGACAGGCGGTTTTGTCATGGATTGTCTCCTAAGCCACGATCTTGGTCCCTGAGCGATCGATCAGGGCTGCCTTGAAATAGTTGGCCGACGTGATGATGACTTCTTTGCCTCCGGCCCGGATGTATTCGATCGCGGCCAGAATCTTGGGGCCCATGGAGCCTGGGGGAAAATGCCCCGCGTCGTAGTATGCCTGGGCCTCATCCACTGTGATTCGATCGAGAGGGGTCTCATCCGGTGTTCCGAAGTTCAGACTAACCTGGTGTACATTGGTCAGGATGATGAATAGTTCCGCCTCTGCCTCGCGGGCGATCAGGCCGGCAGCATAGTCTTTGTCGATGACCGCCTCCACGCCCTCGAAGAGGCCCCGTCCGTTGATGACAACGGGGATACCGCCTCCGCCGGCCGCGATGACGATCCGGCCCTGGTGTACCAGGTCGCGCAGGATCCGCTTGGGGACCACATCGATGGGCCTGGGCGAGGGGACAACCTGTCGGAATCCGCGTCCGGCATCCTCGATCATGGTCCAGTTTTTTTCACGTATGAGCATCTGGGCGCGGTACTGGGAATAGAATGGACCGATGGGTTTGGACGGATTTTCAAAGGCCGGATCTTCCTTGTCCACCACGACCTGGGTGACCAGGGTGGCGACCTCCTTGTCCAGCGAGCTCTTGCGCAGTTCGTTGATGAGGGCCTTTTCCAGCATAAATCCAATGCTGCCTTCTGTCATGGCATCACAGACCTCGAGGCTGAAAGGCGGGATCTTATTGATGGCCTCCTCCATCTGGATGAGCAGGTTCCCGACCTGGGGCCCGTTTCCGTGGACAATGATGAGGTCGAATCCCTTCTTCACGATATGGATCATGAGCCGGGCCGCCTTCCGGGCATTATTCATCTGCTCGGTCTGCAGTCCTTTTTGCTTAGCGGGCAGAATGGCATTCCCCCCGAAAGCGATCAGCGCGATTTTCCGTTTCATCAGAAGTCCTTGAGGATCTCCTTGAGGTCCGGACTCCCGATCTCTTCCAGATCGTAGTTGACACGGAGGATGCGTTTGTTGGTCTTTATGAGGCGGCCCAGGTCGATGGGCGTGCCGCTGACTACCAGGTCGCACTCAACCCGGTCTATGGTCTCCGCCAGTTCGGCCATCTGCTCGTTCCCGTACCCCATGGCAGGCAGGACCCGGTCCAGGTGATTGTATTTTTCGAACGTGGCCTTGATGCTGCCCACGGCATAGGGCCGGGGATCCACGATGTGTGCCGCGCCGTATTTCTCTGCGGCGACGATCCCGGCGCCGTATTTCATCTCCCCATGGGTCAGGGTCGGCCCGTCTTCCACAACGAGCACGGTCTTGCCTGCGATCTCATCCCCTTCGGGAACGTGTATGGCGGAGTTTGCCTCCACCACCCTCGCATCCGGATTGAACTGCTGGATGTTGGCCTTGACCTGCTCTACGCCCTCCGCAGGGGCCGTGTCCATCTTGTTGATGATCAGCACGTCGGCGCGCCTGAAGTTCGTCTCCCCGGGGTAGTACAGGAGTTCGTGACCGGGTCGGTGGGGATCGACGACAACGATCTCGAGATCGGACCGGTAGAAGGGGATATCGTTGTTGCCGCCGTCCCAGAGGATGACATCGGCTTCCTGCTCCGCTTGCTCGAGGATGGCGCCGTAATCCACGCCGGCGTAAACGATGATGCCGTTCTGGATATGCGGCTCATACTCTTCCATCTCCTCGATGGTGCACTCGTGCTTGATCATGTCCTCATAGGTTGCAAAACGCTGCACCGCCTGTCGGGCCAGATCTCCGTAGGGCATGGGATGCCGGATGGCTGCCACCCGCCGCCCCATATCCTTGAGGAGCATGGCGATCTTGCGTGTGGTCTGGCTCTTGCCGCAGCCGGTGCGTACGGCGCACACTGAAACCAGCGGACGGCTGCTCTTGATCATGGTCTCATCCGGACCCAACAGGACGAAGCCGGCACCGGCCGCCTGCACCTGCGAGGCCTTGTGCATGACATATTCGTGAGGAGTATCGCTGTAGGAGAAAAAAACCTGTTCGACCTCCTTGTCTCGGATCAGACGGGAGAGGTCTTCTTCGGCGAATATGGGGATCCCATCAGGATAGAGCTCGCCGGCCAGGACGGCTGGGTATCGGCGACCTTCGATATCCGGGATCTGCGTGGCGGTAAAGGCGACGACGCGGTATTGTGGATTGTTGCGAAAATATACGTTGAAGTTATGGAAGTCTCTGCCGGCAGCGCCCATGATGAGGGCATTTTTCATTGTCATGCTCCTTTTTGTCTAAACTCCTCAAAAAAAAGAATTAGTATAATATACACTCACCCCTTTATGCAAGCCATCCAACCACCGCCATCTCTCCACCCCAACCACCCCCTCCATGTTCCCACGCCATCTTTCCACTCCAGCCACCGCCATCTCTCCACCCCAACCGCCCGCCTTAAAAGGAGGAATTGTGGATTGCCTCTTGATCCCTATGCATCCTTTAGTTGCGACGGCCATGGGGAATGGGCCGACTGCGGGCACCCTGTTTCCTCCGGTGCAGCCCGGGTAACGGCCCGCGTTCCCTGCTCCGGCTTTCCCGTACTTTCAGCCGTCGGCGGTTTGGTTTACAATGGTATCGTTTTTGAGAGCGAGGTGAGCCTATGATCGGGATCTTGTCCGATTCCCATGACAACCGGGATGCCATCCGTACTGCTGTCCGGTTGTTCAATAAGAAAGGATGCCGCCTGGTGCTGCATGCCGGCGATTTTGTGGCGCCATTTGCGGCCAATGAGCTTGAGGCCCTGGCCTGCCCGGTGAAGGCTGTGTTCGGGAACTGCGACGGCGAGAAGGAGGGGCTGCGCATTACTGTGGGGGCGTTCGGCAAGATAAAGGAAGCCCCCTATGTGTTCCGGTACGAGGGGCGGGAGTTCCTGCTGACCCACACGCACTTTTCCCTGGACAGCTACATCCGGTCTGAAAGGTATGACGTGATCGTCTACGGACATACGCACCGTCCTGAGGTCCGGCAGTC
Source organism: Candidatus Aminicenantota bacterium (assembly GCA_030614685.1). GTDB lineage: Bacteria > Acidobacteriota > Aminicenantia > Aminicenantales > Aminicenantaceae > JAUXEH01. The sequence continues at coordinate 22,906 of JAUWTO010000006.1, forward strand.
GGGTGGAGGCTTGATCATCAACCCCGGAGAGACGGGGGGATGGGTGACGGGCCAGAGCTCCGTCGCGCTCCTGGACCCGTCCGAGCTCGAAGTGGAGATTATCTCGCTCAAGCCGTAACAGACCATCACGGCGGATTGCAGAAGGCGGTGGATTTCTTATTGACAGAAAGGACGTAAATCATTAATATATATAGGCTTGAAAAGCAAGGCGCGTAGCTCAGTGGAAGAGTGCTTCCTTGACGCGGAAGAAGTCGAGGGTTCGATCCCCTCCGCGCCTACCATTTGGCTGCAAGCATGCACCAGGTCGTGCAGGGAGCAAACAGGCTTAGCCTCTCCTTTTGATACACATAGATAGATCGAGTTGTTTCTCAGCTAAGAGGGGTGTCGTCGCCTTTTGACCATGCACGTACCGGGTTGAGCTGTGCCTTTGATAAGAAGGCCGGCCGGACAAGAGCGACAGACAATGAACACACACGCACAACAGGATGAAGCACTGCACAAGCTTCGGCACAGCGCCGCCCATCTCTTGGCGCACGCCGTGATCGAGCTCTATCCCGATGTCCAGGTGGGGATCGGTCCTGCAGTCGAGAACGGTTTTTACTACGACTTCCTGCGGGAGCACCCTTTTACGCCCGAAGACCTGGAAGAGATCGAGAAAAAGATGCGCGAACTCTCCCGGGCGGATATCCCCATCGAACGGGTGGTCCTGCCAAAGTCCGAGGCCGTGAAACTCTTCCAGGATATGGGGCAGACCCTCAAAGTGGAGCTGGTCGAAGAAAAGGGAGGCGACGAGGTCTCGAACTACCGCCAGGGGAGCTTCATTGATTTCTGCCTGGGCCCACACATGAGCTCGACCGGGCAGATCCAGCATTTCAAGGTCTTGTCTTCGTCCGGAGCCTACTGGAAAGGGGATGAATCCAGCCACAGGCTGCAGCGCATCTACGGGACAGCGTTCCTCTCTCAGGAGGATCTGGATGGCCACCTCCAGTTGTTGGAAGAAGCCCGGAAGCGGGACCACCGCAAGCTGGGCATGGAGCTCGACCTGTTCAGCTTCAATGAAAGCTTGGGAGGCGGTCTGATCCTCTGGCACCCGAAAGGTGCTGCCGTCCGCAGCGTCATCGAGGACTTCTGGCGCGATGAACATTTCAAGGCTGACTATGAACTGCTGTACTCTCCCCACGTGGCCAAGCTGGATGTGTGGCGCACCAGCGGACATACAGAGTTCTATGACGCGCTCTACCCGACATTCAAGAAGGGCGACCTCGAGTACCAGCTCAAGCCCATGAATTGTCCCTTCCACATCATGGTCTACAAGTCCCGGCAGCGCAGCTATCGCGATCTGCCCCTGCGTTGGGCGGAACTGGGCACGGTCTACCGCTATGAACGCAGCGGCGTGCTGCACGGCCTGATGCGGGTCCGGGGTTTCACTCAGGACGATGCTCATATATTCTGTAGCGGCGATCATCTGGAAGAGGAGATCCGCCGCACCATCGCCATGGCGGTACACATCCTGAGCACCTTCGGCTTTACTCAGTACGATGTGTTCCTCTCGACCTGTCCCGAGAAGTTCTGCGGAGCGCTCGAGGACTGGGACACGGCCACCAAAGCCCTGGAAGGGGCCCTCCGGGCGGAAGGCTTGGAGTACCGAATCGATCCCGGGGAAGGCGTGTTCTACGGGCCCAAGATCGACATCAAGATCAAAGACGCCCTGCAGCGCTCCTGGCAGTGCACTACCATACAGCTGGACTTCAACCTGGCCGAACGCTTCGAGCTGTCGTACATCGGCGAGGATGGGAAGCAGCACCGGCCCTACATGATCCACAGGGCGCTGCTGGGTTCCCTGGAGAGGTTCTTCGGGGTCTTGATCGAGCACTACAACGGGAATTTTCCCCTGTGGCTGGCCCCGGTTCAGGCGGTGATCATCCCAATCGCCGACCGCCACAATGACTATGCCGCTGACCTGGCCGCACGCTGCAAGGACCGCGGGCTGCGGACCCGTGTGGACTCGCGCCGGGAAAAAGTGGGCTACAAGATCCGGGATGCCGAGACCCACAAGGCCCCCCTCATCCTGATCGTGGGCGACAAGGAAGTGGAGCGCAGGACCGCCTCCCTCCGCGTCCACACACAGGGGGATAAGGGAGAGGTCCAGGTGAACGAATTCCTTGATAAAGTCACTCAATTGATTCACAATAAATCACTAAGCGTGAAAATTTAAAGGAGGCCTGTCATCAGAAGAAGAACATTCTATCCTGGGAAACGGAAGGAAAAGCCGCACAAGATCAATGAAATGATCCGAGCCAGGGAAGTCCGAATAATCGATGAGGACAAGAGCCAGGTCGGGATTCTCACCATTGAGGAAGCCCGTGACCTGGCTCAGGAAAGAGGCCTGGATCTAGTGGAGGTGGCCCCCCAGGCCAATCCGCCCGTGTGCCGTGTGATGGACTACGGAAAATTTCTGTATGAGGAACACAAGAAGGCACAGGAGGCTAAAAAGCACCAAAAGAACATACAGGTCAAGGAGATTAAATTTCGCCCCAAGATCAGTATCCATGACTACACGTTCAAGATCAAACATGTGCAGCGGTTCCTGAGGGATGGACACAAGGTCAAGATCACGATCATGCTCCGCGGTCGGGAAAAAGCCAAACCCGAACTGGCGCGAGCCATAATGGACCGTGTTTTTGGCGATGTCCAGGACTTGGGACAACAGGATGGAACCATGCGCTCGCAGCCCTGGGCTGTTTCAGCGTTTCTGAGCCCTCTGAAATCAGGAGTTAAAGATGCCAAAACTAAAGACACACAAAGGAGCCCGAAAAAGGTTCAAGATAACGGGAAAGAAGAAGGTAATCCATAGCAAAGCCTTTAACAATCATATCCTCACCAAGAAATCGGCCAAACGGAAAAGGAACCTGGGGAAGCCCGACGAGGTCAGCCCTGCCGACCGGAGCCGGATAAAAGCCATGCTCCCGTACGATTTTTAGGGTAGGGGCCTTTCAGTCTGACTTCATCGTCTGGAATCGAGGGGCGAATTTTGCGAAGTGTGACACATCACAACAGGAGACAACCATGCCGAGAGTTAAAAGAGGAACTAAAAGGAGAAAGCGCAGAGCCAAGATCCTGAAGCTTGCCCAGGGATATTGGGGCACGCGGAGCACCAACTACCGCACGGCCAAGGAGGCGGTGGAAAAGTCGCTCCTCTATTCATATCGCGACCGGAAGACACGCAAGCGGGATTTTCGCCGTCTGTGGATCATCCGGATCAAGGCTGCAGCCGAGATCAACGGGCTCTCCTACAGCCGGTTCATGCACGGACTTAGAAGATTGAATGTCGAACTGGATCGCAAGATCCTGGCGGACCTGGCGGTCAATTCTCCGGGGACGTTCGGTCAGCTGGCGCAGAAGGTCAAGGAGGCCGGAGTCTGAGCAGGGGAGCAAGCGGAATATGGAGACGCTGAAAAACAGGATCCAGGGCCTCCGGGATCAGTTCGCACAGGCCGCACCCCAGGTCCTGGACCAGGCGGCCCTGCAGGAGCTGCGGAACCTCTATCTCAGCCGGAAAAAAGGGCACCTCACCCAGCTCTTCGAGCTGATGAAGGGGCTTGCCCCGGAGCAGAAGCCCGCCGCCGGCCAGGAGGTCAACTCTTTCAAGCAGTATGTGCAGTCCGAGCTGGACCGGCTTGAAAAAGAGCTCCAGGCACCCTCCCGCAGCGGGCCGAGCGTTGACTTGACCCTGCCGGGCCGGGCGTCGTACTGGGGGGCTCCCCACCCGGTCCTGCTCATCAAAGAGAGGATCGAGCAGATCTTCTTGAGGATGGGCTTCAGCATCGAGGACGGGCCGGAGATGGAGACGGATTTCTACAATTTTGAGGCGCTCAATTTCCCCCCGCATCATCCGGCCCGGGACGATTGGGACACGCTCTATATCGACGACGACCTGCTGCTGCGCACGCACACTTCCCCGGTCCAGATCCGTGTGATGGAGAAGAAGAAGCCGCCCATCCGGATGATCAATCCTGGTAAGGTTTTTCGCAAGGAGACGCCGGACCCCACTCATCTCCCTATGTTTTTTCAGGTAGAGGGGCTGGTGGTGGACCACGGTATCACCTTCGCCCACCTTAAGGGCACGCTCGAGTATTTTCTCAAGGCCCTCTATCATGACAGTATCAAGATCCGATTCCGTCCCAGTTTTTTCCCCTTCACCGAGCCGTCTGCCGAGGTGGATATCGGGTGTACGGTCTGCAACGGCGAGGAAGACGACTGCCGCGTGTGCAAGGGGACCGGTTGGCTGGAGATTCTGGGAGCCGGGATGGTGGATCCGCAGGTCTTCAAGAACGTCAACATCGATCCCGAAAAGTATTCCGGATTTGCCTTCGGCATGGGTGTTGAACGGACCGCCATGTTCTCCTTTCAGATACCGGATCTCAGGTATTTCTATGAGAACGACCTGAGGTTCATCAGACAATTTTCGAAAAAATGAAGATAAGCATAGATTGGCTCAAGGATTACGTCTCCCTGGACCTGTCTGATACGCAGGTGATCAGCACGCTGAACCGTATTGGGATGCTGGTCGACGAATGGGAGGAGACCGAGGACGATACCATCCTAGAGCTTGAGACGTATGCCAACCGACCCGATACACTAGGGCACCTGGGAGTGGCGCGGGAACTGGCTGCAGCCTTGGGGATTCCCTTAAATATGCCGGACATCTCGATCGTAGAGAACGATAAGCAGATTGCCGAGCACTTCGACATCCAGATAATGGACGAAGACCTCTGCCCGAGGTACTGTGGGATGATCGTGAGCGGGATCGAGGTGGGCCCCTCTCCAGATTGGCTGCAGAAGCGGCTCCGAGCGCTGGGGCTGGTTCCCGTAAACAACGTCGTGGACGTGACCAATTATGTCCTGTTTGCCACGGCGCAGCCCATCCACGCCTTTGACCTGGCCAAGCTCAAGGGCAGCAAGATCATGGTCCGCCGCGCCAAACGGGGCGAGGGCATGAGGACCCTGGAGGGACGGGATGTGGCCCTGTCCCAAGACATGCTTGTGATCGCCGACGAAAAGGATCCGGTGGCCCTGGCAGGGGTCATCGGGGGCGAAAAATCCGCCGTTTCTGAGGCGACGCGCGATGTCCTGATCGAGAGCGCGTATTTTGATCCGGTATCCGTGCGCCAGACCTGGAAAAAGGCCGGTGTACAGACCGACGCGTCCTACCGCTTTGAGCGGGGCGCGGACATCAAGTTCCCACCCCATGCCGCTGCACTGGCCGCCACGCTCCTGACACAGATGGGAGGGGTGGCCTATCAGGGGATGCTGGATGTGTATCCCAAGCCAGCCCGTCCCAAGGCTGTGGTCATCCGGCACCATCGGACCCTCGAGCTGCTGGGAGCGGAGATCGAAGAAGCGTTCGTGACTAAGACCCTGAAGGACCTCGAGTTCCAACTGAAGGAGCAACAGCCGGGAATCTGGCAGGTCACGGTCCCGACTTTCCGTGTGGATATCGAGCGGGAAGCGGACCTGATCGAAGAGATCGCCCGCTTCTTCGGGTATGAGAACATCCCGTCCCAGCTGCCCATGTGGGAGACCGTCGACCTGAGCCAGGACCGCAAACGGTCCCTCGAGACCGGGCTGCGGCAGCTCATGTTCCACCAGGGTTTTGATGAGGTCGTGAACTACAGCTTCACGGATCCCGCCAGAGAGGAGCTCTTCCGGCGCGACCGTGGGGCCATCGCCATCCGGAATCCCATATCCACGCGTGCCGCACTCCTGCGGACGACCCTTCTGAACGGCCTGCTGCAGACCGTAGTCTGGAACAAGAACCGGGGAGCCGAGGGCGTTCATGTGTTCGAGCTGGGTCACATCTTCAGCCAGGATGAGGAAGACAAACGGGAACTGCAGGCGATGGGTATGATCACCTGGGGAGCCCTGGAAGCCCCCCACTGGCAGGGCCCTGGCCTCACCACCGATTTTTTTCACCTCAAGGGCACCTGCGAAAGCCTGGTGGCCAGCCTGGGCTACCAGGCTGTATCCTTCCAGAGTCAGGACCATCCCTTTTTTGAGGCAGGCCATGCGCTGGCCCTTCATCTGAAAGGAACCGAGGCGGGCATACTGGGGCGGTTGAAGCCGGAGATCCTGGAGGCCTATGACCTGAACGAGCCGGTCTGGGCCGCTGAGATCGACCTGGATGTTGCTTTCGAGATCCAGCCGCATGTATTCCACTGTGTACCGGTCGTCAAATATCCCAGTGTGATCCGGGATATCTCCTTTCTGATTGACAGGGGAGTCCCCTACCAGGGCATCAAAGAGATCCTCGACGGGCTCAATCTCCCTTATCTGGAGCGTCATACGCTGTATGACCGCTACACAGGAACAGGGGTGCCAGAGGGAAAGGTCAGCCTGTCCCTGCGTTTCGTGTTCCGTCACCCCCAAAAAACCCTGCAGGCCGGCGAGGTGGATGCCCTGCAGGAGAAGATCGGGAAGGCCCTGCGATCGAACTTTGAAATTCAACTTAGAGAAGGAGGGGAAAATTGACAAGTGAATTGGAACGAATTAAAATTCTCGAAGGGAAAATCTCACAAGTCGTCGAGTATATAAACAAAATCAACAGCGAAAACGAAGATCTGAAAAAACAGGTCCGAGACCTGAAAGCTGAGAAAAAGACCCTGGGAGATGAGGCTCGTCGAGCTGGAAAGCTGGATGAGAACCTGAAGTCCTGTGAGAAAGAAAGGGAGGCCATCAAGACCAAAATCGAGAGTATCATCGGACAGATTGATCAACTTGAATTATGATTGACAAGATTTTAGAGATCGAAATTTTCGATCAGAAATATAGGATAAGAGTCAAAGGAGAGGAAGACGAAAAATACATAAACCATCTGACTTCGTACGTGGATCAGAAAATGAGAGAAGTGGCGGTCAAATCCAAATCTGCAGACACCGTGAAGATCGCGGTGCTGGCCGCCTTGAACATAGCGGATGAATTCTTGCTCAGCCAGAAAAAACTGGACAAGCTCAACGAAGTCATCGGTCATATGGAGACGGAAATAGAGAGTTTGGAGGAATGCTTTTCCGATAATGATGACGATACATTCAAGGCAGCCGGCAGATAGGCCGGCTGAGACTTGCGGTATTCACCACAGAGAGAAGATGAGAAAATACAACTTGGATCCCTTGAGGACAGAGCCCCGCTCTTTAAGATCATCATGACCTGCTCCTTCTAACTTTCATCTCCTTTGACACTCCGTTTGGAGGTGTTCAAAGTGAATTTAACGGTAATAATTTTAGCAAGTGTTTCTGCTGTTTTAGCGGTCATCCTGATCGTTGTCCTGCTGCAGCGCCGATCCGGCTCCCGTATGCTTTTCAAAGCCAAACAGGAGGCGGAGTCTCTTCTAGACAAGGCGAGAGAGGAGGCGGATAAGATCAAGCGAGAAGCCAATCTGGAGGCCAAAGAAAAATTCCTGAATCTCAAATCCGACTTCGAGCGCCAGACCAGGGACCGCCGCCGCAAGTTCAACGAGCAGGAGCGGCGTCTGGTCAACAAGGAAGAAAATTTGGAGCGGAAGTTACAGAACCTGGACCGTAAGGAACGGGATTTTTCGCACAAGGAACAGCGGCTCACGAACAAGGAAAAGGAACTGTCCGAGCAGGAACGAAAGTTTGCCATGCTGAACCAGAAGGCCATTGAGGAGCTGGAGCGGATTTCGAACCTGACGCAGGAGGAGGCCAAGAGGGAGCTCCAGAAGAGGATCGAGGACGACGCCAAGCTGGAGTCGGTCCAGGCTCTGCGCCGGATCGAAGAGGAAACTCGGGAAAAAGGGCAGATCCTAGCTCAGGACATCATCAGCCAGGCGATCCAGCGGTCTGCGGCCGAACATGTCGTCGAGACCACGGTGTCGGTGGTCGACCTCCCATCGGACGACATGAAAGGCCGTATCATCGGCAGGGAGGGGCGGAACATCCGTGCCTTGGAGCTTGCCACCGGCGTGGATATCATCGTTGACGATACACCCGAGGCTGTGATCTTGTCCAGTTTTGATCCCATCCGTCGGGAGATGGCTCGGCTGGCCATCCAGAAGCTTGTGACAGACGGGCGTATCCATCCTGCTCGTATAGAAGAAGTCGTGGAAACCGTAAAAGAAGAGATGGACCGCAGGATCAAGCAGGAAGGCGAATCCGCGGCCCTGGAGCTCAGGATCCAGGACCTGCACCCTGAGCTCATCAAGCTGTTGGGAAAGCTGAAGTACCGGACGAGCTACGGACAGAATGTGCTCCAACATTCTAAGGAGGTCGCCTGGTTGTCGTCTCTCATGGCGCAGGAGCTGGGCCTGGATGTCAGGGTGGCTCGGAGAGCCGGGCTGCTGCACGACGTCGGAAAAGCCGTCGATCGCGAGGTCGAGGGAACCCACACGGAGCTGAGCGTCTCCCTGACCAAGAAGTATGGGGAGTCCGAGGCTGTAAGCCAGGCTATCGCCTCCCATCACAGGGACATCGATTTCCCTTCGATCGAAGCGGTGCTGGTGCAGGCGGCCGACACGCTTTCCGCGGCCAGGCCGGGTGCTCGGCGGGAGCTGCTGGAGACCTATATCAAGAGGCTGGAGAAGCTGGAGGAGGTGGCCCACTCCTATGATGGCGTGGCCAAGGCCTATGCCCTGCAGGCGGGGCGTGAGATCCGTATCATCGTGGAGAGCCAGAAGATCTCCGACGACCGAGCGGTCCTGGCTGCCAAGGAGATTGCCCAGAAGATCAAGGATGAGCTCGATTACCCCGGGCAGATCAAGGTCACGGTCATTCGCGAGATGAGGGCGGTTGAGTATGCCCGATAGACTGAGCGTATTATTCCTCGGTGATATCATCGGGCGCCCGGGAAGGCGTGCGCTCGATTTCTTCCTGCCTTCCCTGATCGAGGAGCTTGAACCCACACTCGTCATCGCCAATGCGGAGAACTCCGCGGGAGGCATCGGGATCACCGAGAAGATCGGCAGAGACCTGTTTACACAGGCAGATGTGCTTACTTCTGGCAACCACATCTGGGACAAGCGGGATGCCCTGGAGTACCTGGAACAGGAGCCGCGCCTACTGAGGCCGGCCAATTATCCGAGCCCCAATCCCGGTAAGGGGTCCTATATCTGGGAGGGCAAAAAGGGAGAAAAGGTGGGAGTCCTGAACCTGCAGGGACGGGTCTTTATGGAGCCTATCGAGTGTCCTTTCCGGGTCGCGGAAAAAGAGGTGGAAAAGATCCGGGCCATCACGCCGGTGATCGTAGTCGACTTCCATGCCGAAGCCACTTCCGAGAAACAGGCCTTGGGCTGGCACCTGGACGGCAGGGTCTCTGCAGTCATCGGCACGCATACCCATGTGCCCACCGCGGACGAGCGGGTGCTGCCCAAAGGGACGGCGTATATCAGTGATGCCGGGATGGTCGGCGGATACGACTCTGTCATCGGGATCAAGAAAGAACAAGCGTTATTGAGGTTCTTGACCTCGAGGTCTCAACGCTTCGAACCTTCCAAGGAGCGGAGCGTCCTGGCCGCGGTCTTCATCGAGATCGAAGCCAAGACCGGTCGGGCGCTGTCGATCCAGCGCAGGCTCGTTATTGGGGATGGATGTGGAGAGTAACGCGGCAGCCCCTCCCCGGGACCGGATCTTTTCCATCTCGGAGTTCACGCGCCTGATCAAGACCGAGCTGGAAACGGCATTTCCCGGTCCCCTCTGGGTTGAGGGCGAGATTTCTAATTTTACCAGGGCCCATTCCGGGCACCTGTATTTTGACCTTAAGGATGAGCACAGCCAGCTCCGTGCCGTGATGTGGCGCTCCCAGGCGGCGCGGATTCCCTTTGAACTCAAAGGCGGGCAGCAGGTGGTGTGCCGGGGGCAGATCACCGTGTACGAACGCCGCGGCCAGTACCAGTTCCAGGCCGAGCTGATTGAGCCCAAAGGCAAGGGTGCGCTCCAGTTGGCGTTCGAACAACTCAAGGAGAAACTTCGCAAGGAAGGCCTGTTCTCACCGGAGGCCAAGAAGCCCCTTCCGGCATTTCCTCATAAGATCGGTGTCGTGACCTCACCCCGGGGTGCCGCCATCATGGACATCCTGCGCACCCTGGAGAGGCGTTTCGCGCGGCTGCACATCCAGATCTATCCAGCCAAGGTCCAGGGAGAGGGTGCCGCGGAGGATATTGTCGAGGGCATCGATTATTTTTCAACCCGGGAGGATGTGGATGTGATCATTGTGGGACGGGGGGGCGGATCCCTGGAAGACCTGTGGGCCTTCAACGAAGAGATCGTTGCCCGGGCCATCTCCCGCTGCGACGTCCCGGTGATCTCGGCCGTCGGCCATGAGGTGGATTTTACCATCGCGGATTTTGTGGCCGACATCCGGGCCTCCACCCCCACGGCTGCTGCCGAGATGGTCATCGCGGAGGAGGAGGGCTTCCAGGAGAGGATCGGAAATCTGCAGCGGCGCCTGGGCCAAAGCCTGCGTTTCACGGCACAGGAACAGAGACACCGGGTCCTGCATCTCATCCGGCACCCGGTGTTCCAGAGTTTCAAGCTGCGCATCCTCAACCTTGCTCAAGCCGTGGATGAGCTCGAGCTGCGTGCCCTCAACAGCCTGCGCCGGCATTCCTTGAAGATCACGGAGGCCAGGTCGAGGACGCAGCTGATGGAAGAACGAGCCCGCAGCTTGATGGCGGCGAAACTCCAGGCCGTCAAGGCCCGTTGGGAGCGCTTGTCTGCGGAACTGCATACGTTGAGCCCTCTCAATGTGCTGAGAAAGGGCTATACGGTGTGTTGGGCTCCGGACGGGCGCACCCTGCTTCGGAGCGCAGGAGAGGTCCGGTCCGGGGAAGACTTGACGGTTTCTTTTTTCAAGGGGGAGTTTTCCTGCCGTGTGACACAGGTGGACACAGCGCGTCGGATCGAGGACCGGTACCGGGGAACGGAACCGCAGGAAGGCGAGCGTGAGGAGACGAAGGAATGACACAAAAAAGTTTTGAAAAAGCCTTGGTGGAATTGGAGACGATCGTGGAAAAAATGGAGGCCGGTGAATCGTCTCTGGATGAATCCCTGGCCCTCTTTGAGAAAGGTGTGCAGCTGGCAAGGTTCCTGCGAGAGGAACTGAGCAAGGCGGAGAAAAAGGTCGAAATCCTGCTGAAGAACGCCGAAGGACAGGTCCAGGGAGAGCCGTTCGTCCTGCCTGACGGGGACGATTCTGATCAAACGCCGCAGGAAGGCGGGTCCGGGGAGAACAGCAACCTGCCTTTTTAATATGAGCGGCCCTCGCAACGGTTCAACGATCATGAGAGGAAACAGAAATGCCCGAGTTGCTTGACAAAATTACATCCCCCCAGGACCTCAGGGGCCTGTCGACCAAGGAGATGGGCCGGATGGCCAAGGAGATCAGACAGCTGATCATCGATACGGTCTCCAGTACGGGAGGCCATCTTTCTCCCAATCTTGGAGTGGTGGAGATGACCCTGGCGCTGCATTATGTGTTCGATTCCCCCCGCGACAAGATCATCTGGGATGTCGGCCATCAGTGCTACACTCACAAGATCCTGACCGGCCGCCGCGAGGAGTTTTCCAGCCTGCGCCAGATGGACGGCGTGTGCGGATTCCCGGTTAAGGAAGAGAGCGAGCACGACGTTTACAACACCGGGCACGCGTCCACAGCCCTGTCCGCCGCCTTGGGGATGGCCACTGCCCGGGACCGGAAGGGAGAGGATCACCACATCATCGCGGTGGTGGGTGACGGAGGTCTGACCGGAGGCATAGCCTGGGAAGCCCTCAATCAGATCGGCCACCTGAGAGAGAGGCTGATCGTCGTCCTGAACTACAACGAGATGTCCATCTCTCCCAATGTGGGAGCGATCTCCCGTTACCTGACGTATCTGGTGTCTGGGCAGTATTACCTGCGCATGAAAGACCATGCCAAGACCTTCCTGAAGGCCATCCCGCTGATAGGCTGGCCCATGATCAAGGTGGGGCGGGCCTTTGAAGAGACCATCAAGAAGACGTTTTTCCCGGGCCTGCTCTTCGAGGAAATGGGCCTCCGTTACATCGGGCCGGTGCAGGGCCACAGCCTGCCCTCCTTAGTAGAGGTGTTCGAGGAAGCCAAGGGTCACGATGGGCCTGTACTCATTCTGTGTGTTACAAAAAAGGGCAAAGGATTCGGTCCGGCACAGGACAACCCCTCGAAGTTCCATAGCGCCGTTCCTTTCGAGAAAACGACCGGTCTTTCCCGCACAACGGACAAGCGCCCCACCTATTCCTCCGTGTTCGGCAGGACGGCTATCGAACTGGCCGAGGAAGATGACCGCGTGGTGGCCATCACCGCGGCCATGCCGGATGGGACGGGTCTGGGTCCCTTTGGTGAACGGTTCCCGGACCGGCTTTTCGACGTGGGGATCGCGGAACAGCATGCCGTGGTGTTTTCCACCGGGCTGGCTCTGGAGGGGTTTAGGCCGGTGGTGGCCATCTATTCCACGTTCCTGCAGAGGGCCTACGACCAGCTTTACCATGATGTCTGTCTCATGGACATTCCCATCCTATTCATCCTGGATCGCTCCGGGATCGTTCCTGACGATGGCCCCACGCACCAGGGCATCAACGACATTGTCTACCTGCGGCACCTGCCGAATATGATCGTCATGGCGCCCAAGGATGAGAACGAGTTGCGGCACATGCTGCGGTCGGCTCTCAATTACGGTCATCCTGTTGCGATCCGGTTCCCCAAGGGAAAGGTCTGCGGCGTTCCCATGGACCAGGGCTGGAAAGAGATCCCCCTGGGGAAGGCCGAGCTGCTCAAAGAAGGGAAGGACCTCCTGCTGGCGTTCGGGAACATGGTGCGCCCGGGACTCGAAGCGGCGGAACTTCTGGCGAAGAAGGGCATCGACCTGGCGGTTGTGAATGCGCGGTTTGCCAAGCCTCTGGACGAGGCCCTGATCCGGGAGCATATCCGACCTGGAAGCACGATCATTACAGCCGAGGAAGGTGTGATCGACGGAGGATTCGGGAGCGCAGTCAGGGAATTCCTGGATAGGGAACAGTATTTTGATCTGCGCTTCAAACGCCTCGGACTGCCTGTGGAGATCTACCCCGTCGGCAAAGTGGAGCAGATCAAGGCCCGGTACCGGCTGGATGTGCCTGGCCTGGTCGCTCAGATCGAGGACTTCTACCAAGGTGGCAAGCAATCCTGATCGTGTCGAACTTATGAGAGAACGGGCGGATAAGATGGTGGTCGAGCAGGGACTGGCCAGGAGCCGTCATCTTGCCCATGCGCTGATTCTGGCGGGCGATGTCTACACGGGTGAGCAGCGCATCGAGAAGCCCGGCCAACTGCTCGATACCGGGAAGACGCTCCGCTTGAAGCAGCGGCCTCCCTACGTGTCCCGCGGCGGACTGAAGCTGGAGGCAGGCCTTCGTCATTTCGGAATCGCAGTTCAAGGCAGGATCGGGCTCGATCTGGGAGCTTCCACCGGAGGATTTACCGACTGCCTGCTCCAGAAGGGAGCCCGCCGTGTCTACGCTTTGGATGTGGACCCTCGCCAACTGGACTGGAAACTGCAGAACGATCCTCGCGTAACGGCCATCAAAAAAAACGCCCGCTACCTGAAACCGGACGACCTCCCGGGCCCCGTGGACCTGGTGGTCATGGACCTGTCGTTTATCTCGGTCTTGAAAGTGCTGCCGGCCCTGTCCCCCATGATCGGAGACGGCCGGTGGATCGCCCTTATCAAGCCCCAGTTCGAGGCGGGGAAGGGCCGGGTGGGGAAGGGGGGCGTGATCAGGGATCCGGCGCTTCATCTCGAGGTGCTGAACAGAGTGATCGCCGGGGCGGATGCGCTGGGGTTCGGCCTGGCCGGGATCCTGCGCTCTCCGGTCCTGGGCCAGAAAGGGAACCGGGAGTTCCTGGTACTCTGGGATCCGGGGTCCGCTGCGTTGACCCCGGGGCAGAAGGAAATTCAGATCAAGGAGGCGGTGTGGGATGAGATCAATTGAGAGAGTTGGATTCGTCATCAAGCCCCATGCCCCGGAGGTGGACACGGTTCTGAGGCAGCTGCTGGGCTATTTTTCCGAGCGGGGAATCGAGTGCCGCCTCGAGACCGAAGCCGCGGATATGCTTGGGAAGTCCGAGCGTGTTTCGCGGGAAGAGCTGCCGTCCACTGTAGATCTGGTGATCGTCCTGGGCGGGGACGGCACCCTGCTCAGCATCGCGCACCTGGCCGCTGAAAACCGTGTGCCGGTACTGGGCGTGAACATGGGAAGCTTAGGGTTCCTGACCGAGACTCCTCTGGATGAGGTGTTCGTGACCCTGGATGCCTACCTGGGCGGCGACGAACACATCGTCAGCCCCCGGCAGGTCCTGGAAGCTGGCACACGCGGGACGACCTACTACTGCCTCAACGACATCGTGATCAACAAGGGGGCACTGGCGCGGATGATTCAGTGTGCCATGTGGATCAACGACAAGGAGATCTCAATCCCCCGTTCCGACGGCCTCATCATCTCCACTCCTACGGGCTCAACCGCCTATTCCCTCTCCGCCGGGGGACCCATCATCCAGCCCTACATACCGGCCATCATCATTGCCCCCATCTGCCCCCACACGCTGTCCTTCCGTCCCATGGTGGTCGCATCAGATTCCCGGATCAGGATCCAGATGCAGGCCAAGGGAGAGAAGGCCTATCTGACCCTGGACGGGCAGCGGGGCTATCTGATGGAAATGAACGAAACCGTAGAGGTGCGGACCAGCGCTCTTAAGCTGCAACTGATTTCCTCTCCCCGGAGGAACTATTTCGACCTCCTGCAGGAGAAACTGGGCTGGGGAAAAAAATAGCGGGGGCCAGGCAAGCCTGACCCCAATATCTCAAAAGGAGGACATGGTGTCTGAAGCGATCATTGTGAATGTGATGGATGCGAACTTTGAAGAGGAGGTAATCGGTTCCGAGCTCCCGGTGCTGGTGGATTTCTGGGCGGTGTGGTGCGGCCCCTGCCGGATGGTTACGCCCTTTGTGGAACAGATCGCACAGGAGTACAGTGACCGGCTCAAAGTCGCCAAGCTGAACGTGGATGAAAATCAGGGCATACCCGCCAAATACGGCATCATGAGCATCCCCACGCTTCTGCTGTTCAAGGGAGGAGAACTCAAGGAAACCATCGTGGGTGCGCTGCCCAAGGATAAAATCGTCGACGCCGTATCCAAACACCTATGAGCAAGACTTACGATGTGATCATAGTGGGTGCCGGTCCGGCGGGATTGGCGGCCGCCATCTATGCCGGTCGGGCCCGGCTGGATACCCTGATCCTGGAGAAGGCGCTTCCTGGGGGGCAGATCCTCCTCACTGACTGGATCGAGAACTATCCCGGATTTGCCGAGGGAGTGGGGACCTTCTCGCTCATGGATGCCTTCCGAGCTCAGGCGGAGCGTTTCGGGGCGAAGATCGAGATGGACGAGATCGGTGACCTGCGCCATGGGGAAGGGCCGCTCTGGATGATTGTAGGGCGGGAAAAGACCTATCAGGCCCGCACGGTGATCATCGCCACCGGGTCGGCCCACCGGCACCTGGAGGTGCCGGGGGAGGCCGAGCTGACAGGGCGGGGCGTTTCCTTCTGCGCCACCTGCGACGGAGCCTTTTTCCGGGACAAGATTGTGAGCGTTGTGGGCGGGGGAAACTGGGCCCTGACCGAGGCGTTGTTCCTTACTAAATTCGCCCGTCAGGTCAAGCTCATCCACCGGCGCCAGGGATTACGGGCGGAAAAGATCCTGCAGGAACGCGTGTGGGAGCACGAGAAGATCGAGCTCGTCCTGGACACGGTAGTGGATACGATCAACGGCCAGGACAAGCTGGAGTCGCTGTCCCTGCGCAATGTCAAGACCGAAGAAACCTGGGACGAGCCTATGGACGGCCTCTTTGTTTCCATCGGAATGATTCCCAACACCGGTTTCCTGGGTTCCGTCCTGGAGCTGAATGAGTGGGGAGAGATTATGGTCAAGAAGAAGATGGCCACATCTCAGCTCGGGATCTATGCTGCCGGAGATGTGACGGACGCCTGTTCCAATCAGGTCGCCATTGCCGCCGGGGCCGGAGTGGAGGCGGCCCTGGCCGTCGACGACTACATCAACAATCTCGATTAATGCCATCCCACTATCCCCGCCCTACCTCTCCCTGAAAGGAATGGGAAATCCGGCGGGAGTGGTATTTACCAGTGTTTGGAAATCTCTATTATTCTAACGGCACCCCAGAATCATTCCAGAGATTCGAGCTTCTTCTTGATCTGCTTGACCTCTTTGAGCAGGTCGTACAGGTGAGGGATGGCGGCCCAGGCCTTTCGCCAGACCTGGATGTCCAGGTGAGGGGACCCGGAAACCATGGTGTTAGCCGGGATGTTCTTGGTCACGCCGGTCTTGGCAGCGATAATGGCGTTGTCCCCGATGTCGATGTGATCCGGGATGCCGACCTGCCCCGCCAGGATGACGTTCTTTCCCGTGCGTGAACTGCCTGCGATCCCCACCTGGGCCATGACCACGCTGTTCTCTCCGATCTCCACGTTGTGTGCGATCTGGACCAGGTTGTCGATCTTGACCCCTCTGCGGATCACGGTGGCCCCCAGGGTGCCCCGGTCCACGGTCGAGTTGGCCCCGATCTCCACATCGTCTTCGATGACGACCGTTCCCTGCTGAGGGATCTTGGCGCGTGATCCGTCTTCGGGGGGGAGGTATCCGAAGCCGTCTGCGCCGATCACGACCCCGTTGTGCAGGATGATTCCTCGGCCGAGGGTGACATTCTCGCGGAGTGAGACCTGAGAGTGGATGATACAGTCCCGGCCGACCTTCACACCGGGGTAGATGGAGACAAAGGGATGGATCACGGTCCCTGCGCCGATCTCGACGTCGTCACTCACAACCGCATAAGCCCCCACGGAAACCTCCGGCCCGATCCGGGCGGTCTCGGCGACCAGGGCCGATGGATGGATTCCCGGCTCCGGCCGATAGGGAGTGAAAAAGTAACCCTGGGCCTCGACAAATGACCGCTGGGGATCGGAGGAGCGGATGATGGGGATGCGGTCGCACGGTTCTTCCGGAGACAGGATGACGGCGGCGGCCAGGGTATTTTCCAGCAAAGGGCGGAATTTCCTGTGGGCCATGAACACCAGTTCGCCCTCTCCGGCTCCCGCCAGGTCTGCCACTCCAGTCAGCTGCGTGGCCCCCTCACCTTCGTAGGGGCAGCCCAGGTGTCGGGCCAGCTCTGCGACGGTCGTTTCCGACCCTTTGTCTGTATCAAGCAGTTTTTTCATGATATCGCTCGTTCAGGACCGCGGCCAGCTCTGCACCCCAGAACAGGATTGCCAGTGAAAAAGTGATCCAGAGCAGGAAAAATATGATGGACGTAAGGGTGCCCTGCACCAGGCGGGAAAGGACCACGCCGATGGCGGAGAAATGGGCCACATAGAAGGCGAATATCCGCTTGAAGATCTCCCAGAGCAGGGTGCTGACCACCGCAGCGATGACCGCGGGGCGGGTGTAGACTTTGATCTCCGGGATGAACTTGTACAGGATGAAGAAGACCAGGAAGGTCAGCGTGAAGGGGATGAGGTACTGGAGGAAGAAGTTGTTCACCAATGCCATCACCTTGGGATTGATGTACTCGGCAAAGAGAGAGCTAGTCTGGATGGCGCGCTGAAGCCCGGTCCAGATCACGGTGATGGAGAGGGAGATCAGCATGAGGATACCGATCACGAACATAATGAGGTATTCCATCAGGCGGTTGTAGAAGAAGGATTTCTGGTAGCGGGCCCGGAAAATGTAATTTATGGAGTAGATGAGGTTGGAGAACATGAAACTGGCGGCGACAAAGGACCCGGCCAGGCCGAACCAACTCAGGTTGGACACATCCCGGGAGACGACCTGGACCCGTTCGAAGAACAGCGGATCCATCCTGGCGAAGAACTCGTCGGACAGGATGTTGAGACTGCGGATGGCGATCTCCTCGCTCCCCAGGATCTTGGTGGTGAGGAAGATGAACAGTCCCACCAGCGGGATGGCGCAGAGGAGCGCGAAATAGGAGACCGTGATGGAAAAGTTAAAACATCGGTCTTCCCCAAACCTCTTGAACGCGGCCTTGAGGATGTCGAAGACAGAATAGTTCATCTAGCCGTGCGTCAGATTTTACCCCAGTTCACCATAAGGATGATGATCGAGATCAGCAGCGTGTAGATGACCAGGGTCTCGATCAGGACCAGCCCAAAGATGAGCAGGAAGCGGATGTGCGGAGCTGAGGCCGGATTCCGGGATATTCCCTCACAGGCGCTGCTGATGGATTTTGCCTGGCAGAAGGCGCCTGCGGCGGCGGCTAACGCGATGATGGCCCCCCCGATGATCAGGGACCATTTCATGACAGCGGTTCGGTTGTCCGAGAGTTCGTTCTCCTGTGCGAGCAGCGGGGCGCTCATCACGGCAACGAAAAAAAGTAGCATGAGAATCGCTTTGAGGTGTTTTGTCATATTCTCTCTCCTTATGTGTTATTGGTCTTCTTCATGGGCCACGGCACCTGCGATATAGATACAGGCCAGGAGCACAAACACGAATGACTGGATGAATGCGGTGAAGAGCGCGACGGCCATGAACGGGAGCGGCAGGAAGAAAGGGATGATGGAAACCATGACCACGATCAGCAGTTCTTCGGCGAAGATGTTGCCGAAGAGGCGGATGGACAGCGACACGACCCGTGAGAAGTGGCTGATGATCTCGATGGGCAGCAGGAGCGGCGCCAGCGCAGGGATGGGGCCTAAAAAATGTTTGAGATAATTGACCGGACCCTGGGCCTTGATCCCCTGCCAGTGGTAATAGAAAAAGACCACCAGGGCGCAACCCGCGGTCACGGTGAGCTTGCTGGTGGGGGACATGAACCCGGGAACCAGGCCGATCAGGTTGCAGGCGAAGATGAACAGTCCCATGGTGGCGATCAGCGGAAGGAACTGCCGGCCTTTCTCGCCGATGATTTCGACCAACTGACCTTCGAAAGCCTGGATGATCAGCTCGAGGAGGCTCTGGCGTTTGGACGGCACCGTCTGAGCCCTGCGCGCGGCCAGGCCCATCAGGACCATAAGCAGCAGGGCCACGATGAGGCACATGACGATATAGTCGGGGAAGAGATGGTCGGAATTTTCCACATGGATCCCCAGCAGTCCGAGCAGGCCCGCGAGCGGCGTCCCGAAGATCCGGTTAAAGGCATCGACGATTGCCAGGCTGTGTTCTAATGCGTCCATTGCTTCAGTCTAGAAAGTGCGGCTACGGCCTCGACCAGAAACACCGGGATGACCGTGGAGAATCCGGCTATGAAGGCGTAAATCCGCCCCGAAAAAAAGAAAATTATAATAAAAAAGAGGGCGATAATCAATAAGAGCCGCAGTCCGTAAAGAAATAATGCGGACCGGACCGCATGCCTCTTGCCTGCCTGCAGAAAACGGGTCACGGACTGGCGGAGCGAGATGAAACCCAGGGAAGACAGCGTCCCTCCCAGAAAAACGAAAAGTCCGGTGGTCGCATCGAACACCACCAGGGCTCCCAGAGCCAGGATCGCTCCCAGCGCCAGGATTTCCCAGGGAATGCGATGCAGGAT
>JAUWTO010000314.1 GCA_030614685.1 Candidatus Aminicenantota bacterium
GTCGTCAATCACGAAGCGGCCGTTGGCTTTCTTGTAGCGGAAGTAGGTGATCTTGCCGTCGCCGTTGAGATCGTCCCAGCCGTCTTCGTTGATGCGGCCGTCACCGTCATCGTCCTTATACATGCTGTTCTGTCTCTGGGGGATGCCCTTTTCCAGGCTGTTGAACACACCGTCCGGGTTGACGATGGGGAGGATGTAGAACGTCTTCAGATCGATCAGGTTTGTGATCGTTTCATCCGTACCGTACCCCGTGATCAGTTTGTCGATGGTGTAGAGGCACACCTCCGTACCCGTGAATTCGTTGCCGTGGGTGGCACCCGTGATCAGGTGTCCCGGCTTGCCCTGGTAGGGCTGCCCAGGTGGCACGTTTTTCACTCCCTCCTTACGCATGTTGCGCAGGGGCACCTGAGCATCGATCGTAGTCCCGGTCTTCATGTTGGAGACGACCAGCAAATGGATGGGCCGCCCCATGGTGCTCTCGCCGATCTGCAGGAGCTTCGTGATATCAGGATAAGCGCGGGCCACATCCTTCAGGTATTTTACCGTAAAGGTATAGCCGTGGTTCCTGTCGAAATCGATGGGTACCTTCTGTGCGGCCTGGGCATACATAGCGCCACATAGGAGCACACCGACAAGGATGCACACCAGACTCAAATTCCGGGGAGACGAGGATTTCATGGACAAACCTCCTTTCAGGTTTTTGGAATGAATATTATATTATCATTTTTATGCGATAAACCAACAGTTTTTTGGACTTGGGATCTGTCGCAGAGATCCCTGGATCCAAACTCCCGTCGACAGGGATAGAACGAGTGTGGTTATTTTCGCTTGGCGCCTGTGATAGGCGCCTCTCCGAATTCCATAGAGAGCATACCCTCGAGGTTGTCGCCGTCGATGGTGGCTTCGAAGTCGATGACCATGCCCTGGCCGCCGGCGTCGATCTCCACGGTGAAGGTGACGCGGTTATCTTCAAATGCGAGGCTCTGCATCTCCACCTCACCGCTCTGTCCTTCGAACACACCGGCCAGCTTGCCATCTTCCAGGGTGAACGTGAACACGAACGTGTACTGCGCACCATCGGTCTCCGCATCCCATACGCCGAGCAGGGCCTCATATTTCTGGGCTTGCGCAAAGGCAGCAGGCAGAGTCAATGCAAAAACCAGGGAAAAAATTGCTAAATGCCTTAAATAGTGTTTTCTGATCGTCATGGTATCTCCTTTCGTCCGGCAGGATCGCCCCATCATTAGATATGGATTGCATGAAAAAATCAATAGTAAAGCCGTGGAAACGGGGAGACACCAGGATGGGTTAAGAATTGACCGGCCTCGGGGTCTGTGATATATGCTAAGGATAAGCGGAGGAACATATCAAAACTTCAGCACGAGCTTTCCTGATCCTGGCTTTGCTGGCCGTGACCGCGTGCAGCGTCCGTCCCTATCTCTCCGAAGCCAATTCGCCTCCGCATCTGCTTGTGGAGGGCTGGGAAACACGTTGGGGAGACTCCCCATTCGATGCGGATGGGGTTCCGATCTGGACCTACCAGGACCTGAAAAACCCCAAGTGGACGCCGGTCAGCAGGATCGTCAACCTCTCTCCCCCCAATGCCGAGAGATTCCACTGGCTCCGGATCCGGCTCCCTGGGAAATACTGGAACGATCCCATCGTCTTCCTTCCCAGGACGTTCCTGCACCTACAGGTCTATCTGGATGATCGCCTGCTCTACAGCTATGGGGAGATGACACCCGACCATGCCAACCGGTTCGACTCCTTTGTCTCCCACCGAATTTTCCTTCCTCCGGATTATCAGGGGCAGACGTTGTATATCCGCATGTTCACGGATATTCCCAGGCTCAACGGCATCGAGGAGCCGGTCTTCCTGGGAGCCAGGGAAAGCCTGCTGCCCCATCTGGCCCAGAATGACCTCGGGACCTTTACGACGGGCGTCTTCTGCTTGCTCATCGGCTTCTTTGTCCTCCTGACCTGCCTGGATCGGAAAAACCGAAAGCCCTATGCAGCCCTAAGCTTTGGGATATTTGGCGTCTTCATAGGCCTGGCTATTCTGCCCCGCAATTATACCCTGACCTGGATCGTGCACGCGCCGATTTTCTGGTACTATGCCCTCTTTTCCTCGTTTTTCTTTGCCCCGGCCGCCCTGGTGGCATTTGCGGAACAGATCATCGGGCCGGGATACAAGAATTTCATCCGCAGGCTGTGGCAGTTCCAAGTGATCGTCCTTCCCATCGTGCTCTTTCTGGATATCGCAGGCATCATTATGATCCCGCAGCTGGACGGCCCCTTGCGTCTCCTCTGGGCGTTGGATGTCGCGACACTCTTCACAGCCGGATTGCTGGCCGCCATCAAGGGGAAATATGAGGCCCGGGTCATGCTGTTGGGTATCGGGATATTTTCCGCACTCTCCCTGCATGATATGTTCGGCGCCCCGACCGGGGTCTGGCTCATGCCGGCCGGGACCTTTATATTCATCCTTCTTATGGTTTATATCCTATACCGCCAATTCACGGAAAACAGCCGGCGCCTGCAGGTCTATTCCCGGGAGCTCGAGGAGAAGTCCCACAGGCTGGAAGAGGCCAAGGCCGAGCTGGAGGAGCACAGCCGGACGCTGGAGCACAAGGTGGAGGAGCGGACGCGGGAGGTCCGTGAGAAGCAGGCCCAGTTGGTCCAGTCCAGCAAGATGGCGTCCCTGGGCAGCCTGGTGGCGGGCGTGGCCCACGAGATCAACACCCCGGTGGGCGCCATAAGCAGCATGCACGACACCCTGATGAGGGCGGTGAAGAAGCTCAAAAACGATCTGGAGTCCTGCCTGGCGGA
>JAUWTO010000002.1 GCA_030614685.1 Candidatus Aminicenantota bacterium
AACCAGAGAGCTGAACACTGCATTTTCGGGTTTCTCGTTGGGAGTGAGTTTTCACTCCTGGGCTATGGTTACATTTTCCCCGCTTTCAGACGGGGTAAATGGGAGGTAAAATTGCGTAAGTTCTTAACTATTTTATTTGTGCTGGTGTTGGCGACATCGCTCACCGCACAGGTAAGAACAGGAAATGTATTTGGGAAGATCACCGATCCCGACGGGAACCCTCTCCCGGGTGTCACGGTCACGCTGACGGGTGCTTATACAGCGCCTCTGACCTCGATCACCTCGGCTGAGGGCAATTTCCGTTTCCTGTCTCTGCCTGCTGCCTCAGACTACACGATCAAGGCGGAGCTGGAAGGATTCAAGACAGAGATCCGGGAGAACGCGATCGTGGTGGTGGGCTCGAACGTCGAGATCAACATCACCATGGAGATGGGTGCCCTTGAGGAAGAGGTCACGGTCACGGCCGTAACACCTGTGGTCGACACCAAGAAGACCTCGGTTGGTATCAACGTCACCAATGAAATACTGCAGTCTCTGCCCACGTCGCGTGACCCTTGGGTCGTGCTGGCGATGGCGCCTTCGGTCATCATCGACCGTGAGAACATCGGTGGGGCGGAGTCAGGTCAGCAGTCCAGTTACGTCGCCCGCGGTGCCACGAGCTATTCGCAGAACGTGTGGGCCATGGACGGCATGGTGATCACAGACCCGGCCGCCATCGGCGCGTCGCCTTCCTACTATGACTTTGACGCGTTCGAAGAGATGAACATCACGGTCGGCGGTGCGGATGTCACCATTCAGACCGGTGGTGTCGCGCTGAACATGGTGACCCGCCGCGGCGGCAACCGTGTGTCTCTGGGCGGCCGCTTCTACCTGGTCGACGGAGAGAAGTTCCAGGCCAAGAACGAACAGTTCGTGCTGGACACCCAGGAAGTGGAGCCCACCTTCTTGGGATTGAACTACATCAACGAGAACAAGGACTATGGTTTCAACCTCGGCTTCCCGATCGTACGGGACAAGGCCTGGTTCTGGGGTTCCTGGGGAGTCCAGGACATCAAAACCACGACGGTCTACCAGCGTACCGACGACACGCTGATGCAGAACGTAGCAGCCAAGCTGAACCTGCAGATCATCCCTGAGAACCGGTTCGAGGCCTTCATGCATGTGGGCCGGAAGAACAAGTTCGGCCGTTCCTCGAGTGCGGCGCTGCCTGGTGGTTACTTCCAGGGCGGCCGTTATCACTTCGGTTCGCCGATCGTCAAGATCCAGGACGAGCACATGTTCGGCGACAGCTTCTTCCTGTCGGTCAAGTTCGGGTTCTCCGACGCCGGGTTCAACCTGACGCCCATGGACGACCGGGACTTCGTGAACACTCCCTACTGGAACGAGACAAACTCGCTCTGGGAAAGCCCCGGCGGCGACGTCGGTGAGTGGCGCTATTATGTTGAGAGACCCGTCACACAGTTCAACGTGCTGGGCAACTACTTCAACGACACACTGTTTGGCGCCAGCCACGACATCAAGTTCGGAGTGGAGTATGCGGACCGCGCATCCTACACAGAGTCCGTCTACACCGGCAACATGCAGATCAACTGGGAGATCTCCGGCAACGCCTTCGACTTTGACGGCGACGGTGCCCCTGACAATCCTGGGGATATTGCCGGTGCCGGGAACGATTTCTACCGCTTCATGTACTGGCGCGGCTATTATCGCGAGTATGGTGTGAAAGCGATGGCGGCCTACTTCAGCGACACGATCACCTTTGGCCGCTGGAACCTGCTGCTGGGCCTGCGCTACGACTACCAGACTCCGAAGATCAATCCGATCTCGGTCACGGCCATGGACGGCAGCAATGCCTGGGACAACGTTACATCCGAGTCCGTGCAGAACGCATTCGATACTCTGCTGCCCGCTGTTGACGTTCCCGGCCGCGACGTCGTGGACCTTAACGGCAAAACCTATGCCTGGAAGGTCTTTTCACCCCGCCTGGGTCTGACCTGGGATGTGACGGGTGACGGCAAAACCATCGCCAAGTTCATTCTGGCCAAATACGGCAACTTCATGGGTGTTAGCTCCTACGGCCAGATGCCCGGCGGCGCCTCCGGCTGGTTCGACACATGGTGGTGGGATCACAACTCCAACTCCATGGCAGAGCTCGACGAGTTCTACTGGCACACAGTCAACGACGATACCTATACCCCGTACAAGATCTTCTCCGGCAACACCTTTGTGGGTGACTGGGACGATGCCTCCGGTTCATTCTGGGGCGGATACAATCCCGACAATCCCACAGCGCTCACCGAGCCCTACCAGATCCGTGACGCCAATGCCGGCTCCCCCGCCACATGGGAAGCCATGATCACCCTGGAGCGCGAGATCATGACCGACTTCGCCCTGCAGCTCAACGCATCCTACCGCCTGTACAACCAGTTCAACTGGTCCAAGAAGGTCTTCCGCGCTGACGGCGCAGTTGACGGCGCCATCATCGGTACGCAGGACCAGAGCTGGTACGAAGATAATCAGGTGCCGGTGAGCAACATCGGCCAGTACCTGCCCGATGACTACACCAAGTGGGACGGCAGCCTGGGCGAAGCCCCCAACCACACCTGGCAGACGCTCAAGACCGAAGTCCCCTTAACTGACGGTACCACCATCAATCCTGGTGTGTATTCGCCTTACTCCTACTACCAGAGGATGCCCAACGACCGCTACAACGACTACTACGGCCTCGACCTGATCTGGAACAAGCGCCTCTCCAACAAGTGGATGCTCAACGGCTCGTTCACGATCCAGAAGCAGTCCTACCACTACGGCGACGAAGGCTACCACAGCAACACCAACCTGTGGGCCTTGGAAGGCATGTCCTCCTCGGCTTACCAGGGCGGTTCTTCGGGTAAGATCAGCCAGTACACCTACACCCCCTGGATGTTCAAGGCCGGCGGCCTCTACCAGATGCCCTACGGCTGGAACGTCTCCTTCACGTTCAATGCACGTGACGGCCACATCCTGAGAGAGAGATTTCAGCTGATCGATTACACCCTGCCCAACACCAGAAGCAGAAGCTCCTGGCTGTACCTGACCGAGTTCGGTACCTTCAAGATGGACGTGTTCTACAAACTGGACATGCGTCTTGAGAAGGTTTGGAGGAGCGGCGACTTCGGCCGGATCTACTTCATGGTCGACATTTTCAACGTGTTCAACAGCACGCACGAAAACCGCCGTTACCAGAGAGACTGGGGCAACTTCTACTACTACGGTGCCGGCGACAGCCGCAACCGTTTCTCCGAGTACACCCTGGCCTACACTCTGAACGAGGTTCTCAATCCGAGAGTCATGCGGTTGGGACTCCGCTTCCAGTTCTAAGCTGAACTAGCTCAAGCAGAAGCTCAAAGCCCTCCCCGCCTCCGGGCGGGGGGGGCTTTTTTATTTGAAGCCCGACCCAATTTCTGTTACAATTAAGCCAGATCATAGTGTCTCTGAGTGTGTGCGAGTAAACATGCGAATCGTTTCTGGAGGTAAGAGATGAAAAGGACGGGATTCATCCTCTTTTTATGTGTGTTCTTCCTGGTGAGTCTATCGCTTACCGCGCAGACCTACAAAGGAAAGGGCCGGATCACCGGTTTTGTTTTCGACCAAGACGGCAATCCCATCGAAGGCGTGAATATCAAACTTTTTTCCATGAGGGCGGGGGCCGGTTTCGAGATCAAGTCGGAAAAGGACGGCAGGTGGACGGCTGCCTGGCTCCGCGGCGGAGGCTGGAACCTCGATTTCGAGAAGTTCGGGTACGAGCCCAAGATGATCAGCGTCTCCATCCAGGAGATGGGGAAGAGGCTGCCCCCCATAGAAATCCGCATGAAAAAGGTCGAGGGCATGGTCGTGACCGATGACCTGAAAGCCGAGCTTGTGAAAGGCAACGAGTTTTTCAACGCCGGACAGTTCCAGGAGGCCATCGGGGTCTACACCAAGATGCTCGAGGAGAACCCCGACATCTACATCCTCAACAAGAACATCGGGAACTGCTATTTCGAGATGGAAGACTATGCCCAGGCCATGACGTTCTACCAGAAGATCCTGGACCAGGATCCGGACAACGGCGCCGCCAAGATCGCCATCGGCAACTGCTATGCCAACCAGGGGGAAAACGAGACCGCCCTGGAATGGTACAACAAGGTGGAATTCGACAGCATCCAGGATGCTACCGTGCTGTACAACACCGGCACCGTGCTGTACAACAGCGGGAACTACAGCGAGGCGCTGCGGTACTACCAGCGGTCGGTGGAGATCCAGTCCGACAACCTGGATGGGATCTATCAGCTGGGCCTGTGCTACCTGACCATGGGCAATAAGGATGAGTCCATAAAGAACTTCGAGAAGTACCTGGAGATGGACGCTGACTCCGACCGCGCCAATCAGGTGCGGGGTTTTCTCGATTATCTCAGGCGCTGACGCCCTCCTTTTCCCGTTCCGGAAACTCGGTGGCGGCTCGGTGCAGAAAGGGAGTCCTGCCCCACATAGAGGCTGCCCCTTTCGGCTGCTTATGAAAGATCGAGGTGGAACAGAGATGGACAGAATCTGGCCGATAGTGTGGTTCGCCCTCTTCTTTGCCCTCTTGAGCGGGGATGGCGAGGCTTCGCCCCGGGCTCAGGCCAAAAAAAAAACTCCTGAGGCCAGCCACAACCTCCTGCTGGTCACCATCGACACCCTGCGTGCCGACCGCCTCAGCTGCTATGACGACAGTCATGTACAGACGCCGGTCATAGACGGGCTCGCCCGGTTGGGAGTCCGGTTCACCCGGGCCTTCGCCCATACACCGACCACACTCCCTTCTCATGCCAACATCCTGACCGGAGTCCTGCCGCTCTATCATGGGATCCACGAAAACGGGACCTTTGTCCTGCACGAGGACCAGCTGACCCTGGCGGAGCTGCTGCAGGGCCAGGGCTATGCCACGGCCGCTTTTGTGGGTGCCTATCCCTTGGACAGCCGCTTCGGGCTGGCTCAAGGCTTCGACCGTTATGATGACGACTACAGGAGCCTGCGCACGGGAAGCCTGGCCAGTGTGGAGCGCAGGGCCGAGGCCGTGGTGGACGGGGCCCTCACCTGGCTCAAGGCCCAGCAGGGTCCCTGGTTCCTGTGGGTGCACTGCTATGATCCCCATGATCCCTATGCCCCCCCGGAGCCCTTCCACACCCAGTTTGCCGACCGGCTCTATGACGGCGAGGTGGCCTACGTGGACCAGGCCCTGGGGCCGCTGTTCCTTTACCTGAAGGATGCGGGCCTCACGAAATCTACGCTGGTGGTCCTGACCGGGGACCATGGGGAGTCCTTAGGAGAGCATGGGGAGAAAACCCACGGCTATCTGGCCTACAACTCCGCGCTCTGGATCCCCCTGATTCTCGCGGGTCCGGGAATTGCACCCGGTATCGTCGACACTTTTGTCAGCCACTGCGACATCTTCCCCACTCTGTGCGACTGGCTGGATATCAAGCGCCCCGGCCATCTCCAGGGCATCTCCCTGGCGCCGGCCCTCAGGGGTCGGAGCCTGAAGTCCCAGGCCATCTATTTTGAATCTCTGTATCCCTTTTACAGCCGGGGCTGGGCCCCGATGCGGGGCTACATCGTGGACGGGAAACAGAAGTACTTCGAATCCCCCATGCCCGAGCTGTTTGACATGGAGGCCGATTTCAGGGAGACCAGGGACCTGATCTCGCCCCGCTCCCTGCGGGAGCACCGGCCCCGGTTGGAACGGCTCATCGCGCGGTACACGCACGAAGACAGCGCCAAGGCCAGGCAGGCCCCGGATCGCGATACCCTGGCCAAACTCAGGACGCTGGGCTACATCAGCGCTCCCGCGCCGCTCCGCAGCGAGAACCGGGAATTCGGCCCCAGCCTCGACGTGAAGACGCTGCTCCCCTTCCACACCAAATCCATGGACGCCATGGAGGTGTATCGGGGAGGAGACACACGCGGCGCAGTGCAGATGCTGAAGGAGGTGTTGACAGAGCGGCAGGACATCGACATCGCGTACTCCAACCTGGCTGTCATCTACAAGGAGACAGGGCGTCTGCCTGAGGCCCTGGAAGTCCTCCGGGTGGGCCTCAAGGCGCTGCCGGACAGCTTCGATGTGTTCTCCGCCTACGTGAACTTCCTCATCAACGCCCGGCAGTACGCAGAGGTCATCCGGATCTTCCAGGATTCGAACCTGCGGCAGATGGAATACGATCCGGAGATCTGGAACTACCTGGGTGTGGCCCACACGCATACCCGGGAATTCGAAAAGGCGGTCCTGGCATTCGAGCGATCCCTGGAGCTCGATCCGAATTATGCCGTGGCTCACAACAACCTGGGGATCGCCCAATTTTCCCAGGCCCTGGCCCTTAAGGAGGCGTCCCTCCTGGAAAAGGCCCTGTCGTCCTTCCAGACGGCCGCCTCCCTGAATCCCGATTATGCATCTCCCTGGAACGGGCTGGGGATCGTGTACCGTCAGCTGGGCGACCTGGAGCGCGCCGCCGCCTCCCTGGAGAGGGCCCTGGAGCTCAACCCGGAATTCGGGGATGCCCGCTACAACCTGGCCCACATCTTTCTGAGCCAGGGTGACAAGGTCCGCGCCTTGCAGCATTTTTCCCTGTATAAGGAAAAATTTCAACATGCTCTCCCCCCTAATGAGAGGGAAAAACTGGAGGCTTTGATAGAACAATGCAAAAAATGATCATCCGATCCTGGTTTCCTGTGGTCGTGTTCGCTGTCCTGGCCGGCCTGGCCGCCTGCTCCGGCATGGGGATCAAGCTCGACCCGGAGAGCGAGGCATTCTACGAGTATGCCCGCCTGATCATGACCGATGACGAAATGCAGATCTTCAAGCACCTGGCAGACAAGGAGGAGAGAGCGCGCTTCATCCTGGATTTCTGGGACAAACGCGATCCTGATCCCGATACAGATGTGAACGAATTCCAGGAGGAATTCTATTTTCGCATCAACTTTGCCAACCAACGCTTCAAACAGGGCTCTCCGGGTTGGAAGACGGACCGCGGTCGCATCTTTATCTACTTCGGCGCACCAGACAGGACCGAGGAATGGTTCCCCATGCAGACGCGAGATGAGGCGGATGCGGGCGTTTCGGTCCAGGCGCGTATTCGGGGGATCCTGCGCTGGACATACTACCGCTACGGCCTTGCCATCGATTTCTACGACCGCCGGGGCGACGGCACCTATGTGATCGACAATCCCCTGAACCAGATCTGGGGAGACTATTTCGATGCCCTGGAATTCGCCAAGATGGGGCTGGATTTCGCCAACAAGGAAAGGCTCCAGGAGTTTGCGTTCCTGGACTTCGATCTGGTCTATGAGGAAGCGGAGCAGACCTTCTTTGTGACTGTGCCCCTGGCTGGTTTCACCTTCTATGAAGAGGAGGGCGAGCTCCAGGCCGACTTTGTCTTCATGTTCATGTTCTACCTGCAGAGCGGGGGCAAGGTCGACGAGTTTCAGGAGACCCGCCACTTCAGCAGCACAGAGGAGGAGCTCATAGAGCTCGATGAGCTGCGCTTTTCGTTCGAATACGATCTGCAGCCGGGGAAATATTACGTGGACGTGACCATCGACGTGAAACCGGATGTGGGGAAAACGCGCCAGATCTTCAAGGTTCAGCGATGAAACCAAAACGCGGGACAGGGAGTTTTACGGAATAAACGCATTTCGTCTTCCCGTTTGAGAGCTCTAGTCTCGTACAAGGAAAAACAGATGATACACAAGACACTCGTGAGCCTAGCGCTCCTCCTGATACTCTTGGCCCCGCAGGCACTGCTGTCCCAGGAAAAGCTCAGGGAAGAGGAGCTGCCCGCCCGGTTCCAGGAATTTCTCACTTTTACCCGCTTTATCATCCTCCCCCAGGAGAAAGAGGTGTTCATGCAGCTGACCTCGGACCGGGACCGCGACGTCTTCGTGCGCACGTTCTGGAAACAGCGCGATCCCACGCCGGGCACGCCCAAGAACGAGCGCAAGGACGAGCACCAGAGCCGCTGGGACCATGCCAACAAGGTCTTCGGCCGCCAGACCGTGCGCCCGGGCTGGATGACGGATATGGGCCGCTTTTACCTCATGCTGGGAGATCCCAACAGCTATGAACGGATCCCCAGCTCGCTCGACCTCTATCCCATCGAGATCTGGTACTATTACGGCGATGTGGCCAGGGGACAGCCTACTTACTTTGCCCTGGTGTTCTTCCAGCGGGGGGGCGCCGGCGAGTACAAGCTGTATGACCCGATCAGCGATGGGCCTGCTGCGCTCATGGTCTATGGCCGCCACTTCAGGCCTGACGACTACGAGGGGATGTACGAGTACCTGCTGGATCGAGTCCCGACCCTGGCGCTCGTCTCCCTCAGCATGGTCCCGGGCGATATCCCCTACAACTGGGTCCCTTCCGCTGTGAACAACATCATGCTGGCCGAGATCATCGACTCGGTCAAGATGGAAGTCAATCCCATCTATGCCACGCATTTCCTGGAATACAAAGGCATGGTCAGCGTGGAATACATGGAAAATTATGTGGAGGCCGCGACCCAGCTCGCCTTTATCAAAGACCCGCTCATGGACATCAACTTCCTCCATTTCACCATTGTACCCGAAGAGATCTCCATCGATTTCTACGAGCCGGACAACCAGTACTTCTGTAATTTTTCCCTGACCGTCAACTTGAAACTGGAGGAGAAGATCATCTTCCAGTACACGCGCGAGTTCCCCTTCTATTTCAAGGAGGAAGACCTGAACCATATCCAGGGCAACGGCATTGCCATCGAAGATTCCTTTCCCGTGATCGATGGCCAGTACGAGCTGACCATCCTGCTCCAGAATTCCGTAGGCAAGGAATTCACAGTCTATGAAAAGGTGATCTCCGTCCCCGAGGATTCGGGCCGGCCCTGGATCATGCAGCCCCTCCTCGGTTATAAGATCCAGAATTTTCGTCGTGACCAGCACATCCCCTTCAAGGTCCTGGAACAGAAGGTGGTCATCGATCCCAAAGCTACCTTCGCGGCCGAAGAAAACCTCTCCTTCCTGCTTAACGTGGCCAACCTGACCCAGGATCTATGGAACAGCGGGAAAATTCGGGTCGAGATCAAGGGATTGAAACCCGTCGACCCCACCACCAAGGCCTTTGACCTGAACCTGAAAAACTACCCCTTCCGCAGGACTCTGACGGTCTCCCAGGAGATCGTCGGGAGTGATCTGCCTCCGGATTATTACGAGATGGAGCTCTACCTGGTCGATGGGGAAGGCCGGGCCCTGGATCAGAAAAAAGTGGGTTTCACCGTCTCACCCCAGGCTGTACTGGCCCATCCCATCGCTCATTCCAAGTCCTTCCCGCTGGCACGCAACTATCTTTTCTACTTCGCGCTGGCCCGACAGGCGGAGGAGATCCAGGACTGGACCCAGGCGGCGGAGAGCTATAAGAGAGCCCATGAGGCCAACCCGGAATACAAGCCGGGGTTGGTGGATTACGCCAATTTCCTGTTCAAGATCGAACAGTTTGATCGGAGTATCGAACTCATAGAGCGGCTCCAGGACGACCCGGAGATGCGGTTCCAGTACTTCCTCGTCAAGGGGCGTTCCCTCATGGGCAAGGGGCAGTTTCAGGAGGCGGTCGATCACCTCCTGGAGGGGAACGAGATCTACAACAGCGACACCGGGCTGCTCAACTCTCTGGGCATCTGTTATCACAGGTTGGGAGAAGACCAATTGGCCCTCGACGCTCTCAACTCCTCCCTGAAGCTGAATCCGACTCAGGAAGAGGTCAAGGCCATGATCGCGGAGATCGAAAAGAAGTAGGGGAGGGGTATCGGGCCCCTCACCCGAGGGGCCCGGTATATGGACTTACTTGACTTCGAAATTGACCAGCTTATTCAGGCTCTTACCCGAAAGCTTGTCATTGATCGTGATGGACAGGGCATAGTTCCCAGGTTCCAGATCTCTCTGCTCCTGCCTTTCCGTGGTCTTTCCTTCTTTTGTGGTCTTGATCAGAACCGTTTTCTTCAGGGGAAGCGGCTGGCTGACCAGGGCCATGTCATAGCTGGTGACGGCATAATTGATGACGGCCTCTTCATTCTGGACCACCTCGTAGGTGATCTCGATGTCATTGCGGCCCTGCTCGTTGGCCTGGGCTCCGAATATGAAGAAGAACACATCCAGGTTGTCTCCCGCGGTGAACACGTGATCGAGGTTGGCCTCGACCTGGAGCACCGAATAGGTGAAGATTCCCCTGTGGATCTCAGAGCGGGTTTCTGGAGCGGACATGCGGTCGAGCTTTTTGATGAAGAAGACCGGGGTCGTGCCCATCTCTTCCGTAAAACCCATGGGATTGGGCAGGGTGAACTCATAGTACTGAGTCCCGATCTTTTGGAGGTCCGGAGAGGTGATGGCCATGGACAGGAGGTAGTTCCCGGGTGCCAGGGGATACCCTGTGGTGTAAATCTCCTCTTTCTCCGCGTCATAGCTGCCGCCGTCGACCTGGATTGACAGCGGGATGTAGACTTCCTTGGTGAAGTTGCCGTCCAGCTGCTGGTAGTGCAGGAACACATGGTTGCGCGACTGCAGCAGATTGGGCTTGGACTCGAAGGAGGTGACCTCCTGTGCTTCCTGCGTTTCTTCCTTCTTGGCGGCGGGCTGCATGGGTTCCACAAAACCGAGATCTGCGTTCTTGATCTTGAAGAAGAATATCTTGTGCAGGTTTGTCTGGGCAGGCAGATACAGGTCCCTGTCCAGGATGGAGAAAGGGATGTCCAGGCGCGGCTGGCGTGTCTGGGCTCCCTGCTGAAGCACGGTCCGGACCTGGTCGGGAATGACGACCTTCTGTTCCTGTATGGCCTGCTGCTCTTCCTGAGCGATCAGGGCGGGCGCCATGGTCAGGACAGCGACGAGGCCGAGCAGAACAACTGGGATGATGAGGTTCTTGTTTTTCATGTTTCCTCCTTGAGATCAACCATCCGGGTCTCTCTTGGATATTAAAGACCCATGATAGCAGAAACAGGTGCTTTTTTCCAGCATGAATTGAGAAGCAGATGCGAGAGCGGATCTTGGTTAACATGATTATTTGCTGTAAGTTCCGGAATGTTTAAGCTGGGCCACAAAAGAATACGGCCCGGCGGGATGGGCGGCACAATTTTTTTGTCCCCATGGGCTCGGGCCTCCGTCACAAAAGGTTCGCCTCAGGGTGAACGGCGGCGCTGGTACCTGTTCACGGCGTTGACATGTTCCCGGTAGGTCCGGCTGAACTGGTGGCTTCCGTCGTTGCGCGAGACAAAGTACAGGTAGTCCACGTCTTCAGGATAGAGGGCGGCTTCCAGGGAGGCCTTCCCGGGGTTGGCGATGGGGCCGGGGGGGAGGCCGGGATACAGATAGGTGTTGTAGGAGGAGTCCAGCTTCAGGTCCTTGTAGCGCAACCGGCCCGTGTAGCTGTCCGTGTTCTTGAGCGCGTACACGATGGTGGGGTCACAGTCCAGCTTCATGCTGATGCGGAGGCGGTTGTGAAACACGCCCGCCACCAGGCTCCGCTCCTCGGCTCGCGAGGTTTCTTTTTCCACCAGGGAGGCCAGAATCACCACATCCCTGACGCTCAGGCCGAGTTCCGCCGCCCTCTCCTTCCAGGAATCTGAGAACAGGTCCCGGAATTGGGCCACCATGGCTTCGACGATCTCGGCCGGGGTAGTCTCTTTGGGAAAGTGGTAGGTCTCAGGGAGCAGGTAGCCCTCCAGATCGATCGCCTCCGGATCCCAAGCCTGCGCTGGGGCGGGATCGGCGCTGGCCGCCAGAAACGCCTCCGCATCCAAGCTGTATTCCTGGTTCAGATGCCGGGCCGTCTCGCGCCGCGTCAGTCCTTCGGGAATGGTCATCGGGTACAACTGGACCTGTCCCTGGATCAAGGCTTGGACCGCCTGCTTGGGGGAGAGGGGCGTTTCCAGGCGGTATTCGCCGGCCTTCAGGCTCTGTCCGGAAAAGAACAGGCGGTAGCCCAGGAGGAAGGGCCACTTGCGTGTGATGATGCCGTGTGCCTTCAGCGCCTCGGCGATCCGAGTTGCATTCCAGCCCTCCTCCACCTCGAAGGGGACGGTCCCGGCCGCCGCCTCGGCTGCCGTGTTGTACTGGATGGCAAACCAGCCGGCTGCGATCAGCAGGAGAACAGCCCCCAGCAGCAGGCCCAACCTCACGATCCGGAGCACGTCGCGCATGCTACCGTTCGCTCTCCAGGTAGCTCGCCAGGATCAGGCTGGCGGAGATCTGGTCCTTCAGGGCCTTCTTTTTCTTCGGGGCGGCCTTCTGTTCGCGCAGGATCCGGAAGGCCTCTTTGGTGGTCAGGCGTTCATCCCAGAAGACGATCGGGATGCCCAGGGCGGATCCCAGCCAGTCAGCGAACCGTCGGGTCTTTTCGACACGGCTCCCCGGCGTGCCGTCCATCCGGAGCGGAAGTCCTACCACGATACGGCCGATGCTGTATTCCGCCACCAGCCCCTGGAAATATTCCCGGTCCTTCTTTTTCCCCTTCTGCTGATAGAATCCCAGGCCCTGGGCTGTGATACGGAGGGGATCGCTCACCGCCAGCCCGATGTTTTTGTCTCCGTAGTCGATCCCCAGGACCCTCATGTCCATTCCACGTCCCGCTTCCGGTTCGCGTACCGCTCCAGGCCGAGTTCGATGAGCTCCTCTAGAAGGGCTGCGAATCCCAGCCCGCTGGCCTCCCAGAGTTTGGGGTACATGCTGATGTCGGTGAAGCCCGGGATGGTGTTGATCTCGTTCAGGATGATCCGTTCCGTTCCCTCCTGAACAAAGAAGTCGACACGGGCCATACCGCACCCGTCCACCGCCTTGAACGCCTCTACAGCGAGGCGGCGGATCTCGTCCGTCAGCGGCACCGGGAGCTCTGCGGGGATCCTGAAACGGGTCTTCCCTTCGAGGTATTTGTCCCGGTAGTCATAGAATTCGCGGGAGGGGATGACCTCTCCGGGGAGTGAAGCCCGCGGCTTGTCGTTCCCCAGGACGCTGCATTCGATCTCCCGGCCTGAGATCCCCTCTTCCACCAGGATCTTGCGATCGTACCGGAATGCGGTTTCGAACGCGTCCTCGATCTCCGCGGGGATTCTTACCCTGCTGATGCCGACGCTGGAACCCAAGTTGGCGGGTTTAATAAAAAAGGGCGGAGCGTACGCTTCCCGCACTGTACGAAGGAGGGTTTCGGGATCTGCGCGCCAGTCTTGCTCGAGGACGACATCGAAGTGCCCCACGGGGAGTCCCCGGCTCTGGAACAGGGTCTTGGCCACGGCTTTGTCCATGCCCGCGGCCGAGGCCAGGACCGGGGCCCCCACATACGCCACCCCTGCCATCTCGAAGAGCCCCTGGATGGTCCCGTCCTCACCAAAGGGGCCGTGGAGGACAGGAAAAAAGATGTCCGCTTCGAAGCGATCGCCCCTGTTCTGAGGTGCCCAGGGGAGGAAAGAGGTGAATTCACCCTGCCTCAGCACTTCGGCCGGGGCCTGCGGGGTTTCCACGGTCCGCCAGCCGCCCTGCCGGTTGGCGTATACGCACGTGATGTCGAATCTGCTTTTATCCAGATGTGTGTAGATCGCCGCGGCCGAGGTAATGGAGACGTCATGTTCGGCCGAGCGTCCCCCGAAGAGGAGGGCGACACGTAGTTTTTTGGCCATTTTTCCAGCCCCATTGTAAAGCAATCCCCGGCCCATGTCCACTCACGAGGTGGAAGGGAACAGGGGTGAGAGCTGAGAGAATGCCCCCCCTTCCTTTCAAGGCGAGTCAAATTTGACACGCCTGAAACGACTCAATATAATAGACCCAAATATTTTGCGAGAATTCAGGTACCACATGAGAGGTATGCGTTCATTTCCGGATACCTGAAGGAGGCTGGGATGAAAGACAAGAAAAGGGCTATTTTCATCTTCATCGGCATCTTGATCCTGCTGTCCGGGAATACTCTGGCAGAGACCAAGAAGCTAACGGAAATCGGCCGATTCAAATTTATCGATACCAACATGCCCGTCGACCAGCTGATGAAGACCATCGTTGAGAAACACTCGGAAGACATCAAGATCGGATTTACCCTGGCAGGATGCGGCGATCTGTACGTGCCTTTCATGGATCAGATAAAACAGTCCGCCTTCGAGGAGAAGACCATGCCCGTGGGCGGGATCATGAAATGGATGCTGTTCCGCTCGCAGGGGAAGGTCAAACTCGTCCAGGATCTTGAATGGGCGGGCGCCGATCCCCTCCCCGTCTTCAGCTTTTCCCTTGAAGCCGGCAACAACCACTACGAATTCGTCATGCCCAAAGCCTGCGGCAACATCTCGCTCGTGAGCGTGGAGCCTGTCATGCCCCAGCCGGGGCGCGAAGGCGAGCCCGCGATGCAGCAGGAGCAGCAGGAACCGGAGGGTGAGATCCGTCGGGCCAAGATCTACGACGAGATCTATGACCTGCTCTCCGAGACAGACCTGTACTGCTCGTTCCGCATCCATGGCGGCGAACTTCCCGACATGAGGATCATCGGTGCCGACCGCGAGAGCGAACGGAACATCTTCAGTGACGGTGACCTCATGTATGTGGATAAGGGCAGGGCGGACGGCCTGGAGGAAGGGCAGCTGTTCATGGTCCTGGAGATCACTTCCCGCAGGGCATGGGACAAGGACTACGAATTCGAGAATTACGGAGATCTGGCATTCAAGAGGGGTCGGGCCCGGATCGTGGATGTGGCTGAGCACAAGTCGACGGCCGTGCTGGAGAAGTGCTGCGATCCCGTGCCCATCGGCAGCTACCTGGTCCCTTTCATGCCCGATGAATCGCTCCTCGGAAAGGACCTCGGGTTTGATGTGCCTCCCTTCAAGGCCGACGGGATCAGCGGCAGAGTGATCTTCATACAGGGCGATTACAACCAGGTCGCCAGCGGCCACTGGGCACTCATCAACATGGGGGCCGTAGACGATATCCACCGCGGCCAACAGCTGGTCCTTTACCGGGAACTGCATGTCGATGCGCCGCTCCAGGTCTTCGGCAACCTGGTCGTGATCGATGTCCAGGAAAAAACGGCGACCGTCAAGGTACTCTCAAGCCGGGATGCCATCAACCAGGGTGATCTGGTCATGCTGCGCCCCACGCGCTAGGTGACCTATCCCAGACCCTTCAGCTTGACAGTTATTTTGGTTTTTGGTAGGGTACTTCAGTATCGCTCCCCTGTGGATGCAGTCGAGCGGGCGTAGTTCAGTGGTAGAACGTCTGCTTGCCAAGCAGAAGGTCGAGGGTTCAAATCCCTTCGCCCGCTCCAACTAAGACACCTCATTAAAGGCGCGGTACCCAAGTGGCTAAGGGAGAGGTCTGCAAAACCTCGATTCGTCGGTTCGAATCCGACCCGCGCCTCCAATCCCTACTCCCGCGTCATCCGGGAGTCTGCATAAGTTTCATTAAATCCACTTGACTCATGCTGAATTTACGAGATATAGTTGGATAAATCTGTGAGGAGGAAACGGATGGATCTCAAAGCACGCGTTCAAGGGATATTACTTAAGCCGAAAGAAGAGTGGGAGAAGATCAAGGAGGAGACGTATCCGGTCCAGCAGCTTTTTTCCTCCTATGTCTTGATCCTTGCGGCCATTCCTGCCGTGGCCCAGTTCATCGGCAACTGGCTGATCGGCCAGCGGATCCCGTTCTATGGGACCTATCGGCAAGGATTCGGGTCCGGGCTGCTGCGGGCGATCCTGTTCTACGGCATGATGTTGTTGTCCGTATATGTCCTGGGACTGATCATCAACGCTCTGGCTGGCTCCTTTGCCTCCCGGCAGGATCAGCTCAGTGCTATGAAGCTGGCCGTGTACGGCCAGACACCCATGTGGATCGCCGGGGCCCTGTACATCATCCCCGCATTGGGAGTGCTGGCCCCTTTGATCTCCCTCTACGGCATCTATCTGATGTATCTGGGACTGGCTGCGGGATTGATGGAAACGCCCAAAGACAAGGTTATTACCTATCTGGTCGTGATCATCGTGGTGAGCTTTGTCCTGATGTTCGCCATCAGCATCGCCCTAAGCGCTGTCTTCGCCGTCGGGGTCGGTATCAGCGCCATCTAGCGTTTTCCTGATCCTGGCGAACGCCTCTCCGGGTGAAGGAGCGGCGGTGATGGGCCGACCGATGACCAGGTAATCGGCCCCCCCGGCCAGAGCCTTCTCGGGAGTCATGATCCGCTTCTGGTCCTGGGCGGCCGCCCAGGCCGGCCGGATCCCGGGTGTGACCACCAGGAATTCCCTCCCGAATTCAGCCCGTACCATCCCCAACTCCAAGGGAGAACACACGATGCCGTCCATGCCCGCGCTCTGCGCCAGATGCGCCAGCTTGAGTACCTGGCCCGCAGCATCGGCCGGCATCCCGATCTCTCCCAGTTCCGCGTCCTTCAGGCTGGTGAGGACGGTGACTCCCAGGAGGAGGGGGCGGTCCCTGCCCACGGCGTCAGCCTTGTCCGCGGCAACCTCGACTGCGCGCCGCATCATCTCGCTTCCGCCTGAGGCGTGCAGGGTCATCATGGCCACCCCGTGACCTGCGGCCATGGACACGGCACCGGCGATGGTGTTCGGGATGTCGTGCAGCTTGAGGTCCAGGAACACCCTTTTTTCCCTCTGGGCGATTTCCTGAATCAGGGTGGGCCCCTCGGCCGTAAACAGCTGCAGCCCGACTTTGAAGATCTGTCCCTCGGGCAGGCTCTCCACCAGGGAGAGCGCCTGGCTGCGCGTGCCCACATCCAAAGCTACTATGATCCTGTGCGCATTGCCGGTTTGTCCCATGTCCAGGACTCCTTTCTCTGTCAGATCTTCAAGGTCCCGATCAACTCGGTTATCTTTTCGATATTGTGTCTCCGGCCGTAATCCTCCAGCTCGGAGATGATGTTCAGGGTGGCTTGTGGGTCCACGAAATTTGCGGTGCCCACCTGGACGGCGCTGGCGCCGGCGATGAGGAATTCCGCCGCGTCCGTGCCGCTCGTGATTCCGCCCATTCCGATGACCGGGATAGAGACCCGGGCCGCCACCTGATAGACCATGCGCAGGGCCAGAGGTTTGATAGCCGGCCCGCTCAACCCGCCGAGCACATTGGCCAGCGCAGGCCTGCGGCTCTCTGCATCAACGGCCAGGGCCAGGAAGGTATTGACGAGGGAGAGCGCGTCCGAACCGGCCTCCTGTGCGCTCACGGCCACCCCCGTGATATCCACGGCATTGGGAGTGAGTTTGGTGATGAGGGGACGCCGGCTGATCTTCTTGACCTCTTTCACGATGCGGAAGGTGGCATCGGGATCCATGGCCGGACATCGCCCCCCCTGCTTCACGTTGGGACAGGATATATTGAGCTCGTAGGCGGTGATGCCCTCCAAACCATTCAAGTGGTCCACGACCATGGCATACTCTTCCTCATGGTCCCCGCATACGTTGATGATCACGGCGGCTTCCAGTCCCTGAAGCTTGGGCAGGACCTCCTCGGCGAAGCGCTCGACCCCGATGCCTTGCAGCCCGATGGCGTTGATCAGCCCGCCTGCGGTCTCGAACAGGCGCGGGGGCGGGTTCCCGGGCCTGGGATCGTAATACAGCCCCTTGACCACGAAGCCCCCCAGCAGGTTCAAGTCCAGGAAAGGCTGAAATTCCAGCCCATAACCGAAGGTGCCGCTGGCAGCGATCACAGGGTTCTTGAGAACGCAGAATCCCAGGTCCACCGACAGGTCTGTCATCGATCCTCTCCCCTCCAGACCACATCTTCTGCCAGGAAAACGGGGCCTTCCTCACAGATCTTCCTCCAGGCCTCTTCTCCATCCTTCCGGATCTTGTGGACACAGCCCCAGCAGGCACCGAATCCGCACCCCATGATCGATTCCAGGGACAGCTCGGCCGGGATGCTCAGCCCGTGAGCCAGCTCTCCCACGGCCTGCAGCATGCCGTCGGGGCCGCAGGCATAGAGCCGGTCGGGAGCGTATGCCTCCCTGGTGTCCTTGATGACCAGGTCGGTCACCAGGCCGTGATACCCGTAGGAACCGTCCTCCGTGGAACAGTCCGGTGCAAATCCGGCAGAGGCGAATCGCTCCCGCAGGACGAGGTCCTCTTCCGAATTCCCTCCATAGAAGATCCGGACATCGGCCCCCATTTTCCGCAGTTCGTTGGCCAGGAAGAAGAGGGGGGCGATCCCGCGCCCGCCTCCCACCAGCGCGGCCTGGAGGCCCTTCAAGTCTCCGCTCAGGTCGAACCCCCGCCCCAGGGGACCCAGGATGTCCAGGGCCTGTCCCCTATTTGTCAGGCTCAGGAGTCGTGTGCCGACTCCCACGGACTGGAAGAATATTATAAGCTCGGTCCCGGACACGGCGTGGATGCTGAAGGGCCGGCGGAGCAGGGGCTGGTGGAGGAGGGAGGTACGCACCATGATGAACTGTCCGGGGGCCGCCAGCGTCGCGATCTCAGGAGTGTTCAGGGTCAGCATATGATACGTGCCCCAACTCTCTTTGTGGGTGATGGAGGCTGACGGATCTTTGTGCATGTCCCTGTCTTAAGGTCCTGACCAAAATATCAGAATCGCCCTGGCGAGGCAATAAAAACTTTGACAACCTCCGGGCTTTTTTGAAATAATCATTTTCTCCATGAACAGGTAATAGATCCATACATATGTAAACAACCTGGAATGCTCATTATGATAATCTGATTCCGGCACTATTACGAATATTCCAGGGGGGAGAGAATAACGCCATGGATATTTCCCAGAGAGGTCGCGAGATCCAGGAATCTCCCATCCGCAAGCTCAAGCCCTTTGCGGATCAGGCCATCGCCAAAGGAGTGCATGTATATTTCATCAACATCGGCCAGCCCGACATTCCCACTCCGGAGCCGGTCTGGGAGGCATTCCGCAGCTGCACGGACAAGGTCTTAAGTTATGGCCCGGCCCAGGGTTTTCTCGACCTGCGCAGCGCCATCGTCGGGTATTTTGGAGGATACGGGATCTCTCTCGAGGCCGACAACGTGCTCATCACCATAGGCGGGTCGGAGGCCATCCACTATGCCTTCAGCGTTGTGGCCGACCCGGGTGAGGAGATCATCATCCCCGAGCCCTTCTACACCAACTACAACGGGTATGCCTCAGGGGCCAATGTCCGGATCGTCCCCCTGACCCTGGATGTGAACGACGGGTTTCGTCTGCCGCCCGCTGAAGCCATAGAGTCCAAGATCTCGGAGCGGACCCGGGCCATCCTCCTGTGTTCTCCCAACAATCCCACCGGGACGGTCTACACCTCAGAGGAGATGGACCGTGTAAGGGAGTTGGTCAAAAAACACGACCTGTTCCTGATCGCGGACGAGGTGTATAAGGAGTTCGTCTACGACGGGGCCGTACACAAGAGCATCCTGGAGTTCGACGACATCCGGGACAGGGCTATCGTGGTCGACAGCATCTCCAAGCGCTTCTCCTGCTGCGGTGCCCGCATCGGCTCCGTGATCACGCGCAACTCCGAGGTGTATCAGGCTGCCCTGAAGTTCGCCCAGGCCCGGCTGTGTCCGCCCTCTATGGAGCAGAAGGCGGCCCTGGCGGCGTACTCCATGGGGGGCGGGTATTTCGATCCTATCCGGGAGGAGTACCAGAAACGCAGGGACGTCCTCTTCGACGGGTTCAAGGACATTCCCGGGATCGTGATGCACAAGCCGCAGGGCGCGTTCTACATCCATGTGAAGCTTCCCATCCGGGACAGTGAACATTTTGTACGCTGGATGCTCACGGATTTCCGCCTGGACGGAGAGACGGTCATGGTGGCCCCGGCTCAGGGTTTCTACTGCACACCCGGCAAGGGGCTGGACGAGGTCCGCCTCGCCTACGTACTCAAGGAAGAGGACCTCCTCCGCGCCATCACGGTCTTCAAGGCCGGGCTGAAAAAGTATCAGGAACTGTTTCCCTGATTGATTCTGTCCTCGTCAAGCCCGTCCAACCTCCCCCACCCTTCCCACCCTAAAGGGAGGATGGGGAGACCGCAATCAATCCTCCCAATATTGCCTTGATTGATTCTGTCCTCGTCGAAGACACTCCCACCTCCCCATGGACTTCTGACAGAATCAATCAGGGCGAGATGGGAGGCATCGGCCCGATAGAGGGGCTTTGACGTAGACTTCAGATATTAGAACAGCCTCCTCTCCTTTCCACCTTGATATAACCGGATAGAAAGTGTATCATTTTTGTTTATTGCGGCTTGGATTATTCATCAAAAATTGACATTATCCAGCTCATAACATTAGAGGAGACAGATCATGACGGAACAATATGTGTACTTCTTCGCAAAGGACAATGCCGAAGGCGACCGCACCATGCGCGATACACTGGGCGGCAAGGGGGCCAACCTGGCGGAAATGGCCGGGATCGGACTCCCTGTGCCTCCTGGATTCACCGTGACCACCGATGTCTGCAGCCTGTATTTCGAGGCCGGCAACCAGATCCCGGCGGAGGTGGAAGAGCAGATCCTGGCCAACCTCCGGAGGCTGGAAGAGACAGCCGGTTTGACATTGGGGGATGAGGCCGACCCTCTGCTGGTGTCGGTCCGTTCCGGCTCTAAATTTTCCATGCCGGGCATGATGGACACCGTTCTCAACCTGGGACTCAATGACACGACCGTCGAGGGCCTGGCCCGCAAGAGCGGAAACCGCCGCTTTGCCCTTGACTGCTACCGGCGCCTCATCCAGATGTTCAGCGATGTGGTGCTCGAAGTCCCGAAGCGAAAATTCGAGGACAGGCTCAAAAAGATAAAGGCTGAGCACAATATAACCAACGATTTCGATATCTCTGAAGACCTGTGGCAGGAGACCATCGCTGTGTTCAAGGGCATCGTCAAGCAGGAAGCTGGTGTCGATTTTCCCCAGGATGTCAAAGAGCAGCTGTTCATGGCTGCCTCAGCCGTGTTCCACTCTTGGCACAATCCGCGCGCCATCACCTACCGTAGACTCAACCACATCCCCGAAGACCTGGGCACGGCCGTCAACGTGCAGCTCATGGTGTTCGGGAACTACGGAGAATCTTCAGGGACCGGAGTGGGTTTCACCCGGGATCCCGCCACGGGCGCCAAGGAACTCTACGGCGAGTACCTGATCAATGCCCAGGGCGAGGATGTGGTGGCCGGAATCCGGACCCCCTCTCCCCTCCGAGAGCTGGAAAAAGACATGCCTGCCGTGTTCCGGGAGCTGAAGGACACCACCACCAGTTTGGAAAAGCACTATGAAGATGTGCAGGACTTCGAGTTCACCATCCAGGAGGAAAAGCTCTATATGCTGCAGACCCGCTCCGGAAAACGCACCGGACAGGCGGCCGTCAAGATCGCGGTCGACCTGGTGGAGGAAGGGCTGACCACCAAGGATAAGGCCCTGATGCTGGTGGAGCCGGGTTCTCTGGACCAGCTGCTGCATCCCGTGTTCGATATCGAGGGGAAGGCCGCGGCCGAAGTCCTGGCCAAGGGGCTGGCCGCCTCTCCGGGGGCGGCCGCAGGCCAGGTGGTTTTTACCGCCGAAGAGGCTGTCGCCTGGAAACAGGAAGGCCGTGAAGTCATCCTGGTCCGGGAGGAGACCTCTCCCGACGACATCCACGGCATGAGCGCCTCTCAGGGAATCCTGACGGCGACCGGAGGCATGACCTCCCATGCGGCGGTGGTGGGACGCCAGATGGGCAAGCCCGCCGTTGTGGGCTGCGGAGCCATCGTACTGAATGAGAAAGACAACTCCTTCCAGGTCGGATCCGCCGTGATCAGACATGG
This sequence comes from Candidatus Aminicenantota bacterium, assembly GCA_030614685.1. GTDB lineage: Bacteria > Acidobacteriota > Aminicenantia > Aminicenantales > Aminicenantaceae > JAUXEH01. Next base: position 21,782 of record JAUWTO010000002.1, read on the forward strand.
TGAGAGCATCTCCATCGACGGAGCCACCGGAGAGGTGCTGCGGGGCGAGATCGAGACGCAGCCCTCGGAGATCCTCCAGGTCGTCAAGGGAAAGGTCAAGCCCGAGGACTCCGAGATCTTCGGCTACTTCACCAAGCTGCTTTCCTGGGCGGACGAAGTGCGGCGTATGGACGTGCGTGCCAACGCGGACACGCCCGAGGATGCCGGGGTGGCCTTTGCCTTCGGCGCTCAGGGTATCGGCCTGACCCGGACCGAGCACATGTTTTTCGACAAGGAGCGGCTTCCTATCATAAAAGAGATGATCATGTCTGAGTCCGAAAAGGACCGCCGTGCCAATCTGGACCAACTGCTCCCGTTCCAGCGCAAGGATTTCTACGAGCTGTTTAAGGCCATGCACGGCAATCCCGTCACCATCCGCACGCTCGATCCCCCACTCCACGAATTTCTGCCCAAGAAAGAGGATCTGATGGTGGAGATTGCAGAGCTCAAGGCCTCTGGAAGCGGCGATGCGGAGAAGATCCGGGAGCTGGAGGTGGTCCTGGAGCGCGTCAAGGCCCTCTCCGAGTTCAACCCGATGCTGGGCCACCGGGGCTGCCGTCTGGGTGTGACCTTCCCGGAGATCATAGAGATGCAGGCCCGTGCCATTTTCGAGGCGGCCTGCCAGTTGGCCAGGGAGGGCGAGAAGGTCCTGCCCGAGATCATGGTGCCGCTCATCGGCGGCATTGAGGAATTGGCCAATCAGAAGGAGATCATCGTGCGCATCGCTGAAGAGCTCATCGAGCAGTACGGCGTCGAACTCGAATATACAGTGGGGACCATGATCGAGATCCCCCGCGCGGCCATCACCGCCGATAAGGTTGCCAGGGAGGCGGATTTCTTTTCCTTCGGAACCAACGACCTCACACAGACAGCCTTCGGCATCTCCCGTGACGACGGCGCAGCGTTCATCAACCACTACCTGACCCATGGGATCTGGAAAGACGATCCCTTCATGACAGTGGACATCGACGGCGTGGGTGAGCTCATGAAGTGGGCGGTGGAAAAGGGACGCCAGACCCAGCCCGGCCTCAAGGTCGGGATCTGCGGCGTGCACGGCGGTGATCCCCGTTCCATCTTCTTCTGTCACAAGATCGGCCTCAACTACGTCAGCTGCTCCGCCTACCAGATCCCCATCGCGCGGCTGGCCGCCGCTCAGGTGACCCTGCAGGAAAAAGCGGAATAGGCCGGGGCCCCGATGCCTCATCGGGCCGGCCCTCGCATTGTTGTGTGGCACCGGATTTTCTGGTATGTATAGGGGGCCATCATGGTCGACCTCAAAGGACTCTTCAGCTTCCTGCGCAGGTCCAGGTTTCCTTTCAAGTTCGTGTACAGCGATGCCTACTGGATGGTAGACCTCGGCAATCACGTTTTCCCCATTGTGAAATACCGCCTGATCTATGAGCAGCTCCTCAGCGCGGGCATCCGCAAGGAGAATATTCTCACGCCCCAGCCTGCCTCAGACTCGGAAGTGGAGCTTGTCCACACCTCCCGTTACGTAAAGAAGATCCGGCAGGGAAAGCTGTCGCAGGCGGAGATGTCGGCCCTCGAGATTCCCTACTGCACCGAATGTGTGGATTTTGCCTTCCTAACCGTGGGCGGCACCATCCGAGCTGCCGAACAGGCGCTTGAGGACGGCGTCTGTTTCCACATCGGCGGCGGATTTCATCATGCGTTTCGAGACCATGGGGAAGGGTTCTGTGTGTTTAACGACGTTGCCGTCTCCCTGGAGAAGCTGAAGCGAGAGGGCCGCATCCAGCGGGCCATGGTCGTGGACTGCGACGTTCACCAGGGGAATGGGACCGCGGTCATCTTCAGCGGGAAGGACTATGTGTACACGTTTTCCATTCATCAGATGGATCTCTATCCGGCCCAGAAGCCCCGCAGTTCCCTGGATGTGGGGCTCTGGACAGGGGATGGGGATGACAATTATCTGGCCGCCCTGCAGGAGCACATCCCCCGGATCTATGAGGAATTCCAGCCCGACCTGGTCTGTTATCTGGCTGGGGCCGATCCCCTCGACAAAGACCAGCTGGGGGGATTGCGGATCTCCCATGACGGTCTCAAGGAACGGGACCGCATCGTGATCGAGAACGCGCGCCGGCTGAAGCTTCCTCTGGTCATCGTGCTGGCTGGAGGTTATGCACCGGATATCACGGACACGGTCGATGTCCACATGCACACCATCGAGGTGGCGCGGAAAACAGAGCTGGGAAGCTCATCTTGGCTCCGACGTGCGGATCGTCCCCGCCGGAAGTCCGGATAGGGCCTTTATCCGTTCTCGCGCTGGGTTTCCGACTCGATCCACTTCAAATAGGAGGAGGATCCCTGCTCGATCGGCAGGGCAATGATCTCAGGAACCTCATAGGGATGGAGGCCCTGGACAGCCTCCTCGAGGCGCGGGAACAGCTCCGCGCGTGTTTTGATAACCAGCAGGTGTTCCTGGTCCTGCTGGATCTTGCCCTCCCACCAGTACAGGGACTCCAGGGTACCCGATATGTTCACGCAGGCGGCCAGGCGCTCTTCCAGAATTCTCCGCGCGATCTTCCGGCCGGTGGTGATATCCGGGACTGTGCTCATGACCACGATGTTTCCGCTCATTTCATTCTCCTGGGGTGATTCTCATTATACGCAGCTAGGCCGGGAAAAGCGAGCCAGGGAGGGGGATGAGGTCGGGTCAGGGCTGCAGGAAGATGTGTGCAAAGACCTTGGCGTCGTCCACCATGTTGTCGATCACGCAGTACTCGTTGGGCTGGTGGGCGGTCTCCTCATTCCTGGACCAGCAGGCGGCCTCGAATCCGGCGCGGCGGAAATAGGCGGCTACGGTGCCCCCCCCGATGCCGACCGGCTTGCCCTCTACCCCATAGGTGTCTTTTATGGCCTGTTGGAGTGCCTTTACCACGGGGGATTGTGTGGACGTGGGGGGGGCCGCCGGCGAGTTCTGGACTTCCTCGATGGTGATCTTGACACCGAACCGTTCCTCCACAACGTCTGCCATCTCCCTGATCCTGATAAGCACTTCCCGGATGTCGTGCTCGGGGAGGATGCGGCAGTCCAGGTAGAAGACGTCATCGCCCGGGATGGTGTTGATGTTGGGGACGTTCTTCTCTTTTTTGGTGGGCTCGAACGTTGAAACGGGAGGATCGAAGATGGCATTGATCTCGCTGAATATCCGGTAGAGGCGGTCGAGTTCGGTGATGAGGACCGAGGCGGCCTTGAAGCTGTTGATGCCTTTTTCCGGTGTGGACCCATGTGCCTGAATGCCCAGAGTCTCGAACTTGAGCCACAGTAAGCTCTTCTCCGCCACCTCGATCAGCGTGCCCTCGGCGTTGCCGGCATCCGGCACGATGATCAGGTCCTGCTGGCGGAAGTGGTTAGAATTCAGGAGGACATAGTCGATGCCTTTCTCATTGCCCGTTTCCTCATCCGCCACCAGCACGAGGCCGACATCGTAGCGCGGCAGGATCCCTTCATCGACCAAAGCCTTGACCGAGTACAGGGACGCCACCATATCCTGCTGGTTGTCCTCGACGCCGCGGCCGTAGATCCTGCCGCCCTCCACCCAGGCCCGGAAGGGGTCCCCCTTCCAGAGAGACGCCTCTCCGGCCGGGACCACGTCCATGTGGGTCATGATCCAGATGGTCTTCTCCGAGCTTTCGCCCTTGAGCTTGGCAATGATGTTGGGCCGGTACCCGCTGGAGACGTCCAGGTCCGGGGCCTTGATCAAGTCGATACTGTCGAACCCAGTGCTGTTCAGGTATTCCATCAGCAGCTCAGCCTTTTTCGCCTCTCCTTCCCCTCCGCTGGCCGGGGAAATGGCCGGGATGGCGCATAATCTGATCTGCATGTCGATCATCGCGTTCCGGAAGCGGTCGATCCTCTGATTGAGGGCATTCAAGTGGGGCATGGGGCCTCTCCGTTCCCACACTATAGCACCGCCCCAGATGCAAGACAAGCGTTTATAGGGGGCGCAAAGTGGTCCTTCCTGGCGCTGTGGAAAGAAAGGGCAAGGCCCCTGGATTCCGACAAGATGAATTGTTCCGAGGGACCCGGATACTGAAATGCTGGGCCATGTGTTAAGGATGAATGTTAATCCGCCAAGTAGCCGGACCGGTGCAGGACGCGGTAGCCCCGTCCTTTGACCTTGACCGTGATGGTGCGGAAGCGGCCGTCGGCGTGGTAGGCCTTGGGCCGGTAGTAGAGCAGGTAGTAGTTCTCCGAGGCCTCCACGGCCTTCTGAAAGGCGTCAGAGGCATTGCTGGAACTCGAGGTATACCCGCCGGTGGCCTCTGCCACCTCGTTGAAGGCACTGAAGATGTCCTCGGACTGCTCGGCATATGTGAGCCCCAGGCTCAAGAGGCTCTGCATGCGTTGGGCATCCAACTCCCGGGAAGATATCCGTGTCAGGTAGAGAAAATGGATGGTGATCGAGGAGTCAGAGAACAGCCGTTTTATCAAATTGACATCGAAGGTGATGTCCCTCCGGTAGAAGTCATAGAGGTCCATCAGATCGAACAAGACACCCGGATTGCTCGGGTTGCCGCTGGAGGCATCCATCAATGCCTGTGGGGACATCTGCGGCAGGACCTCTTTCTGGTAGAAGAGAAAGACGTTCTTCTGTCCAGCTTTGGCCCGGAGATGATGGGCAAAGGCCTTCAGGTTCTTCTCTTCCACATAGCGGAGCTGCTCCAGCCGCAGCATCATGTCCTTGAGGGCGATCATCTCTGATCCGCCCACCCCGGATGAGAAGATCCCTGTGCTCGCCATGAGGTCTTCAATTTCCCGGGTGAGGGACCAGTATTCGGAGTTGGCGATCCTGGTGTCCTTCTTGAGCTTGCTCACGAGCTGCTCTGCCATGGCCTCCCGGGACATCCTGGAATAGGCCTCTTCCTTGAAGTGGTAGGTCTTGAGTGGCGTCACCGCTGAGAGGGTGTCGCCCGGCTGGAGCACATTGCTGAAAAAATAGGCGATGGCCTCCCCCAGCTTGGGCAGGTATTCCTGGACCTCGAAGAGCAGAACGAAGTGCCTGGCCACCTTGGGGGAGAAGACCTGCCGGGCTGTGTCCTTGGGGAGTTCGGATTCTTCCCTCTGGATCTCGGTCTTCTTCACCAGATAGACGGCCTCGATCTGCTGGAGTGTGTTGTCCTCGTAGACCTCGAAATCCTGCAGGGTGAGGGTGTCTACGAACCTGTCGCCGTCGAAGACCCGCACGGGCACCTCGATATTGATGGTCACGGCCTCGTGCTGCAGTTCCTGACCGAAGTGAATCGCACCGGCTGTCAGGAGTACCATCAGAATCAGCAGTTTTTTCATGTCATTCGCTGTGAGTTGCCTGGCCGATCATGCATCAATTCGAGAAGTATCCCAACCTGTGGATGGTCTTGAAACCTTCTCCCTTGATGCGGACCTTGATGGTCTTGAACTTGCCGTCCCCGCTATAGTCTTTGGGAGCGTAGTAGAGGAGGTAGTAGTTTTCCGAGGCCTCGACCGCCTGCCTGAAGAGAAAGTTCGGGTTGGAGGAACTGGACATGAAGCCGCCGCTGGCCTTGGCCATCTCGGCGAAGGGGGTGAATGTGTCGCTGGAGCGTTCCTGGAAATACACCCCAGGGATGTTCGGGGCCGGCTTGGTGATGAAGAGGAAATGCACGGCGGTCGAGGCGTCGGCAAAGGCCCTCTTCACCCGCTCCACATCCGTCCCCATGTCCTGGTTGTACCAGTTGGCCACATCGGCCAGGAGCATGTTGAGGTCCACACCTTCCACGTCCTGCAGGCTGGAGGAGGAGGCGGCGAAAACCTTGGGATCGATCATGGGGATGTACTCGCGCTGGTAAAACAGGAACACGTATTTCTGGCCCTCCTGTTCTTTGAGGTGTTGCGCGAAGTCCATCATGCGCAGCTCGTTGACCTCCCGCAGGCTCTCCAGCCTCTGGAGGTACGACATGTAGTGCGTCGCAACCACATCGATCCCCTGTTCCAGCAAGCCTGCCTGGACGCCCCGCATCCCTTGACTTGACATCGCATCTGCACTCTCGTCTCCGAGAGCCGAGTTCAAGATCTGGGCCATGTCTGCCAGGTCCTTGAGTGCGCTGCGGTATTCCGCATCCCCGATCAGGGCATCCTTGCGGATGAGGCTTTTGAGCTCCGCCGCGATTTCTTCACGGGATTTCATGGCAAAGCCTTCTTCCTTGAGGCGGTAGGTCTTGGCCGGCGTGACCGCGATGAGCCGGTCGCGCGGGAGCAGGACGCTGCCGCAGAAGTAGTCGACAGACTCGCCCAGGCGGGCGTCCCACTCCGAGACCTCAAAGAAGAGGAAGAAGGTTCGCGCGGTCTGGGGCCGGAATTTCTGCTGTTTGTCCTCTCCGCGTGTCACGGTGTCCTTCCGGATCAGGTACACGGCCTCGATCTTCTGGGGCACGCCGTCCTCCAGGACCTCGAAGTCCTTGATGGTCAGGTCGTCCACGAAGCGGCCGGACTTGAACACCCGCACCGGCACCTCGATGTTGATGACCTGGGAGATTTCCCGCAGGATCTGCTGGCCGAGAACGGCGCCGCAGAACAGGAGGAGCATAGCCAGGGTGAGCCTGAGTGCTTTCATTTTCTCACTCCTCAATCGGCCATATACCCGAGCCGGTGAAAGATCGTGTATTTTTTGCCCTTGATCTTGATGGTGATGTTCTTGTATTTTCCATCTTTCCGGTAGTTCTCGGGAGAGTAGTACAGCAGGTAATAGGACTCGGCCAGTGCCGCCGATTTTTCCAGTGCGGCGGCAAGGTTCTGGGAGTTCTCGACCACGCCTCCGGTGGATCGGGCGATCCTGGAGAAGGCCCCGAACACGTCCTCGGACTGCTCCTGCATCTGGATGCTGCCTCCGCCTCCCTCGGGCCGCTTGTTGATGAAGATGAAGTTGAAGAGGATGGAGGAGTCGGCGAAGATCTGTGTGATCCTGTCGACATCGAGGTTGCTCTCCTTGTGGTAGAAGGTGAAGAGCTCCTGGAGTTCTCCGTAGGTGTTGGGTATGTCCTGAAACTGCTCGAGCAGGCTGCTCAGGACCATGGGCCTCAGCTTGGGACGAAATTCGCTCTGGCAGAAATAAAAGACATTCTTCTGCCCGTCCAGTCGCTTGAGCTGGGAGGCAAAGCCCACGAGCCTTCTCTCATCCTGAGCCGTGACCTGTTCCAGCTTCATCAGGTTCTGGCGGTACTGGGACAGGGCGCTCGTCACATCCCCTCTTGCGACTCCCTGCGCGTTCCTTATCAGGTCTTTCATGAGGGAGTTGTACTGCTGGGCGGCCATGAGCGTGTCCTTGCGGATGGTGCCCTGGATGTACTCCACGACCGTGTCCTTGGGATTGTTGGCCACCAAATCCTTGTTGAGTTCATACACTTTGAGCGGGGTCATGACCACAAGCTGGTCTTCAGGTAAATAAATGTTCGTGAAGAAATACTCCAGCGCCTCGATTATGCGGGGATGGTTTTCGTACAGCTGAAAGATGAAATAAAAGCTTCGCCCCGAGTAAGGCATGTAGTCGCGTCCTTCCATCCGTTCGACCTTTGCTTTTCGTGTGAGATAGAGGGCCATGACCTTCTGGGGTTTCCCGTCCTCCAGGACCTCGAAATCGTCCAGAGTGAGGTTGTCCACGAAACGGTCGCCGTCGAACACCCGCACCGGAACGCTCACGTTGCGCACGGTGATGTCGAACTGCTGCTGGCCCGGCAGCAGAGTCGACAGCAGCATCAGACTGAGGATATGTATTGATTTTCGCATGATATTCCCCCTGATAATCGTATTGTAGTCGAGACTCATGTCCAGCGTCAACTCGGAATCAGGTATAAAGATCCCCTGATCGATTTAACCAAATGCCAAAAACGTGCCAATCCTGTCTCCCTGAGATCCACTTTTTGGTGGTACTGTTCTTGTCCCCGATTCCGGACAGGTGTCCCTTCCAGCCTTTCGGAGGTTCTTTTCGAGGGAATCCGACGAAGTCGGGAGTCGAGGACTGCCTGAACGCAGTGAGCTCTTCGGTGTTGGAAAGGGCCTTGGGTGTGGATGAAACGACCATCTGTCCCTGGAGTGAGTCCATATCCAACGCCCTTCACCTTGACTTTTCTAGGGCCCGCGCATACATTACACCCAAATGCGGATCGGTTTGGACCTGAGGTCCTTCCTCAAGGAGGAGACCGGGATCGGGGTATACTTCAAGAACCTGCTCCTGGCCCTGGCAGAGGTAGACAGAGACAACGAATACTTCATGCTGTCCTCTTCCCTCAAAGCCCGGTTCCCCCGGGCCAAGCTCCCGAGTTTTTCCCGTTCTCGGTTTCACGATCTTTTCCTTCCCTCCAAGCTCCTTGATATTCTCTGGTTCGAGTTCCAGAAACCGGCCTTCGGCCGCTTTTTCCGTCAACCCATGGACCTGACGCATTCGCCCATGCCTCTCATCGTGCCCACGGCTGGGAAGGCCGTGGTTACCGTGCATGATCTGTTCTATATCGACCATCCCGAGCTGACAGATGCGGATACCCGGGACCGACTCGTCCCCCGGACGGCTGAATCGCTCCGGCGGGCTGACGGTGTGATTGCGGCTTCAGGGTTCACCCGGGACGATCTGCTGGAAAAATTTTCCCTGGATCCGGCCAAGATCACGGTCATCCATCACGGAACCAACAAGCGGTTTCAGGTCAAGACCTCTACGGCCTTCAAGAACGTCCTCAGGCAGAAATACAAACTGCCTTCGGAATTTCTGCTTTTCGTGGGAGCCTTGGAGCCGCGTAAGAACCTCACGACCCTGGTGGACGCTCTGAAGATCCTGCATGGACAGGGGCGGCGGATCCCGCTGATCATCGCAGGCCACAGGGGCTCGGATCTCGCCCGGGTCCGGGCTCGGATCACAAAGAACGGGCTGGAATCGTCTGTGCGAGTCTTGGATTATCCTCCGGATGAGGATGTTCAGGGACTTTACAGCCTGGCTACTTTGTTCGTCTTTCCTTCTTTGTGCGAGGGCTTTGGTTTTCCCATACTCGAGGCCATGGCCAGCGGCGTTCCCATAGCCGCCTCATGCGTAACGGCCCTTCCGGAGATCGGGGGTGATGCCGCCCTGTATTTCGACCCCCATTCAGCCGCTCAGATGGCCGAGACCCTCCTGCAGGGATTGGAGGACAGCGAGATTCGCGCGGAGTTGATTGAACAGGGAAGGAAGCGGATCCAGGAGTTTAACTGGGAGAGATCAGCACGACAGACCCTGGAGTTCTACCGGAAGGTGGTGGGGCAGGCGTCAACATGAAGATTGCGGTCGATGGATATGAAGTCCATACTCCCACAGGAGGTGTGGGCCGTATCACGGCCAGCCTCGTGTCGGTGCTTGCCGCGTTGGATCCCGTCCTGGAGATCGTCCTCTTCGTGCGCCGGCCTACGGGGCTGGTGTTCCCGCCCAGTGTAAAGGAGCAGGTACTGTCTCCGGATAAGGGGTATATCCGATGGCAGAACCTTCCCCTGCGCCGAGCCTTGCGCGCACTGCGACCAGACATCTTGCTGGCGCCTAACTACACCCTTCCATTCTTATATGGTGGTCCGGCCCTGCTCTTCGAGCACGACATCTCGTTCGTCTCGCACCCTGAGTGGTATTCCCGCCGCGATGTGCTGAAAACCCGCTGCCTGGTGCCGCACAGCCTCAAACGGGCTGCCGCTGTGCTCACGGAATCCGAATTTTCCAGACAGGAGATCCTGGATCACTTCCCTTTTGTGGGGGAGGACAAGATCCGGGTTTTATACCCCGGTCTTGAGAACCGGTTCCGCCGGCAGGGCCAGGAGGCAATCTCCGGGTGGAAGGCGCAAAAAGGCCTCCAGGGCAAGACGGTCATCGGGTTCCTGGGATCGATATTCAACCGGCGTCACATACCAGAACTGGTGGCTGCGGTCCGGTTGATCCGAAAGACCGATGAGGAGGTGTGTCTCTATCTCGTGGGGCGGGATCGGACCAGCCCGTCCCAGGATATCGCCGGTTTGACGGCCGCGGACTGGATCCGCTGGGAGGAAGGGCTCGGGGATGAGGACCTCCCACTGTTCTACTCCGCCTGCGATGTGTTCGCCTATCTGTCTGATTATGAGGGCTTCGGGCTCCCGCCTCTTGAGGCTCTGGCCTGCGGGACGGTCCCCGTGGTGCTGGACCGGACATCCCTGTCCGAGGTCTACACAGGGATGGCCGTGATGGCCGACCAGGCGGAACCGGGAGTGATCCGGGACAGCCTTGAGACGGCGCTGGGCGACGAAACCAAGCGGGCCGCTCTCCTGGCGGCCTTCGAGGAACGGCGGCACAGATATTCTTGGAAAAAGGCTGGAGAGGAACTGCTCCAGATCATCCGGCAGGCTGTGGGGGCAGGACGGCTATGAGCTCCGGAGCGCTCGAGCTGTCTGTGGTCCTCGTCAGCTACAATGGCCGGGAACTGCTGGAAGCCTGCCTGCGCTCTCTTCAGGCCGCCCTCTCTGATCTGCCTCACGAGACCATCGTGGTGGACAACGCTTCTCAGGACGGGTCCGCAGACATGGTTACGGAATGTTTCCCACTTGTCCGGCTCGTGCGCAACAGCGAGAACCTGGGCTATCCCAAGGCCAACAACCAGGGTCTTGCCGCGGCCCGCAGCACGTATGTGCTGCTGCTCAATCCGGACACGGAGATGGCTCCCGGTGTGATGGATCGGCTGTTGGCCGAGATGAAGAGTCGGCCCGATGCCGGGGGTGTGTCTCCCGTGCTCCGGCTGCCCTCGGGAAAGCTTCAGGTCTCTTTCGGCCACAAAGTTGACTTCTTAACGGAGTCCCTCAAAAAACTTTTCTGGAACCGCCGGCTCAGCCGCAGTGTGGATCGAGACAAGAAGGCCCGGGAAGTGCTCTGGCTGGGCGGGGCCTGCCTCCTCACCCGTCGGGATATACTGGCAAAGGCCGGAGGCTTCGATGAGCGGTTTTTCCTCTATTTCGAGGATATCGACCTCTGCTACCGGATCCGCGGCCTGGGGCTGAGGCTGTTCCTGGTCCCTGAGGCCGAGATTCAGCACGTGGGAGGCGCGAGCACATCCGCGGCGAGCCTCTTCAGCCGCTACCACTACCGGCGCAGCCAGCTGTATTTCTACCGAAAACATGGTTCTGCACTCTCACGGTGGGCATTGAAGGCCTATCTGGGAGTGACCTTCTGTGGGCTCCTCCTCCAAGGGGCCCTCCACAGGGCCGATGACATGGAGCTGCGCAAACAGTTTTTTGCTCTGCTGAGGGAAAAGTGAAGCCGATCAAGACCTGCCTGATGATCGACCGGGCCTTTCTGGGCGGAGGGCAGAAGAACGTATTGGCTCTGGCAGAGGGGCTCGACCGCTCTCTCTTCGAGGTCACGGTGTGCTCGCGGCCGGACGGCCCCCTGCGCGAGGCTCTGCAGCACCGTGGTATCCCGCATCTCCCCGTACCCTTCCGGAAGCGCTTCAGCCTCCGTCTGATCTCCGATGTCCGGGCCCTCCTGCGTGAGGGGGGATTCGATATTCTGCACACCCACGGCGGGGTGGCCGGGTTCTACGGGCGCAGGGCGGCCCGTGCCTCTCGCGTCCCTGTGGTCATCCATACCTTTCATGGGATCCACTATCTTCACGCCCATGCGCGGACTCCTAAGGCGGCATTTAGCGCTCTCGACAGGAGGCTCTCCAGGCATACGGACGCGGTGATCTGTGTGTCGGATTTTGTGCGGGATCAGAGCCTCGAATACCGGCTGGTTCCGGAGAATAAGCTGGCCGTCATAAGGAATGGCATCGATTTCGATCGCGTGCTGCCGTCGGAATCCGAGGAGTTCCGGACGCAGGCGTCGCGACTGGAGCTGGACTCCGCCCGTCCCCTGATCGGAGCGGTCGCCCGGCTCGACCCTGTCAAGGGACTGTCGGTCCTGCTCAAGGCTGCCCCCCGGATCCGGAGCCAGCATCCGGGTGCCCGCTTCGTGATCGTGGGCGACGGGCCTGAGAAGGCCCACCTCGTGGCTCTGACCCGAGAACTTCAGGCTCGCGAGTACGTCCATTTCCTGGGTGAGCGAGCCGATGCTTTGTCCTGGATGGGGCGTTGTGATGTCTTCGTACTCCCTTCGCTGCAGGAGGCCCTGCCCTATGTGATCCTGGAGGCAGCCGCCCTGGCAAAGCCAGTGGTCGCGTCCGAGGTCGGCGGCATTCGGGAGTTGGTGAAAAACCACGAGACAGGCCTGCTGGTGCCGCCCAACGATCCCGCAGCCCTGGCGGACGCCGTGATCCGTCTGACGGAAGATCCTGACCTGGCGCAAAGCCTAGGGAGGAAGCTCAGGTCATCTCTGTCAGAGGAGTACTCACTGTCCCGCATGCTGCAGCAAACCCAGGACCTTTACCTGCGCCTCTACCAGCAGAAGCGAGGCCGAGTTTGACAATCAAGGGGTGTGTTTTTATAATCAACCTCAATGGACATGCTGAAAGTCGCTCTGGTCCATGACTGGTTGACCGGCCGCCGGGGCGGAGAGAAGGTCCTCGAGGTTTTTGCCGAACTCTACCCGGAGGCTCCCATCTACACGCTCATCCACATTCCCGGCAGCCAGCACCCATCGCTCGAGGACAGAGAGATCCATACCAGCTTCATCCAGCGCCTCCCGTTCCTGAAAAAGCGCTACCGCTCGTATCTTCCCCTGTTCCCCATGGCCGTGGAGCTTTTCGACCTGCAGGAGTTCGATCTGATCCTCTCCACCTCCCACTGCGTGGCCAAGGGGGCCATCCCACGTCCTGATGCCCTGCACCTCAGCTATATCCATTCTCCGATGCGCTATGCCTGGAATCAATATTTCGCCTACTTCTCCGCGGAGAGGCTGGGTTGGCTGTCGCGCCGCGTCATACCTCCTGTACTCCACAGGCTGCGGGTCTGGGACACGGTGTCGTGTCACAGGGTCGATTCATTCGCGGCCAACTCGCAGGCCGTGGCCGCGCGGATCCGGAGATATTACGGGCGCTCCGCCGATGTCATCCATCCTCCCGTGGACACGGATTTCTTCCAGCCCGGCGGCGGACAGGAGGACTACTTCCTGATCGTATCCGCGCTGGTGCCGTACAAGCGCATCGACCTGGCCATCGAAGCCTTCCGCCGACGGGAAGAGACGCTCAAGGTCGTGGGCCGGGGCCCAGAGTTTTCCAAGCTGAAGAGGTCGGCACCCGCCAACGTCCATTTCCTCGGATCACTCGGGGATGAGGACCTGCGCTCCCTCTATCAGGGCGCCCGGGCACTCATCATGCCCGGTGAGGAGGATTTCGGGATCAACTCCCTGGAGTCCCAGGCATGCGGTGTACCCGTCATCGCCTATGGGCGGGGAGGCGCCACGGAAACGGTGAGTGAGAGCAGGACCGGCCTGTTTTTCCCGCAGCTCACGACTTCCAGCCTCCTGGATGCGCTTGACAAATTCCGGACCATGGCCTTTAATAAGCAGGAAATCCGGGAGAATGCCGAGCGGTTTGCACGCCCTGTTTTCCGAACCAGGATCGCGGCCTTCGTCCAGGAAAAATGGTCTGAGTTTCAGGAACAGAGATGATCCGAAGACAGCGCAGCGGGCTGGTAGGCATATACATACTGAGCGATGTCATCGCCATCCTGCTGGCCTATTTCTGGGCGTACGGATTCCGGTTCTACGGATACCTGCTGCCGGTCGATCCGGAAAAGGGGGTCCCCGCCCTCAAGTCCTATATTGTGCTCCTCCCGCTCTTTCTGCTGACGCACATCCTCATCTTCTACCTGCAGGGTTTCTATAAGACCCGTCTCAAGCGTACCCGCGTGGATGACTTCGTGTACATCACGCTGAATGCGGTATTCTCCGTTCTCATCGTGTTCTCCTTCCTCAACACGATGGTAGCCTATGGCCAGGGGCTCTCCTCCCTGATTCCCGAAAACTTCACCATCTCCCGCTTGTTTCTCCTCATCTATCTTATCAGTGTTATCTTTATGATCACCGTCCTGCGGCACCAGATCTATTTTGTGATGAAGAGACGATATGCCAAGGGGTTAAATCTCAAGAATGTGCTGATCGTCGGGGCCGGTAAGATGGGGCAAGCCGTGGCCCAGAAACTGCTGGATTACAAGGACATGGGATTTATCGTAAGGGGCTTTCTGGATGACTCCCTCCCGGTCGGTGAGGAGGTTCCCGTCGATGGGGGACTGCCCGTGCTGGGGACGGTGGGAGACCTGGAGCCGGTCCTGGAAAGAGGGGATATCTCCGAAGTCTATGTGGCGCTGGATCTTTCCAATTACTCTCAGATCCTGGAGACGCTGAAGATCGTAGATCGTTTTATCGTCAATGTCCGGCTCATCCCCGATCTGTTCCAGATGCTGACGCTCAAGGCCCGGATCGAAGACCTGGACGGATTCCCGGTCATTAGCATAGATGAACCACCCTTGAAAGGACTCATGCTCTTCCTCAAGAGGTGTGTGGACGTGATCGTGTCGACACTGGTGCTTCTGCTCTTTTTACCTCTCTGGCTGTTCTTCTCTCTCCTGATCAAGCTGACATCCAGGGGGCCGGTTCTCTATCGACAGGAGCGGGTGGGAATGGACGGCTCGAAATTCGTGATGCTCAAGTTTCGCACCATGGTGTCAGACGCGGAGCAGAAGACCGGGCCGGTCATGTGCTCTCCCGGCGATCCCCGGATCACACCTCTGGGGCGCGTCCTGCGCATGTTAAGCCTTGATGAGATCCCCCAGCTCATCAACGTGTTAAAAGGGGAGATGAGCTTGATCGGACCTCGCCCGGAGCGGCCGGTCTTTGTGCAGGACCTCCGGGACCGGATCCCCAAGTACATGCTGCGCCATAAGGTCAAATCCGGGATCACAGGCTGGGCTCAGGTCCATGGCCTCCGCCAGGATGCCGACTTTGACAAACGCCTTGAATACGATTTTTATTACATCCAGAATTGGTCTCCGGCCCTGGATTTCAAGATTCTCTGGAAAACGCTGCGCAAGGGATTCATCGACAGGAGCGTCTCTCTATCCGGCAAGAACAGAAATAAAAAGCCGTCCTAGACATCGCGAGAGGGAGTTCAGTCCTCTTTGCGGGACGACCGGAACCACTCGCGGCCCCTCTGTACATATTCATACCCGGAGATGATAGTCAGGATGCCGGCGATGATATAGAACCAGAACAGGAAACCTGCCTCTTTGCCAAGCATGTTGAACAGCAGTACCAGCAGCAGTGACAAGAACTGCCAGACCGTGCTGGATTTCCCGGTCAGTGTGGGGGGAAAGGACTTTACATGGATCAGCAGATAGAGGACTATCGCGCCGCCCACGATCAACACATCCCGACCGATTACGATCGCGGTCAGCCAGAGGGGCAGCACGTTGGGGGAATTGAGGGAGGGAATGGTGAGTGTGATGTAGGCCCCGGTCATGAACACTTTGTCGCCGAAGGGATCCAGCAGGGCCCCCAGCTTGGTCTTTTGATTGAACAGGCGGGCCGAGGCCCCGTCCAGAAAATCCGTGGTGGCCGAGACCAGAAAAATGATGAAGGCCATCTGGGGACGGCCGTTGATCACGGCATAGAGGAAGACCGGCACCAGAATGACGCGGGAGAGGCTGAAGAAATTGGGAATGTTGAAGATCCGGTCAGGTCTGTTCTCGTTCATGCTATTGGATCAAGGTCAAGATCAGATCGAGGTGCTGCATGGCATCTGTGCCCGAGGCCGGCTGGTCCGGGTTGAACTTGCGCCCTCCCTGCATGGTCATCAGATCGTAGGAGATCATCATGACGATGGGGCGGTAGTAGAAGTTGTCGGAGGAGTCATCCTCGATCTGAATGCGTTCGGGCGGGATCTGCTGGATGAACCGATATCCCTGCTGTTCCAGCCGCCGGATGAGGCGGTGGAGTGTCTCCGCCATCTCCGCCCGGGTTATGATCTTCTGAGGCTGGAACGTGTGATTGGGATAGACGTCGAGCAGCCCCAGGGAGGCGATGTCCAGGATATAACGGGAGGCCCAGGACGTGGAGATATCGATGATGATGGGAGGCCTCAAGTCCGGTTTCTCCAGAATGTCCTTGAATTTCACGCCGATCAGAGCCGACATCTGCTCTTTGGTCACGGATTCCGTGGAGGGGATGGCGTGATACTGGCTGGGAAGTTCGAAGATTCCCAGCCGGTTTTTCAAGACCTCGATGCGCTGCTGTGCCGTCTCGTTGCCCGGGTCCATCACGATCAGCTGTTCATAGACCTCCATGCTGCGTGAATTGTCGCCGCTTTGATACAGGGTGTCGGCATAGGCGGCCAGGAGTTCCTTGTTCTCGGGCTCGTTGGTCACCGCCGCCTTGAAGTGTACGATGGCGCTCTCGTACAGGCCCTCGCTGGTGTAGATCTCAGCCAGGGCCCTGTGGGCTTCGTTGGACTGCGGCGTATAGTAGAGGGCCCGCAGGAAAGAGGTCTTGGCGGCCTCGTTGTCTCCGGTGGAGAAGGAGCTCCGGCCGTTCTCCATGGCTTCCTGCATCTTCCTCTGCTGGATGGTTTCATACCGCGCCCTGGCCCAGGGATGGTTCGGATCGTGTTTAAGCACCTCGCGGTATTCCGTCAAGGCCATATCGTCCCGGCCTGTTTCCTGATAGATCTGCCCCAGCCCCAGGTGAGCCAGCGCCAGCTCCGGGTAGGCGGTGCTCGCCGCCTTGAAGTAGTTCTCGGCTCGGGTTATGTCATTGAGCACATAGTAGGCATAACCCAGGCCAGTGTAGTAGAAGGGATTGTCCTGGTCCAGTTTGGTGATCTGTTTGATGGCCTTGTCCGCGTTCCCCTGTTTGATATTGCGCCAGGCATCCTCGGCGATGAGCCTTTCATCAAGGGAAAGGCTGGAGACCTCTGCGGCCGGAAGGTTCTCGATGTACAGGTTTGGGGGCGGAGGCTGATAGGTCACACAAGAGCACAGCAGAAGCATCAGTAGGGTGGCCGGCAACCAAATCTTCTTTACCACGTTGTGTCTCCTCGGTGAACATAAGGCGAAAATTTGACCATGTTGTCTGGTTCTGCCATAACTTTCAATTCACAGTATTGATTATGTTCTCTTCTTTTTAACACAATTGACCACTTGGGAAAAGATTGAATGATATTTTTCTCTGATTTAGGGATTAAGAGATAAAAGATACGCTGATCTTTGAAAAGCATATGATGCAGCTTTTTCTTGAGATCCGGGAGGCCCTCCCCGGTCCGGGCGGAGACATAGACCGAGGCCCTGTCCGGGTCCTCGTTCCTCTGCAGCAATCGGGAGCTCTCCGGCAGAAGATCGACCTTGTTGCAGACCCGGAGCGTGGGAATGTTTCGGGCATCCAGCTCGGACAGGATGGCCTCTACGGCCTCTATCTGCCGCTGGCAGTGGGGGGAGGTGATGTCGATTACATGGCACAGGCTGTCCGCCTCGCCGGCTTCTTCGAACGTGGCCCGGAAGGCTGTCTTCAGCTCTTTGGGGAGCTTCTTGATCAGTCCCACCGTGTCGCTCAAGAGGCAGTAGGTCCCGTCGCTGAAGCTCACGCGGCGGACCACTGGGTCCAGTGTGGCGAACAGCTGCTTGGAAGTCAGCATGTCTTCCTGCGCCAGCTGGTTGAACAGAGAGGATTTCCCGGCATTGGTGTAGCCTACCAGGGAAACCAAGGGGATGGGGCTGCTTTTCCTGCCCTTCCGCTGTTGCGCCCTGCGTTTGCGGATGCGGCGCAGAGATGTCTTGATGTGCGTGAGACGCTCCTGGATCCGGCGGCGGTCTTCTTCCAGCTTTTTCTCCCCGGGTCCGCGCGTGCCGATCCCTCCTCCCAGGCGCGAGAGTGCCGTGCCCTTACCCGTGAGGCGGGGGAGGAGGTAGTGAAGTTGGGCCAGCTCGACCTGGAGCTTGCCCTCCCTGCTCCGGGCCCGCTGGGCGAAGATGTCCAGGATGATCTGTGTCCTGTCAATGATCTTGGAGCGCAGCCGGTCCTCCAGGCTGCGCTGCTGGAGTGGGGAGAGGATGTGATCGAAGACTACCATGTCCGCCTGCTGTTCCTGGAGCAGTTTTTTCAGCTCGGTCACCTTGCCCTCACCGATATAGTACTTGGGGCTGATCTTGCTGCGCTGTTGGAAAATCTCCTGTCTGACCTCGGCCCCCGCCGATTCCACCAGGCCGCGCAGCTCCTGCATGGACTCCTCGGCCGCGAACTTCGAAATCCGGTCCGTGGACAGGTGGACGAGCAGGGCTTTTTCCATTTATCTCAAGGAAAGGCGTATGTGTTTTTCGATATTGTCGAGTTCTTCCGGAGAGAACCAGCGGATGCCTTCCATCTTCCGGAACCAGGTCATCTGACGCTTGGCGTAATGGCGGGTGTCCTGCTGGGTTTGCGAGATGGCCTCCTCTTGAGAGATCTCCTGACGCAGGTGCCTGAGGACCTGCTTGTAGCCCAGCGCACGGAAGGGCGGTGCATCCTCTCCGACCCCGACGGCCAGCAGTTTCCGGACCTCGTCGATCAGACCTGCGGCAAACATGCGCTCGACACGCTGGTTGATGCGGGCGTACAGGTCCTGCCGCTCCCTATGCAGGCCGATCCTGATCAGGTTGCAGTCGGCCACATAGGAGCGTGTCCGGGGAAAATGCGAGGACAGGGGCTGGCCGGTCGCCTGATAGACTTCCAAAGCCCGGATTATGCGGATGCGGTCCCTGGGACCGATCTTGTCGGCGTAGACAGGGTCGACCTGCGCCAGCCTCTCCCAGAGTGGTTCGAGACCGTGGGCCCCGGCCTCCTGTTCCAGACCCCGACGGATGTCCGGATCGTGCCGTCCCTCCGGGAACAGACCATCGATCAAGGCCTTCAGGTAGAGGCCGGTTCCCCCGGTGATCATGGGCAGGCGGCCCCGATCCCATATGCCGGACGCTGCTTCCAGGGCCGTGTGCACAAAATCCGCCGCAGTGAACTGGATCTCGGGGTCCACGATGTCCAGCAGGTGATGGGGGACATTCTTTTTCTGGTCCTGCGAAACCTTATCCGTGCCGATGTCGAAGCTGCGGTAAACCTGCATGGAGTCGCAGTTTATGACCTCGCCCTGGAAGAGCTGCGCCAGCCGGATGGAGGCCCGGCTCTTCCCGACCCCCGTTGGGCCCAGGATGATGATGAGATTTTTGCTTTTAGGTTCCAATTTGAATCAAAAAAAGTAAGGCTAGAAGTGTGACGAACAGAAGAAGTCCGAGGATCTGTTTACGCTTCAGTTCCATCCGATGATCTTTCCCAGGTTCTTGATCAACACGGCTTCATGGGTATTCCCCAGGATTTTTTTGACGGCCAGGATCTCGGCGGCCAGGATCTCGTTCAGGCCCTGCACCAGAACCTGCCTCAGCTGCCGTCCCGGGATCCCGGCGCTCGTGATGGGCACGGAGTTGATCTCTATTCGGCCGTCCGGGTCGAATAGAAGATTCTGAAACAGGGGAGAGAGGGAAGGCTTGGCGTCCTCCAGACATTTTTCCAGGACGTTCAGCGAGGCCGGCCCGATCTCCTTGGAAATGTACTTGAAGATCGATTCGAAGATGTGGTTGAAATTTTCCATGAGGTGGTAGATGTCGGCCTGCGATATCTCCAGGGGCTCGTAGTTTTTAGTGTTTGTGTGGGGGAGCCCCACGACGCCCAGGGCGAAGAAGGCGTAGAGGTTTTTCTGGGTCTCTCTTTGGCCTAAATGGCTGGAAGCGAAGATGTTTTCCATCCTCTGCTCCTCCTTGATCACGTGATACAGATAGATCTCAGGGGGGTTCCAGGGAATCCTCTTCAGGTGTTCCGGGAACAGGGGCTTGAGCGTTGCCTCCTGACCAGGGAGGTGTTCGGCGATGAGCGCGGCGTTGGTCATCCTGCGGATCCCGTCCAGGATGAGATCCAGGACGGGGATGTAGAACAGGATCTCGTGCTCGTCCCAGCCGTGTTCGCTGTTAAAGGCGTATTCGGCATCTGCGAGGTCGAAGAGAGGGATAAGGTCTTCCGCCGTGAGGGTCTGCAGCGTGTCCCACATCTCCTCAGGAGTGAACGTCCCGGTCTCCATCAGGTCCTGGAGGCTTTCTGCGTGCTTGACCCCGGGGTATTTCCCGGCCATCTGCTCTTTCAAACGAAACATGCCGTCGCCGTCGCTGAACCTCTGCGCTCGTACGCAGAGGTCGCCATTCTTGAAATCCATGGCGTGTCCTGCTTCCGTCCCGATCTCCAGAGTCCCGGACAATCGGTTCTTCCAGAGCCGGAACAGGAGAAAGGGGAAGGACAGGTCGGACAGGTTTCCGGATAGCCAGACATGCTCCATGTACATACTTTATAAAGAGTGCCGGGGGTTGTCAAACCTGTTTGAGCCGATCACAGATAGAGGCTCCTGATGAGGAGCGAAAGCCCGACATTGAGGAGGCTCTTGAGGAACCAGAAGAAGTAGGAGATGAAGAGGGCGCGCTTCAGATCGATCCGGAAGATGTATTTAAGGCCCAGGGCCAGGATGCCGAACATCCAGAGCTGGAAAAAGTCGAACTGATTCAGCAGGACAGACGGGGTAGATGTGACCTCCAGCTGTGGGAAGAACATGGCTGCGGAGGTCGTAGACTGAAAGAAGGATCTCTGGGAAAGCACAAGGAAGGCGCGTACTCCGTTTCCCAGGACTTTGTCGATCAGGTTGGCATGGATCACCGCGGCGAAGACTTGAGCAAAACGCCCTTCGGTCGATCCCATGCGGCCCAGGACCAGAATGACCAAACTCGATATCAACAGACTGGCCACAAAGCCGAGGGCCGCCATGATATACCCGGCATAGGTCTGCCACTGGGGCGGGTTTTCCCGACTCTCGATGATGCTTTCGAGCTGCTCCTCGCCGTAGCGGTCCCGGAATCTGGCGTCATCCTTCAGGAGTTGGGTCTGGTCTTTCTGCAGATAGGGAGCGGCGAGGTAGGTGAAGATGAGCACGCCGATCAAGGCCACCAGCAGGACGTCCATCCAGGCCGGCTTTTCAGCCAGGGCCTTGAATGTGATGTCGGGACTGAAAAAGGTGCCCTGGACGCGTTTGAAAAACCCCATGGGTTACGCTCCCTTTCTCTCTTCGCGCTCGATCTTCCCATCCCGGATGTAGATGATCCGCTGGGCCTGCGAGGCGATATCCGGGTCGTGCGTGACTATGATGATGGTATTCCCTTGGGAGTGGATCTTGTGGAACAGCTTGAGGATCTCGTTGCCGGTCTTGGAATCGAGGTTCCCGGTCGGTTCATCCGCCAGCAGTATAGACGGCTCGTTGGCCAGGGCTCGGGCGATGGCCACCCGCTGGCGTTCTCCACCGGAAAGCTCGGATGGCCGATGGTCCATCCGGTGGGAGATCTCGACCATGTCCAGGGCCTGCCGGACCTTGCGGCTCCTCTCTTTTTTTGAGGTGCCCCGATAGATCAGGGGCAGCTCCACGTTGTGGAATGCAGAAGCTCTGGGCAGAAGATTGAAAACCTGAAACACGAAGCCGATCTCCTGGTTGCGGATGTGTGCCAGCTCGTTCTCCGTCAAGCTGCTGACCAGTTGATCGTTCAACCAGTACTCCCCCCGGCTGGGCGTGTCCAGGCATCCCAGAAGATTCATGAGGGTGGATTTTCCCGATCCCGACGGTCCCATGATGGCCAGGAATTCGTTTCGTGCCACCGTCATGGAAACCCCGCACAGGGCATTGACCTCCTGCTGCCCCAGCTGGTAGATCTTCCAGAGGTCCTCGGAACGGATCATGGCGCTATTGGCAGGTTCCATCATTCCCCCTCGCTTTTCGCCTCCGGCTTTACCAGGGTACCGTCCTTGAGCTGGCGGAGAGCCGAATAAGGTCCCACCACGATGGTCTGCCCGCCTTCCAGACCGGAGGTGATCTCGACCTGCAGTTCCCCCATGATCCCCTTGATGATCGGCGTGAACGTCACGCGGCTGTCAGGGCCCACCACGTAGAGGCCTTCGATCTGCTCTCCGCCTCTCCTGCCGCGGTCCTCCGGGTCTTCCTTAATGATGAGTGCGGATATGGGCACGGCAACGACATTCTTCCTCTCGGCCGTGATGATATCCGCAGAGGCAGACAGGCCCGGCTTCAGGTTGTCGGGAGGATCCATGAGAGTGATCACGACCTTGAAATCCCGGGATTCTTCCGAAGCGGTGATCCTAGCAAGCGCCGAGCTGCCGATCTCCGTGACACGGCCTGAGACGATGCGGTCGGGGAACGCGTCCACCTGGACATCTGCAGGGTGCCCGATCTCCAGCGCCACGACATCGGTCTCATCCACCTCGACCTCCACCTCCATGACCGACAGGTCGGCGATGGTCATAAGCACGGTGCCGGGGTTGTTCATGGTCCCCACCAGGGCCGTTTCCCCCTCTTCCACCTGGAGGCTAGCGATAATCCCCGCGATGGGCGAGGTGTACACGGTCTTTTCGATGTTGTCCAGGGTGCTCTTGAGCGAGGCCTGGGCCTGACGGATCTGATAGATTATCGCGTCTTTGCCGGCGTTCGATATGTCATACTGGGCCATAGCGGCCTCCAGTTCCTCCCGTGAGATCAGCTGTTTATCCCACAGGTTCTTCTGCCGACCCAGATTTCTCTCATCCCGCTTGAAATAGGCCTCAGCCTTGATGAGCTCGGCATTGAGAGAACGGATGAAGGCCCTGTCCCTCTCGGCGTTGGCCTCGTACTGGATCGCTTCCAGTTTGAGCAGGAAGTCCCCCTCCTGTACGATCTGCCCCTCCTCGACGGCGATCTTTATGACGCGGCCCGGGATCTGGGCGCTGATGTTGACGCTCTTTTTCGGCTTCACCTCGCCGGAAGCGGATATGATCGCGGCCAGATCATCCGTCGACACTTTTTCCACTGAGACCTTGATGGCCTTCTCCCGTTTGGACTGTAGATTGGATAGAACGATGACTGCGATCACGGCCACAACAGCCAGGAATATGAGGAACTTCTTGGTCTTCATTTTCTCGATCCTTACTCGGTAGTGTGCCATTTAAACTACGTCCCTTGTCTGAAAAAGTTCAATGTGTGAGATCTCCCTCCGATCTCTTCCTGTCCGGTGACCTCTCGCCTTCTAAGTCTATCCTGTTTGGTAGGCGGAAGCAACCGGTTCAGGCTAGATATACCGTCCCCCACGCCTGATTATTCAATCATTTTCCAGGGCCTCCAGAGTTGAATGATGGGGGGAGAGTTGATAAGATGGATCATTATGGAGTGGGAGACCTACCTGCAGGCTGCTCAGGAGGCTGCGCGCCTGGCGGGAGATATGCTGCAGGCGCACCGCGCATCTGAACCTTCGATCTCTTACAAGGGTGCCGTGGATCTCGTCACCGAGTCCGACAGGCAGTCACAGGCTGTGATCGTGGACCATTTAACGGAACGCTTTCCGGATCATGACTTCCTTGCGGAGGAGGATTTGTCCGAGAAGCGAGGATCGGAATTCTGCTGGATCATCGATCCCCTTGATGGCACCACGAACTTTGCCCACGGCTTTCCCGTGTTCTCGATCTCCATCGCCCTGCAGAAACGGGGAGAGACTGGCGTGGGCGTGGTGTTCGATCCGACGCGCGGCGAGATGTTCACGGCCCTCCGGGGAAGCGGAGCCGAACTCAATGGACGCAGGATATCCGTATCCTCAATCGCCGAGCTGGACCGCAGCCTGCTCGCCACGGGATTTCCCTATGATATCCGGGAAAGCCGGGAAAACAACCTGGATCATTTCGCTGATTTTGCCGTACGGGCCCAGGCCGTCCGACGCTGCGGTTCTGCAGCCCTGGACCTGTGTTATGTGGCCTGTGGTCGCTTCGACGGTTTCTGGGAACTCAAACTCGCTTCCTGGGACGTGGCCGCCGGCCTGCTCATGGTGACCGAAGCGGGGGGGCGGGTGACCGATTTCCAGGGAGGGCCTCCGGACTCTTCCGGCAGGGAGACCACGGCCTCGAACGGCCTCATCCATGATGCGCTGATCCAGGTGCTGCAGCTGCGTCGAACCGAGTCTTTTTCAGAAAAAAGTCCATAGAAAGGTGATAAAGCCATGTCTGCCTTGTGCCCGAACAACAGAGCGGGAGGAACAGCCCCTCTCACCGCCGTCCTCCGGATCCTGATGCACCGCTTCATCTTCCTGGCCGCCGCCCTCTCCTTCACATCCGGTCAGGCAGAGCTCACGGGACAGATCCTGCAGGAGACCCGGCCGGTTCTGGGAACAGACCGCTTCTACCGCATCGGAGTTCCTGCCGATACGGCCTGGACCGACACCCGCTTCGATGTCAAGGCTGCCCAGAGGATCACGTTTCGAGCCCAGGGAGGGATCTCTCTGCAGCAGGGAAATCCCGGAGGCTACTGCGGACCTGACGGCCTGGGATTTTCCACGGTCCAGCAGCCCATTCCAGACACAAACTTCGGCGCCCTCATCGGAAAGGTCGTACTCCTGATCTCCATCGACGTGGATGAGGAGACCGGGGAGGAGACGCGCAATGAGATCGTCGAGTTTTTCTACATCGGATCAGAGCAGAGCGTGGAGATGCCGATCGACGGCAGCCTGTATCTGGGGATCAACGAACTCGTGACCGATGACAATTCCGGCGTCCTGAGCGTGCAGTTCGAGCTGGAAGAAAGGATCCTGCGGCGTGGGCGGCTCGGTCAGCGGGAGTGAGACCCGGGCCTCAGATTTTGCGTTTGCTGATCTGCTTATCCAGCATACTTTCCAGGAACTGGATGTCGTACCGTCCCTTTTTGAAATCCGAGTTGGCGAGGATGCTCATGTGCAGCGGGATGTTCGTCTTAATCCCCACGATGGTGGTCATTTCCAGGGCCGTACGCATCTTGTTTATGACTTCCTTTCGGGAGGGCGCGACCGCGACGATCTTTGCGACCAGCGAATCGTAATCCGGGGGGATGATCCAACCTTCGTAAGCCGCGGTATCCACACGGATTCCCTGCCCGCCGGGCAGCACCAGAAATTCGATCTTCCCGGGTGAAGGGATAAACGTCTCCGCATCCTCGGCGTTGATGCGGCATTCCATGCTGTGTCCCTGCATCCGGAGATCTTGAGGCAGGGAGAGTTTCTCTCCAGCCGCCAGGCGGATCTGTTCCTTTATGAGATCGATCCCGTATGTCATTTCGGTGATGGTGTGCTCCACCTGGACCCTCGTGTTGACTTCCATGAAATAGAAATTCTTCTGCTCGTCCACCAGAAACTCGAAGGTTCCCAGGCTCTGGTAATCGATAAAGCTGGTCGCGTCCTCGACTGCCTTGGTGATCCGCCTGCGGGTCTTTTCATCGATGAATGTCGAGGGGGTCTCCTCGATGACTTTCTGGTGTTTTCTCTGGATCGAGCATTCCCGTTCGCCGAAGGCCAGCGAACGGCCTTGGGCATCCCTGATGACCTGGATCTCGATGTGCCGGGCGCCCTCGATGTATTTCTCCATGTACAGGGAAGGGTCACCAAAGGCGGCTTTGGACTCGTACTGAGCGATGGAGAACTGTTCTTCCAATGTCGCCGGGGCCCGGACGATGCGCATGCCCTTGCCGCCCCCTCCAGACGCCGCCTTGAGGATGAGAGGGTACTTTATCTTCTTGCCCAACCTTTTCGCTTCATCGATGTCAGCCACAATCGTGTCCGAACCGGGAGTGATTGGAAGCTTGGCTTTTTTCATCTCCTGCCGCGCACGGCTTTTATCCCCCATGAGGCTCATCACTTCAGCAGAGGGGCCAATGAAGGTGATGCCCGAGGTCTCACAGATCTCGGCAAAACGGGGGTTTTCTGCCAGAAACCCGTATCCGGGGTGGATGGCATCCGCCTTGGTGATCTCGGCTGCGCTGAGGATGTTGGGTATGCTGAGATAACTTTCGGCTGCCTTAGCCGGTCCGATACAGACTTTTTCATCGGCCAGCATGGTGTGTAGGGCGTTTCTGTCCGGCTCGGAATAGACGGCAACCGTCTTCAACCCCAGTTCCTTTGCAGAGCGGATGATCCTGAGGGCGATCTCTCCGCGGTTGGCGATCAGGATTTTGGAAAACATGTGCGGCCCCTTACGCGGGTTTGATGGCGAACAGTTTCTGGCCGTACTCAACGGGCTTGCCGTTCTTGACGAAGATCTCTTCGATGACGCCATCGACCTCCGCCTCGATCTCGTTCATGAGTTTCATGGCTTCTATGATACAGAGCGTCTGGTTCTTTTTGACCGTCTCGCCTTTCTCCACAAAGGGGGGCGATGACGGGTCAGGCGCCCGATATAAGGTTCCTACCATGGGGGAAGACACATAATCCAGGTCTTCGCGCTCTTCCGGGCCGGGAGCTCCCTCGTTCGCGGCCATCAGGGAGGCCCCCTTTGGCTGCGAGGCCGCGGCTGCTGTAATAATCTCCAGAGGCGCAGCAGGGGTCTCGCCGCGGCCTATGCTGATCTTGAACCCTTCCACTTCCAGCTCGAATCGAGAAAGATTCCGCTCGTCGAGAAGGTCTATGAGTTTGAGGATTTCCTGATAATCTATTTTGGATTTCATGTATGCTCTCCTCAGAAATCAAGACGGGCCATTTTCGTGCTAAATACACTATGCCGAATACTTCTCTTTGTCAAGGCTACCTGGATTTTCTGTTATGCGCAGAGTATAATGGCTCATTCATCATGAATCGAAGTCCAAAGTAAAATCATGCTCGAGCAGTTATCGGATCGAATGCAGTCTGTCGTCAAATTCCTCCGCGGTGAGGCCAAGATCACCGAAAAGAACATGGCAGAGGCACTGAAAATGATCCGGATGGCCTTCCTGGAAGCAGACGTCAATTACAAGGTCGTCAAAGAGTTTGAAGCGCACATCAAGGAAAAGGCGCTGGATGAGAGGGTTCTGACGAGCTTGACCCCGGCTCAGCAGGTCATCAAGATCGTTCGTGACGAGCTGACCGCCATGCTGGGGCATGCCGAGAGCAAGCTGGAGTTTGCTTCCGGTCCCCCCTCCATCTTCATGCTGGTGGGGCTGCAGG
>JAUWTO010000089.1 GCA_030614685.1 Candidatus Aminicenantota bacterium
ATGCGGTTTTTGGCCTAAAAAACAGCCCGTAAGAGTAAAACACCCGAGGTACTGCCTGGAGGCGTACCTCTCAGCTCAGCCGTTCCGGGTCGAGGTCGATCCCTCTCTTCGAATTTGGTGTACATGCTGACGTGTTCTATCTCCGGGTTGAAGAGTCTGCTAATTTTCTCGCCTGAATCCTTGCCGTGTTTGGCATTGTTCGATGTCAGGCGCGAAAGAAATATTCCAAAATAACTTGACAGATGGAAGGTTCATGATTATATTTAAAGTACTTTATAAATTAAAGTGATAAATACTAATGCCATGCACCGAGGAGACAACATGAACGAAACACAGGTAAGAGAGGAGATCCGTTTCATCCAGGACATGATCGAGCAGACCCGGAAGATCACGGCTGGGTCCTGGATGTATTTCCTGATCTGGGGCTTTGCGGCCATCCTGGGCATAGCCGGCATGTATGTCCTGGTCTCACTCGAGATGTACAGCCTGATCTGGCTCAACTGGGTTGGATTCATGAGCATCGGTTTGGTTTTTACAATGGTCTTCTGCCGGAAACAAGAGAGGCTGCAGGGGGCCAGGACCTATTCACAGGTCGCCACTGCCCACCTCGGCTTTGCCTGCGGGATGGGCTTTGCCCTGGTGGGTTTTATCTTCCCCATGCTCAAACTCTATACCTGGGACGTGATCCCCGTGCTCATCGCCCTTGTGGCGGGCATATTCGTGTTCTCTCTGGGCGGGGTCTACGATTGGGGCCTGTTGCGGTGGTGCGGCGTGATTTGGTGGCTGGGCGCCGTGGGCATGGCGTTCATCCATGCGAATTATAGATCTCTCATGTTCGTGCCCCTCATTCTGATCGGATACATCATGCCTGCTCTGGTCCTGCGCTCCATGTACCGGAAACAGAGTGACCAAGATGACTCCTGAGAAGTTTTCTCAACTGGACCCAGTTATCCACTCCCGGGTCCGGCTGGGTATCCTGACCATCCTGGCTTCTGTAAAGGATGCGAGTTTTGCATATCTGAAGGATAAAATCGGCACCACGGATGGAAACCTGAGCGCGAACCTGACCCGGCTCGAGGGCGAGGGATACATATCGATGAAGAAAACCTTCGCAGGTAAAAAACCGCTCACGACCTGCCGAATAACCGGGAAGGGGAGGGCAGCCTTCTCAGAATACCTGAGGACCCTGGAAAACCTGCTGCCCCTGAAGACTGAATGAAGCACTTGAAGGAAAATCGAAAACAAGAGGAATTGGAAACATGAAAAATACGGATGTGTATTCAAAGATGATCCGAGTTATATTTGTCGGGGTGACCCTGTTCGGGTGTCTTTTCTTCCAGCCGGTCACGGTTGGGGCACAGGCTGCCGTATCCGCGACCGCGGTGACTAAGGTACGGGTCTTCGACGGGGAGGGACTTCTTCTGCCCTGTACGGTCGTCATTCAGGACGGCAGGATCGTGGGTATTGGTGAGGGAGTTGTCATCCCGCCAGGAGCTGAGGTCATCGACGGCACCGGGATGACACTCCTGCCCGGCTTTTTCGATGCCCATGTGCATGTCTGGCAGGCCGAGAACCTGAAGCAGTCCCTGGTGTTTGGTGTGACGACCGTGGTCGATATGTTCATGGATCTTAAGACCATGAACGCCATAAAAAAGCTGCAGGCCTCTGGCCGGGCCAAGGACATGGCTTACATGCTCTCTCCCGGGATCCTGGCCACCTCTCCGGGGGGCCACGGCACTCAGTACGGCATGCCTATCCCCACGCTGACGAAACCCGAGGATGCAGGACCGTGGGTGGAAAACAGGGTCAAGGAAGGCTCGGACTTCATAAAGATCATCTATGATGACGGGAACGCCTACGGTATGACTCGGCCCACACTCGACCGCGCCACCGTGGCCGCTGTGATCGCGGCAGCCCACAAGCAGGACAGGTCGGCGATCATTCATGCCGCCACGCTGGCGCAGTGCAGGGAGGCCCTCGAAGCCGGCGTAGACGGCCTGGCTCACCTTTTCTTCGACAATGCTTACGATCCGGATTTCGGCCGCCTGGCTGCCCGCAAGGGCGCCTTCGTCATCCCCACGCTGGCTGTTCTGGAAAATTTCGGGGCAGGTTCCGAGGCCACCCCTCTGATCTCGGACGCAGAGCTGTCGCCTTTCCTCACTCCGGATGACCATCAGATGCTTAAGATGACGTTTCCCTTCACCGTACAGGAAGGGGCCTATGCAGCCCAGGAGAAGGCCATCCGCCAGCTCGCCGAAGCTGAGGTCCCGATCCTGACTGGAACGGATGCCCCGAATCCGGGAACGACCTACGGTGCCAGTCTCCACCGGGAGCTCGAGCTCCTGGTCAAGGCCGGGCTTACTCCTCTCGATGCCCTCCGGTCGGCCACGTCGATCCCGGCAGAGACCTTCGGGCTTTCGGACCGCGGCCGCATCCAGGAGGGCAAAACGGCCGACTGCGTGCTGGTCGAAGGCGATCCCACACAGGACATCAAGAACACCCGCAGGATCGTCGCGGTCTGGCGAGCCGGGGTCAAAGTCGACCGGGACAAATACCGCTCCGCTGTGGATAAAGCGAAAACGGCCCGGGAGGGACAGAAGAACGCCCCGCATCCTATAGGTTCCCGATCCGGCTTGATCAGCGACTTCGAGAAGGATGTGATCCAGGCCGAGTATGGGGCCGGCTGGAGTGTTTCGACAGACGCCATGATGGGCGGCAAGTCCACGGCGGAGTACAGACTGGTCGAGGGTGGGGCGGCCGGCAGCCGTAAGTCTCTCCTGATCACGGGTACGATCGCGGAGGGGGCTCAGTACCGCTGGGCGGGTGCGTTCTTTTCCCCCGGCTCAGCCATGATGCAGCCCGCAAACCTCTCCGCCTGGTCGTCCATGAGCTTCTGGGCCAGGGGGGACGGCAAGACCTACTCGGTCATGATATTCGCTCAAAGCCTCGGCTACATGCCGGCCATGGTGAGTTTCGAGGCCGGCCCGGAGTGGGAGGAGTTCACGTTCGCTTTCGAGGAATTCGCCGTCGAAGGCTTCGACGTCATGGGGATCTTCATCGGCGGCTCGTCCGATCTGGGGGACTTCGAACTCCGGATCGACAACGTCCGCCTTCGGGGACGGACCTCGAAAAACTATTGATAGTAAATAAGTTATGACATTATTAGGAGCATAATTCTATCTTAGAAGAGAGTTTTTTGGACCTTTTCCAGTGTTATAAGACTGTCGCGTGAGCACAATCGAACATTCAATGTATATTTAGAGGGTTTCATTCTGTTATAATTATCTGCGACTCAATTCTGTGATGTGTATTTAGCAAATAAGATCGAGGTGCGACATGACGGAATCCAAGGGGGATGGAAGCGAAAGAAGACAATATCCCAGAGTACAGGCAGATGTCTTCTACCGTGAGCCGCGGCTGGCTCCCCGTAAGCAGGCCATCCACGACATCAGCCTCGGCGGTGTCCAGATTCACTGCGACGAGGAACTGGAAAAGGACCAGCAGCTGGAGATGGAGTTTTTTCTCCCCAACGGCGAGGTCCTGGTCGCCATCGCTCAGGTGAAATGGTCTGGCAAGCTCCCCGAAGGTTCAGATTCCGCCTATGCCGCAGGGCTGCAGTTCATGCACCTCAATCCAGAAGATGCTGAGGAATTAAAAAAGTACCTGGAAGACATCCAGTAAAGGATGCCCCCTTCTATTCGTCCCTCAGGGAATTGACGGGATTGGCTGCCGCCGCCCGCACTCCCTGAAACCCAACCGTGCCCAGGGCAATGGCCATGGCCCCAGCAGCTGCCACCAGGAAGACGATCCCCGTGGGTTTGATGCGGTAGGCGAAGTCCTGGAGCCATCGATTCATTGCATAAAGGGCGAGCGGGGAGGCGATCGCGATGGACGCCAGGATGAGCCACACGAATTTCTTCGACAGCAAGGTCACGATATTTGCCGTTGAGGCGCCCAGCACCTTACGGATCCCGATCTCCTTGATCCGGTAGCGCACCACAAAGGACGCCAGCCCGAACAGGCCCAGGCAGGCGATGGCAAATCCCAGGGAAGTGATGATGCCGAGGAGCCTTCCCATCTGAGCCTCGTAGCGGTACTCCCGGTCGAAATTCTCATCCAGGAAGGAATACTCGAACGGAACCCCTGGGAAGTGTTCCTCCCATTTCGCCACAACGTGCCTCATCAGCTCCCGCATGTCCTTGATCCGGATCGAAAGTGTGATGGTGCTGAACAGGGAATCTTCGATGTCCAGGATCATGGGCTCGACAAGCTCCCGCATGCCCCGGTAGTGGAAATTGTCCACGATTCCCACGATCCGCTTGAACTGGCGGTGGTAGGAGGCCTGGAAGCTCTGCCCCAGGGCCTCCTCGGGCGTGGCAAATCCCAGGGCCTCGACTGCGGCCAGGTTGATGATGTAGGACTCCTTTTGGTCATTGCCCAGATTGCGGTCGAATCCGCGCCCGGCCACGACCCTGATGCCGTACTCCTGCATGAAGTCGTAATCCTGTGTGATGACGGTGAGCCAGGGGGCTTTGCGGAAGTCTTCGTCGGTCTTGGTCAGGTAGTAGCCGGATTGGTCTCCGTCGCCCGGCACTGTGGACGATACCGTGGCCCCGTAGATCGAGGGGTGGAGCATGAAGCTCTTCTTGATCTCTTCATAGTCCCGCCTCAGGTGGTTCAGGTTGCTCTTCACTCGGAGCAGGAGCTTCTGTTCGGTGTCGAATCCCAGGGCCTGTCCCCGCATGAAATCGAGCTGTTTGAAGACGGTGAGCGTGCAGATCACGAGGAATATGGATATGGCGAACTGGCCGACGACCAGGAATTTCTGTATCAGTGCCCCGCGGGACTTGGTGACCGATTTTCCCTGGAGGACGGCGGCCGGTTTGAAGGCGGTGAGAATGAAAGCGGGGTAGCTGCCGGAGATGATACCGACAAAGAAGAGCAGCCCGATCAGCGACGCCAGGACGACCGGCTGTTTGAGCCCGGCCAGCGTGAGCTCCGTGCCGGCCATTTGGTTGAAGGGGATGAGCAGCAGCCACATCAAGCCGAAGGCCGCCACAAAGGCCAGCGCCGTGATCAGGAACGATTCGCCCAGAAACTGATTGATGAGCTGGCGGGTCTGGGCCCCTACCACCCGCCGCAGCCCCACCTCCTGTGTGCGTGTGGTGGAGAGAGCAGCCGAGAGGTTGATGAAGTTCATGCAGCCGATGAGCAGGATAAGGAATGCTGTGAAGGAGTAGATGTAGAGGTAGTACCAGTTGCCGGGGGCTTCAAGCTGGCGCCTGATATCCTGGGAATACATATGGATGCGGGTTAGGGGTTCGAGGAAGTACTCATTGAGCTGCACTTCTCGGCCGAACCTCTCTGTGAATTTCTGGGCGGCCATGGCGGCGGCCCTCTGGATTTGACCCTCGAACTCGGTGGGATCGGACTGAGGTAAGAGCTTCACATAGGTGAACTTGCCGTGCCAGTGTACCCAGTCCGTGTCGATATCGGGGATGAAGCGGTTGATGGTCGAGGTGGACAGGAGCATGTCGTATTTGAAGTGGGTGTTGGTGGGTGCGTTACGGACTATGCCTGTCACATGATAATCCTCGATCCTGACATTCGCGTTCCCGATGTCGTAGTCGATCTCGATCTGGATGGTCTGGCCCAGGGCCAGCTCATCGCCAAAATATTTGGCGGCCATGCCTTCCGAAAGGACCACGCTGTTGGGAGCTTCCAGGGCGCCCTTGGGGGTCCCATATATGAAAGGGATGTGCAATACCTCGAAGACCTCGGGATCCGCAAAAAAGATGCGGGTTTCGAAGAACCGCTTTTCCCCACGGACGACGAGGGTATTCTGTGCGTTCTCGAACGGCGGTATGATGCGGATCGCCTGTTCCACCTGCGGGTAGGAGGCCTTGAGCTCCAGGGCCAGCGGCGCCGGTGTGGTGGCTGAGCGGTGTTCTCCAACCTGGTTGATGGTGTGGGCCCCGATCCTGAAGGAACGTTCGGCGTCCGGGTGATAGGAGTCGTAGGTGAGTTCGTTGGTCACATACAGGATGATGACAGCGCAGCAGGCCAGGCCCACGGCCAGCCCCACGATGTTGATGAAGGAATAGACCTTCTGGCGCCGAATCTTGCGGAGGCCGATCTTGATGTAGTTGGAGAGCAATGGCGGCATCCAGCGGCTTTGCTGCCAGGGTGGGCGCCCGCTCAGGTGGCGGGTCGTGGCCTTGAAGTATTCGGTTCCCAGGGTGTCTG
Source organism: Candidatus Aminicenantota bacterium (assembly GCA_030614685.1). Lineage (GTDB taxonomy): Bacteria > Acidobacteriota > Aminicenantia > Aminicenantales > Aminicenantaceae > JAUXEH01. The sequence continues at coordinate 6,247 of JAUWTO010000089.1, forward strand.
GGGTTCCGATCTTCGAGACCGCCTCTGCAAAGGCCTCCTCTTCGGAGCGGCCCTGGCCAAGAAGGAATTCGATCTTGTCCCGGAGGTGGCATTCCAGTTCGGTTTTTGCGCCGTCTTCCAGAGACTCGCTGTGGTTCAGGTTTTTACGCCAGCTCTTTATGGCATCTTCCAGATCAAACATGGGTTTCACCTTTTAATTTTTGTCCTGTTTTTCTTCCGGTTTTTTGTGCCGCGCTTACCCTTTCAGTCAAAAGAGGGGAGCGGTGCCCAGAGTTTGGAAAGCACATTGTGAACGCTCATCCACTGCTTTTTTTCCTTCTCCAGTTCCTTCCGGCCAAAAGCGGTCAGCCGATAGTATTTGCGGTGGCGGCCGTTGTTGGACATCTTCCACTGGGACCGGATGAAGCCGTCCTTTTCCAGGCGGTGGAGCACGGGATAGATCGTGCCTTCGGACCACTCCAGGATCCCGCCAGAGATCTCGATCATACTGTGAATGATCTGATACCCGTAGATCTCCCCTCCGGCCAGGATGGAAAGGATCATGGGTTTGGTTGATGCTGCGATCAGGGCTTTGGATACCATTGTTTACCTCGTATGCCTAGAGTCTCTAGGTAATATACCTCGAACGTCTAGGTATGTCAAGAAATACGAAATAGAAGGCAGTGGGTTTAACGAAAAAGGGGAGTGGTCCATTTAAGACCCTTAAATGGACCACTCCCCTTTGGTTTGTTTATTCGTAGCGGAGGGAGCGGATCGGGTTCGCCATGCTGGCCTTCAGGGTCTGGAATATGACAGACAGCAGGGCCACTGCCAGGGCCAGCAAGCCGGCCAGCAGGTAGGGTCCGATCCCGATAGAGGTGCGGTAGGCAAACTCCTGTAGCCAGCGGTTTAATACAAAATAGGCTGCTGGCCAAGCGAACAGGTTGGCCACCAGCACCCAGCGGGCATAGCTCTTGGTAAGCAGGACCACCATGCTCGACACGCTGGAGCCCAGGACCTTGCGGATGCCGATCTCCTTGGTGCGCTGCTCTGTGCTGTAGGCCGCCAGGCCGAAGATCCCCAGGCACGCCACAAAGACCGTCAGTTCGCAAAAGGACACGAGGAGCGAAGCCAGGCGCCTTTCCTCATCGTAAGCCAAGAGAAGGAGATCGTCGACATAGGCATAATCGAAGATCTGTCCGGGCAGAAGACCGGACCAGATCTCACGGATCCGGGAGATCACCTCTTGGTTCTGATCTCCGGGAAGCCGCACGACCAGAGAGGGAGCATCATCCCCGCTGCGGAAGAGCACCGTCGGCAGGATGCGGGAGTGGATCGAATTCGTGTTCCAGTCTTCGAGCACTCCGATGACACGAAACGTCTTGTCTTCTCTGTACAGGAGACTTCCCAGGGGATCCTTCAGACCGAGATCCTGCACGGCTGTCTGGTTGATAAGAACAGACTGCTGGTCGTCGGTCCGTCCCACCTGAAAATTCCGCCCTGAGGCGAGCTTAAGCCCCAACGTGGGAATGAAGTCCGGATCTATGTTCAGGGATTGGAGGATCTTTCCTTCTTCATCCCTGTTTTCTTCTGTGTGCATGGTGGAGAGGTTGCGGTTCTGGGCAGAGGGGAAACTCTCCAGTGAGGCAGCTGCCACAGCCCCGGTCCGTGTCAGGACCTGGCCCTTGATAATGCCGGCGTTCTTGAGCCGGGGGGCATCCGTATTCCTCAAGACGATAAGGTTGTCCTGATTGTAGCCGAGATCCTTGCTCTCGGAATACCGGATTTGTTTGAGGACGGCCAATGTGATGACGATGAGCGCGATGGCGATGAAAAACTGCGTTCCCACCAGAATGCGGCGCAGGCCTGACCGGGAGGGCCCACGGAACGTCTCGGATCGGAATATGACCGCTGCTGGAAAGCGGGAGAGGAAAAAGGCGGGGTAAGAGCCGGCCAGCAGGCCCACCACCAGCACCATAACGGCCACCGCCGGCAGGATCCAGGGGGTTGACAGGATCCCCAGGTTGAGAGTCTTGCCGAGATAGACGTCCAGACGCGGTTTGAACACAGCAAAAAGCAGGAGCCCCAGCCCCATGGCGATGGTTGTGAGGAGCAGAGATTCCAGCAGGAACTGTTTTATGAGGTGCCCACGTACGGCCCCACAGGTCTTGCGAATGCCCACCTCCTTCATCCGGCCGGCGATCTTGGCCGTGGACAGAGTGATGAAGTTTATGGCAGCCACGATCAGAATAAGCAGTGCGATGACCGAGAACACATAGATGCGCGTGCGGCTGCCTGAGTTTTCCAAATCGTTGTTCATACTCAGGGTTTTGTTCTCTAGGTAGATCCGCCTGAGCGGCTGGAGAAAATAGGACGCTTCCTGGTCCTGTTCAGACAGGTGGGAGCGGGCCAGGGCCGTGATCTTCTGGTCCGCGGCCTCGGGATCTGCGCCCTGGCTGAGGCGGACAAAGGTCGTGATGTTGCCCCAGCTCTCCCAGTGCGTCAGCCTCTCGCCGTAGGTCTGGGTGAGTGCAGCAAAAGACGCGAGCATGGGCACCCTCAGTACCGTGTTGGAAGGGAGGTCGGGCATGACGCCCGTCACCTGGAAGTCGTAGGTCTTATCCAGCGACAGCTGCAGGGTCTTTCCCAGAGGATCCATATCTCCGAAATACTTCCGGGCCAGGGTTTCGTCGATCACCACGGTGTAGGGAGCTTCCAGGGCGGTGCTGCGGTCCCCTCTCTTTAATACAATGGAAAAGACCTCCAGCATCTCCTGGCTGGCGAAGTAGGCTTTTGGTTCCCTGAAATTCTGGTCTCCCACCCTGACCGGGACGTTGCGCCGCCGCAGAATGCGGACAGTCTCCTCGATCTCGGGGAGGGCTTCCCGGGCAGCCGGGCCAAAGGGTGCCGCAACCACGGCGTTGAGATAAACTCTTCCGCCCATGGGGACACGCCCGTTTATCCTGAAAATCCGGTCCTTGTCCGGATACATGGTCTCGAAGCTCATCTCGTGGATCACATACCCGGCCATTAGCAAGCAGGCGGCCAGGCCAACGGCCAGGCCGAGGATGTTGAGCACGGCATATCTCTTGTGCCTGAGGATGTTTCGGTAAGCAAGCTTCAGGTAGTTTTTAAACATGGAGGCGCTCCCAAAGATCAGATTGGTGATA
>JAUWTO010000066.1 GCA_030614685.1 Candidatus Aminicenantota bacterium
ATCGCGTACCTGAATCTCAAAGATTATGCCAGCGCGCGGGAAGTCTACAACAATCTCAAGAATCTTGATCCCACTCTAGCCGAGCGGCTGAGCAAACACATCAGGTAACGGGCCGCGACTGAGATCCGGGGAACCCGTACCCAACGGTTGATCATCATTCCTCGAGGTTCTGTCTTCCGTATTGATTAGTACGCTGCCGCAAAAAAGCCACATCAGGGGCCATACGACCATCCGGGAGGCGCTACACCAATAACGCCTTCCGAAAGCCGCATAGAGGGAATCGTAATGGACAAAGGGAGACTGTTTCAGAAGCTCAGGCAGGAGTATGTACGGACCCACCCCAGGTCCGAACAGCGCTTCCGTGAGATCTCTAACTTCCAGATCCGTGGAGGCAGCCATAACCTCCGATTGTTCCCTCCCTTCCCATTCTATGATTCCTGGGCCAGGGGCTCTCAAATAAGAGACCTTGATGGACACACGTATGTCGATTTCTGGCAGGGCCATTTCGGAAACATATTGGGACACAATCCTCCTGTGGTGCTTGACGCCCTGGCTGAGCACTTCCGGGAGGAGGGCCAGGGACTGGCCACCGGATTCCCTGGGATTTACCAGGGGGACCTGGCCAAGTTGATCCTGAGCCGCATGGGAGGTGGCAAGCTCCGCTTCACCACCAGCGGCACCCTGGCCACTATGTATGCCATCATGCTGGCCCGGTCTTTCACGGGCCGCGACATGGTCCTCAAGATCGGGGGAGGATGGCACGGCGCCCAGCCCTATGCGCTCAAAGGGATCTCTGTCTTCAAGGAGGGACTTGCAGAGGTCGAATCCGCGGGGATCCCATTGGAGATGAACGCCAATCTGGTTGTGAGTGAGTTCAACAACATCCCTGATCTCGAACAAAAATTCGTCGAATACGGAGACAGGATCGCCTGCCTGATCATGGAGCCGTTCATCGGGGCCGGCGGATTCCTTTTCGGTGAGAAGCAGTACATCGTGCGGGCCCGGGAACTGACACAGAAGTATGGCTCGGTCCTGATCTTCGATGAGGTCATCTCGGGTTTCCGGTTTCATGCCGGCCCCCTCCAGAGCCTTTATGGGGTAGAGGCCGACCTGACCGTTTTCGGGAAGGCCATTGGCGGGGGGATGCCTGTCAGTGCCCTGGCAGGGAAGAGCAAGATCATGGAACTATGCGACCCAAGCGCTCCTCCCGATAAAAGAGTCAAGTTCGAGGGGGGAACCTTCTCGGCCCATCCGTCCTGTATGCTGGCGGGGCTGAGATTTCTGGAATACCTGATCGAGAATGAGGACCAGATCTACCCTAGGCTGGGCCGCCTGGGGAATCTGGTACGGACCGGAATAGAGGAGATCTTTGGCAGGCAGGGTTTCAATGTCCGCTGCACAGGAAAAAACGAGGATATCACAACACACTCCTCGGTGATCGGCGTGCACTTCCTGCATAGTAACATCGAGCGGTTCACATCTCCAGAGCAAGTCTGGGATCCCGAGATAAGCGACTTCGAGCTGAGCGAGAACATATTCAAACTGGCCATGTTGATGGAAGGCTTCTATACCTTCCACGGCTTTGGGGCCATTTCCCATGCGCACTCCGAGCAGGAGATCAAAGCCTCTCTGGAAGCAGTGGAACGGATCGCCAGGCAGTGGCGGGAGCATCTCGATTGACAAGTGAAAAATTATATGGTATTTTATTAAGTCATTTCCGGTCCTCTGTTTCATTCCAAATCCTCATGCTAGAGCAGCCAAAGGATTAGGATTTTATTATGGGCAGGTGGCGAAATTGGCATACGCGCTAGGCTTAGGACCTAGTTCATGTTGAAGGAGTGCGGGTTCGAGTCCCGCTCTGCCCATTCCTAAATATCTCAGGGAAAAGGAATTTAGATGGCGGAACCGAAGAGCAAAATTACAGAACTCAGTGCATCCAAACGGGAGTTGGAACTGGACGTCCCTGCAGACGAGGCCCTCAATGAATACGAGGCTGCGCTGCAGCAGTATGTTGCCAGGGTTAAGGTAAAGGGATTCAGGCAGGGCAAGGCCCCAGATGATGTTGTGAAACGCATGTATCAAGCAGACATCCGGGAAGCCATGTTCGATTCCCTGGCCCCCAGGGTCGTCGGCCGTGAGCTTGCGGCTCACAAGGCATTCCCAGTGAACACTCCTGTCATCACCGACCTCTCGTGGGAGGAAGGTGAAGCCCTGAAACTGAAGGCCGAGTTCGAGGTCTGGCCGGAGTTCAAGCTCCCGGATTATACCAAGACCAAGGTGAAGAAGCCGACGGACACGGTTTCGGCCAAGGATGTGGATCAATCCCTGGACGATCTGCGAGAGCGGTCCGCTCAGTACATCCCGGTTGAAGGTCGGGGCATCCAGCAGGATGACTATGTCATGCTCCGCATCCAAGGCAAAGATGTGAAGACTGGGCGCCTCCTCCCCTCGGAAAAGCTCTTTGTGCTGACCGGGCATCCGGATAATGAGAAGACCTTGAACGAGAATCTTCCGGGATTGAATGTGAATGAGGAAAAGGACTTCAAAGTCGATTATCCTCCGGACCACACAAACAAAAAAGTTGCCGGGAAGTCGATCGAGTATCACTTGACTGTTCTCTCCATCAAGGAGAAGCAACTGCCCGTGGTTGATGATAGCTTTGCCAAGGATCTGGGTAAGTTCGAGAACCTGAAGGAACTCAAGACCGAGATCCGGAAGCAGCTCAAAGAGGCTCGGGAGAAGAACCAGGAGAGAGAGCTTTCGGAGGAAGTCGTCCAGATCGTCACGGATAGAGTCGATCCGGAACTCCCGGAGTCCCTGGTTCAGCAAGAAACGATTGTCCAACTGCGCCGCATCATCCAATCGATAGGGCAGACTCCGACTAAACAAGAGGAGCAGGCCCGTTGGGAGGATGAGGCCAAACAGAAAGCCCGGCAGACCGTGAAGAACCACCTGGTCCTGATGCGGATTGCGGAGGCAGAGAAACTGGAGGTGTCCGAACAGGAAATAACCGCGGAGTTCCAATCCCTGGCAGACGCCAACAATGTGCCGCTGGCGCAGGTGGTCGATGCCATGAACCGTGAAAACAAGAAATCGGTGGTGGAGCATAGCCTTCTCCTCCGGAAGACCATTGATTTTTTACTTGAAAATGCTATAATTGAATAGCTGATCATCCCAATGACTTTGATCCCCTTTATCGTAGACCAAGAAGGCAAGAGCGAACGTGCCTATGACATCTATTCCCGTCTGCTCAAGGACAACATCATCTTTATAGGCACGGAGATCACGGATGAGGTAGCGAACTCGGTCATAGCACAGTTGCTGTATCTGGAGGCGGAACGTCCGGATACGGAGGTATCACTGTACATCAATTCTCCGGGAGGAAGCATAACCTCGGGGCTGGGGATCTACGACACCATGCAGTACATCGGTTCCGATATTTCCACCATTTGTGTGGGGCAGTCCGCCAGCATGGCCGCCATCCTGCTGTCAGCGGGGACGCCAGGCAAGCGGTTCTGCCTTCCGAACGCACGGATCATCATCCATCAGCCGATGGGTGGCTTCAAGGGCCAGGCAACGGATATAGCCATTCAGGCTAAGGAGATTCTGAGGATCAGAGAACGGATCAACCAGATCCTCAAGCACCACACACTGCAGCCCTTGAAACGCATTCAAGAAGATATCGAACGGGATTTCATCATGACGCCCGATCAAGCCAAGGCCTACGGCATCATCGACGAGGTGATCGCATCCCGCCGGAGAACAAAATCCTGATCTGTTTTTTCAGGGTGGGATCCAGGATATAACATGGACGACAACTTCCGACAGGATTACAGCAGCGCAGCCAAGTGCAATTTCTGCAACCGGCCGCAGCCCCTGGTCAAAAAACTGATTGCGGGGCCCGGGGGCGTTTACATCTGTGACAACTGCATCGAGCTGGCGCATTCCATCATTTTTAACGAAGTCAGGGAGGAGGAAGCCCAGGAAAGCAAAGCCGAGTTCCCCACACCCTTCGAGATCAAGCGGGCCCTGGATGAGTACATCGTGGGCCAGGAGGATGCCAAGAAAAAGATCGCCGTTGCAGTGTACAACCACTACAAGCGCATCCACTTCGCAGACCGGCTCGATGGCGTGGAAATCTCCAAAAGCAATATACTCCTGATCGGCCCCACCGGAACCGGAAAGACGCTCATGGCCCAGACTCTGGCCCGGATCCTCGAGGTCCCGTTCGCTATCGCCGATGCCACTTCCCTCACGGAAGCAGGCTATGTGGGCGAGGATGTGGAGAACATCGTGCTTAAGCTATTCCAGGCATCGAAAGGCAACCTCGAAAAGACCCAGAAGGGCATCATCTACGTGGACGAGATCGACAAGATATCCCGTAAGACCGACACCCCCTCGATCACTCGGGATGTGTCCGGTGAGGGTGTCCAGCAGGCGCTTCTGAAGATCATCGAAGGGACGGTCGCCAACATTCCGCCCCAGGGAGGCCGCAAGCATCCTCAGCAGGAGTTCATCCCGATCGATACGACCAACATCCTCTTTGTCTTCGGAGGGGCTTTTAACGGCCTGGAAAAGATCGTTTCCCATCGGATTGGAAAGGCCACGGTTGGGTTCAGATCCGACACGCGGAAGAGGGACATCAAGCTGGCGGGCGAGATCTACCGACACATGATCCCCCAGGACCTGATCAAGTATGGGATGATTCCCGAAATGGTGGGCCGCATCCCGGTGATCTCGATCTTTTCCGACCTGTCCGTCAAAGACTTGGTCGACATCCTCACCAAGCCCAAAAACGCCATCATCAAGCAGTACCAGAAGCTCTTCGAGATGGAAGATGTCAAGCTGGAGTTCACGAAGGAGGCCCTCAATTCAATCGCCCTCAGGTCCCAGGAAAAGAAACTGGGCGCCCGGGGCCTGCGGAGCATTATCGAGGACCTTATGCTGGACCTCATGTTTCACCTGCCTTCTTCCAAACACACATCCACCATCCGCATTACCAAGAAGATGGTGGAGGACAATTCACTGGTTTACGACAGTCTAAAACAAGCTGCCGGGGAATAAACATGCACTCTCAAGACAAAAGCGAACTGATCAAGAACCTGCCCATGATCCCGCTCCGGGACTTGGTGATTTTTCCGTCCACTCTGGTTCCTTTTATCATCGGGCGCTCCTCCTCGATCCAGGCCCTGGAAAGGGCCTCGGGACAGGACAAGATGATCTATTTGTCGGCCCAGATGGACGCATCTCTGGACAATCCCAGGCCCCTGGACATCTATTCCATGGGCATCGTTGCTAAGATCATCCGTGTAGTGAAGATGGATGACAAAAATATGAAGGTCATAGTGGAGGGAAAAAAACGGGCCCGCATCGTAGAATACTTGAGCACGTTTCCCTTTTATCAGGTCCTCGTCAAGGAGATCCGGGAGATCGAGGCGGATAACGATAAGACACGCGAAACGCTCAAAGTCGTGCTGACCCTTTTCGAGGATTATCTCAAGCTCAGCCAGCATGCCAACTTCGACTCCATCATACCCGCCCTGCGGGAGAACAGCGTCAACCGCATATCCGACATCATCTCCTCCCATCTCTTCCTCCCTGTTGAGGAAAAACAGAACCTGCTTGAGACCATAAATCCGCTCGAACGTCTGAGGCGGCTGAATTTCGTACTGGAGAATGAGCTTATCAAGATCCATGCCAAACTCCGCAAGGAAGGCAAGGGTGGCGGCCGCAAAGCCCCGTTCCGGGAAGGAAGCGGCCAGAAGATCTTCAGTCCCGGGATGGGCGGGAAAAAGGATGACCAGCCCAATGAGGTCGAAGAGCTCCGTAAGCGTGTAGCCGAGGCCAAAATGCCCAAGGACGCGGAAGACAAGGCCAACAAGGAGCTCGAGCGGCTGGAGGTCATGCCTCCTATGTCAGCCGAAGCCACGGTCTGCCGCAACTATCTGGATTGGCTGCTCTCCCTCCCATGGAACAAGAAGTCTCGGGAAAAACGCAGCCTCAAAGAGGCGGATAGGATACTGAACGAGGATCACTATGGCCTGGAGAAGGTCAAGGAACGCATCCTGGAGTATCTCTCCATACGTCAGCTTGTCAAGAATCCCAAGGGAATCATTCTCGGGTTTGTCGGACCTCCCGGTGTAGGAAAAAGCTCTCTGGGGCAGTCGATAGCACGGGCCACCGGGCGCAAGTTCGTTCGCCTTTCTCTAGGAGGAGTCCGGGACGAAGCTGAGATCCGCGGGCATCGGCGTACATACATCGGCGCCTATCCGGGCCGGATCCTCCAGATGATAAAAAAGGGAGGCACCAGAAATCCCGTTTTCCTGCTGGACGAGGTTGACAAAATGAATGTGGATTTCCGGGGAGACCCGGCCTCGGCCCTGATGGAGGTATTGGACCCCGAGCAGAACAACTCTTTCCTGGACCACTACATCGATACGGAATACGACCTGTCCCAAGTTATGTTCATCGTAACCGCGAACGTACTCGAGGCCATCCCCCGTCCGCTCATTGACCGGATGGAGATCATCCGCATCCCTGGTTACACCGAAGAGGAGAAGCTGCAGATTGCTAAGCAGTTCCTGCTGCCCAAACAGCTCAAGGCCCACGGATTGACGCAGGAAAACATCACCATCTCCGACAAGGCCTTACGCAAGCTTATACGCGAGTATACCCGGGAAGCCGGGGTTCGGAATCTGGAGCGCGAAGTCACATCCGTCTGCCGAAAGGTGGTCAAGAAGGTGGTGGACAAGGGTAAGACCTTCAGAGAGTCGGTCACGCCCCGCAACCTGGAAAAATATCTGGGGATACCCCGTTTCAAGCGCAGCGAGATCGAGCGCAGGGACGAGGTGGGCGTAGCGTTGGGCATGGCCTGGGCCGAGTTCGGTGGAGAGATCTTGTCTTTTGAGGTAACCAAGGTGCATGGGAAGGGAAATTTCACACTCACCGGGCAACTGGGAGAAATCATGCAGGAATCGGCCCAGGCGGCGTTTTCCTATGTCCGTGGGAAGCTGTATCAACTCAACATAGCACGCGACCTGCACAAAAATTACGATATACACATCCATGTTCCCGAAGCTGCAACACCCAAGGAAGGCCCGTCGGCCGGCATCACCATTGCCACGGCTATCATCTCCCTGGTCACCGACATCCCCGTGGATAAAAAGGTGGTCATGAGTGGAGAACTGACCCTGCTCGGAAAGGTCCTTCCGGTCGGAGGCATCAAGGAAAAACTCCTGGCAGCTCATCGCGAGGGGATATTTGAGGCTATCCTGCCTCTGGATAACATGTGCGACCTCAGGGACATGCCCAAGAAGGTCATGGACGCAATGAAAATCCATTTTGTAGAGACCATGGACGAGGTCTTGAAGATCGCTCTGACCGGGGAAATCCCTGACAAAGGAAAGAAGAAAGTGCCCCTGGCTTCCGATAGCACCGAGGACAAAGAAGAGCGTGAAGACTCACAGGAACCTCCGGTAACGCACTGAATCCTAACGATAGACCATTCGAATCTATTATACCTTACACAGGAGCAAAGACGATGAAAGAGCATAACTTAGGCGAATTGAACGGATTGAAAGTCAAAGAGCTTGTCGTGATCGCCCAGGAACTGGGTTTGACGGAAGAAGATCTCAAGGGGATCAAGAAGCAGAATCTGGTTTTCCGGATACTGGAGGCGCAAGCCAAGAGAAATGGGATGCTTTTCTCGGAGGGTGTTCTGGAATGTCTGGAAGACGGATTTGGTTTTCTCCGCGCACCGGAATTCAGCTATCTGCCCAGTCAGGATGATATCTATGTGTCTCCGTCGCAGATCCGGAAGTTCCAGCTTCGCACGGGTGACACCATCTCCGGGGTGGTCCGGCCGCCCAAGGAAGGGGAGAAGTATTTCGCCCTGATCAAGATCGAAGCCATTAATTTCGGTCACCCAGAGGAAATCATGGCGGCCAGACGGAACGTGCGCTTCGAGCAGCTAACCCCGCTCTACCCCTTTGAAAAACTCAACCTCGAAGATGGACAACCCAAGAACCTTAATGCTCGGGTTATGGATCTGCTGACGCCCATCGGCAAGGGGCAGCGAGGACTCATTGTTTCTCCTCCGAGAGCCGGCAAGACCACGCTCCTGAAGACCATAGCCCAGTCCATTGAAAAAAACCATCCTGAGGTGTTCCTCATCGTCCTGCTGGTTGCCGAGCGCCCTGAGGAGGTTACGGACTTCCAACGCAGCATCAAAAGCGAGGTGGTGGCGTCCACCTTTGATGAACCCCCGATCCGCAATGCCCAAGTGTCCAACATCGTCCTGGAAAAGGCGAAGCGGCTGGTGGAACTGAAGCGCGATGTCTGCATTGTTCTGGACAGCATCACCCGCCTGGCTCGCGCACACAATTCCATCATCCCTCCCTCCGGTAAGGTGCTTTCCGGCGGAATAGACGCCAATGCCCTCAACAAGCCCAAGAAATTTTTCGGACAGGCTCGGAAGATCGAAGAGGGGGGAAGCCTCACCATAATAGCAACAGCCCTGGTCGACACAGGGAGCCGCATGGACGATGTCATTTTCGAAGAGTTCAAGGGAACCGGAAACCTCGAGATCAACCTGGACCGCCGGCTGGTGGACAAGCGGCTGTTCCCAGCCATCGACATCAACCGCTCGGCCACACGGAAGGAAGAACTGCTTATCGGAGAAAAGGATCTCGGCCGGATATGGGTCCTCCGCAAGGTTCTCAGCCAACTGAATGAGGTCGAGGCTATGGAACTCCTGTTGGATAAGATGATCAAGACCAAGACCAACGCCGACTTTCTGGATGCCATGAGCCGGGGATAGGCAGCGCCACGCAATTCAAGCAAGGGCACCAGCCCTGGATCGATCCCACTGAAACAGGCCATTGTGTGATTCTGTCGCTCACAGCAAAATATGGAAAATAATTTTTGAAATTATGCGAAAAACGTGATATACAAATCAGCTTAAGGTTCAGTATGAAACGTTCGCACTCCCGGAAAATCGGAATCCTGGCCCTGATGATTTTACCGCTTTTTCTGACAGGACAGGAAGAGCGGCCCACATCCTTTGCCCGGAAGACCACGGAAGAACTCACGATCGACGGGATCCTGAATGAATCCATCTGGCGCCGCTCCGAAGAATCCAATCACTTGCTTGTCCCTCAGCCCGACCGATTCACACCAGAAAAGATCCAGACTTCGATCAAGGTGGTGTTCGATGCCAAACGCCTCTATGTGGGGCTGGTTTGCAGGGATGCAGAACCGGATAAGATCAAAGGGGACGTCACCATCCGTGATGGCGACATTCGCATCGACGACTCCGTCTATGTGCTGCTGGACCTGTTCGAGAACATCGACAGCTACTACTTTATTGCCACCAATCCTGTGGGCACCCAGACGGACGGTCTCGTGCGCAAGGACGGCCTGCTGGTCAATCCGGAGTGGCATGGCGACTGGGACGTGGGCGTGCAGCGCACGGCCGAGGGATGGACGGCTGAGTTCTCCATTAACCTGACGACACTCATGTTCGAGCCGGTTGAGGGGGAGAGCATTGGTGTCAGCGTCTCTCGGGTTGTCCCACGGCTCGATACCAGCTTCTGGTCCGATCCCATGGAACCGGCCTTCAGGACCTCTGATCTCATGAGGGTTGACAGGCTGACCTTCGCGCTGGTCGAAAAATTGGTCGAGTTCATCCCTTACATCATGCCGCTGACCAGGTCCGGGGAAGGGGCCGAATTCCAAGGCGGAATCAACATCCCATTCAAGTTCTCACCGAATGTATCAAGCCACATCACCGTTAATCCCGACTTCGTGACCTTCGAGCCCGATTCGGAGAAATTCAACCTTACACGTTATGAACTGTATCTGGAAGAACAACGGGATTATCTGAAGGATGGAGAGGACCTGTTCGGGGTCGAACAGGAGAAGCTCTATTATTCCAGGCGCCAGGGGGATCTGTATGGTGGCGCCAAATTTGACGGGACCGTCGGTGCCTTTCACTTGTCGGCCATGAGCAATCAGTCCAAGAAGATCGAGGAGGCCGGCGACAAATCCGCCAATTTCAGTGTGGTGCGCCTCAACAGCAGCCTGGGCGGGGATTCCTCTCTGGGGATACTGGCAGCCAACAAGCTGCTTGACGGGAAAAACTACGGTACTGCCGGAGTAAACGGCTCCTTCGGCGTCACGCAAGAATTCAGGATCTCAGGGCAGTTTGCCACCAGTCACGGGGATTATTCAGAGGACAACCTTTCGTTTTCCCTGGTCCCGAGCTTTGATACCGAGACGTTCCATTTCCATGTCGGATACATCCAGGTCGGCAAAAACTTCGGAGAGAATGTCAACCACGTCGGGTATGTGTGGGACGACAACCGCCGGGAGATCGATTCCGCCCTGGACAAGCTCTTTGTCATGCAGAAATGGGGGATCGAATACCTGAAATACATCTCCGCCTACAACGTTTTTTGGGGAACCGACGGTACGCTCCGCAGTTGGCGGATCGACCAGGGAATCGCCCTCCTGAAGCAGAACCGTTTCGAGCTCAGTTTTGTTCATACCCAGGAGTACAAACTTTTCGAGGAGGAGTTCCGCAACAGCCGCACACGCATCTTCATGGGCCTGGATACCCGGGAATGGCAGCTGTTCAACATCATCTTGACCATGGGTGAGAACTTCGGCGATACCTTCCGGCTGGCAGAAATTAACAAGCGTTTTAATGTCAGTAGAAAATTTTCTTTTGAATATTCCCTGCAATTCCTCACTTACCCCAACATCGGGGGAGGCCGGGAAAACCAAAAGGAATTTATGTATCATCTTTTCAAGGCCACACACAATTTCAATCAGAACCTGTATCTCAAGGGTTATATCCAGTACAGCAGCTTGGTCAAAAAGACCAATGTCCAGTTTTTTGTGTTCTATCGATTCCTTCCACCCGCCGGCATGGTGCAGTTTGGTTTCCAGAAGGGCAATCCATACCGCGGGATCATCGAAGACGGCCCCACCACGCTCTTCATAAAATGTTCTTACGCGTTCTGACGAACAGCGTGATGATCCCGCACTGACCTCATTCTGAGACAGCTGTCTCATCGCAAGGACGTGTGCGCAGACCTCCTCCGAGATTTCCCTCCTACATCTGTTGGCATGATTATTGCTCAGCAGAAACCGAGCTATTCTAGCTGATGGGCCCACATGCTGGTATAATGACTACAGAGATCATTTGGATGGCGGCAGGATGAAAAATATATTTTGGCTTTGTATTGTACTTTTTATAAGCCTCACGGCCTTTTCGCAGCAGCAGTCCCTCATAGAACAGTCCCTGGTGATCAACATCGAAGTGCCGGTGCGCGTGTTTGACGGCGCACGGTTCATCAACGACCTGTCGCTCCGGGACTTTGAGCTGTTTGAGGACGGCACGGAGCAGAAGATCGAGGCCGTGTACTTGATCAGTGACCGCAGCATCGAGCGGAGTGATGAGCGAAATTACCGGATTCTGCACCGCGCCGGTTATTTCGATTATTAGCATGGTGGGGGCGGGTTCCATGAGATCCTGATATCGGCTATAATGAATACTGGTTTTGAGGAGAAGATGATGAAAAAAACAGCATTTTTGGTTTTAGTAGTCCTGCTGAGCATCAGTCCCTTTGCGCAGGAACAGCATGA
>JAUWTO010000202.1 GCA_030614685.1 Candidatus Aminicenantota bacterium
AACCCAGCTTTTTAGACTTGAGGAAATTCAGCTGGTTGTACACCACCCCGGTCCCGATAATGAGTGAAATGGAGAGCGTAAACTGCACCACCACCAGTGTCCTGCGGAAGAAGACGCTCTTGGGCCCTGATCTCAATTTTCCCCGCAGTGTACGGATGGGCTGGAAAGAACCCAGGAACAGGGCAGGGTAACTGCCGGATGTCAGGCCCGTGACCAGGGCCACGCCGGTCAGACCCAACAGGAGTTTCCAGTAGCTGAAAAGATGCAGGGATAAGATTTTTCCCGTCAGGGAATTGAATGAAGGAAGCGCCGCGGCTACGATGCCCAGCGCGATCACCAGCGATATCAGAGTGAAGAGCAGGGATTCCCCGTAAAACTGGCGGGTGATCTCGCCCCTTACGGCTCCCACCACCTTGCGGATGCCGACCTCTTTGGCCCGCTTGGCGGACCGGGCGGTTGTGAGATTCATGAAGTTGACGCAGGCGATGAACAGTACGAAAAAAGCGATGACCGAGAAAATGTACACATACTGTGCGGCCCGGGGCCCCGTGTCAAAGCCGTGGTGGCTGTACAAGTGGATACGCACCAGCGGCATAAGGGAAAAAGTCAGGTCTTCAATGTCCCTATGCCGGGAATTTAGCTCTGTGATCTTGGCGGTGACCTGCGTCACCGAGGCATTCCCCCGGAGCTTGATGTAGGTGGGGATGTTGTTGCTGTCCCAGCTGTCATTCGTGTTGCCCAGGTCTTCCAGAAATTTGAAGGAGAGAAGCATTCTGAACCGGAAGTCTGAATTCTGTGGGATATTCTTCATGACCCCGGTGACCCGGAACGCATGACGGGTATTGATCGTCAGTGTTTTGCCCAGCGGATCTTCGCTCCCGAAATATTTTTCGGCCAGCTCTTCCGAAACGATCATCGAATCAGGATCGTTCAAGGCCGTGAGAGCGTCTCCTTTAACCAGGGGGAAGGTGAAAATTTTCAGGAAGGCCGGATCTACAGCCATAATGCCGTCCTGATAGAGCATCTTGTCCCCATACCGGACAAGCAGTTCTCCCATTCCTGTGGTTCTCACGGCATGTTCGATCTCGGGGATCTCGGCTTCCAGGGCCCTGGCCATGGGATAGGGAGAGACATTGACATGAAACAGCTTTCCGGAGTAGTTCTGATCGAACTCCACCCGATAGAGTTGATCCACATGGTCATGGAAGCGGTTGAAGGAGAGTTCATCCAAAACCCAGAGGCTGATGAGCAGGCAGCAGGCCATTCCGATGGCCAGCCCGGTTATGTTGATGAAGGAGTAGCCTTTGTGACGTTTGATGTTGCGGAAAGCGACTTTAAAATAGTTTTTAAACATGTGTACGCTCCAGAAAAGTGAATCAAAGATAAAAGAGGGGATCGATCGGAGGACCTGTCCCCAGTACCAGAGAGCTGCGGCACCTGCCCCCCTGTCCCGAAGGATTTCTGAATAGATCTCCTCGAAATCCCCGGCCAGCGTGATGTGGTCTCCTTTGTGCAGGAGGAGTCCGAGCACGCGGCATCGGAGAGGATTGCGAGAAGTCTTTTGTTTTGTCATGCAGACGTCATTTGGGAATAGGCCGAGCGAGGTCGGTAAAACCGGCCCACAGGACCTCGTTCATGCGGTTTATCTCGTTCAAGGCCGTCACTCCTCGGGGGGTGAGCCGGTAATAGCGTTTGCTGAGCCCGCGCCTTACCGATGTGGCGGCTCCTGAGTAGGCGGAAAGATACCCCCGCTTGGTGAGCCGGTCCAGAGGGACGTAAACCCCTCCCAGGGACAGTTTCTTTCCGGTCACCTCCTGCAAGTACTTGTAAATAGTGGTTCCGTAGGCGTTCTCTCCCAGTTTCAAGACGGAAAGCAGGATCAGCTCTTCCAGTTTTGTGAGCATTTCCACGGTCTGTCCTCTCTTCAGTTCAGGCATTTTCTTCACTTTTTTAGACGCATCGCAGTGCCATAACGTTGACAATATTCTAATAATTAGAAAACTATTCAGGCCTCCGGTTGTGTGATCGGGCCCGAATTTGCACATATAAGGGAGCCATCACGAGTAAAGTTCCTGTCATCACGAGCGAAGCGAAGTGATCTCTGAGATTGCTTCGCTGCGCCCGCAATGACATGGGGTGTTTGCATGACCAGGCAAATGCGGACCTGTTGGTCAATCAGGTCCAGCTTGATGAGGAGGAATGCGGTTCTGTCGGTAAAGCGGGTCCAACTTGATGAGGGAACGGAATAACGATAAGATGTGCAGTACCGAGAATATTTAGGAATTGGAGTACAGTGAGCACATTACCCGAAGACACCTACCGGTCCCGCATCGAAGGGTGTGAGAGGCGGCTCAAGAGCCAGCGGCCGGTCGAGACCGCCATGATCGCGGCCAAGCTTCTTCTCATCGCCGCCGGCATCTTTTTCCTGTACAAGATCGCGGCTGATGCGAATGCGGACTACATTCTCCTCTTGGGTGCTGCGATTCTGCTTTTCGCCGTCCCCGCCATCATCCATGAGCACTTCATCCGGAAGCGCCAATTCATCCTCCTGGTGCGTTCCCTGAACGAGATGGAGATCCAGGCGCTCGGTCACAGGTTTGTGGATTACGCGGACGGGAGCGGTCATGTGGACCTTGAGCATCCCTTCAGTTCCGACCTGGACCTGTTCGGTCCGCGCAGCGTCTTCCATTTCCTGAACCGGACAACGACCTGGTTCGGTTCCGAGTGTCTTGCGGACTGGATGAGCCGCCATCCGGAGGAGGACTGCCATGAGATCCTCAAAGCCAGGCAGGATGCGATCCGGGAACTGACCGACAGGATCGAGCTCCGGCAAGATGTCCAGGCGTATGGCCGTCAGATCAAGGATACGCTGCAGAGGCCGAACTCCTTCCCCCTGCTGATGGCCGAACCTTATCTGGTGTTGAAGAACACAGTTCTGATCCTGGTTATCCACCTGCTGCCCGTGTGTACGTTGACAGCGGCCGGCCTGATCTTTGCCGGGCTTCACTGGGGCCTCCCCCTGGGGCTGTTGGTGATCCAGTCTTATATCAACCGCCGCACCCGGAAAAGCATCCACAGGATCCACCTCCTCACGTCTCACAATGCCCGAGTGTTCAAGGCCTACTCCCTGATAATACGGCAGATCGAAAATGCACAGGTCCGCAGCCCCCTGCTTCAGGACATGCAGACGCGGCTGCAGGCCGGCGGCCAGCCTGCGTCCCGGCACATCCGCACCCTGTCCAACCTGGCCTCTTTCTTCGAGCTGCGCAGGAGCGAGATCCTGCATCCGGTGCTGAACAGCCTGCTGCTCTGGGACCTGCACTGTGTTCTCCGTCTCGAAAAGTGGAAGTCCTGCTATGCGGAAAAGGCGCCGGATTGGCTTTTGGCCTTAGGTGAGTTCGAGGCCCTCTCCAGTTTCGCCAACCTCCACTTCAATTTTCGGAACTGGACTTTTCCCGAGATCGAGCCGGAGGGCCGTATCTTCCGGGCCGAAGCCCTGGGACATTTTCTCATCCCTCCGGAGGATCGAATCAGCAACGACTTCCTGGCGGAAGGGCAGGGGACCATCCTGGTCGTCACCGGCCCCAACATGGCGGGCAAGAGCACATTCTTGAAGACTCTGGGAGTCAATATGGTGCTGGGCCTGGCTGGGGCCCCGGTCTGCGCCCGTTCCTGCCGGCTCTCTCCTTTCAAGCTCTATACCTCCATGAAGGTCAGCGACTCCCTCGACAAACACCTGTCCCTGTTCTACGCGGAACTCCAGCGCTTGAAGAAGATCCTGGATGTCATTGTTCGAGGCGAGGACGTGTTCTATCTCCTGGACGAGATGCTCAAAGGGACCAACGCCCTGGACCGGCAGGCGGGAGCCATGGCCCTGATGCGGCAGTTGGTCGGATTCCAGGCCGCGGGTGTTGTCGCCACACACGACCTGGAACTCACCCGGCTCGAAGAGGAGCTCCCAGAGAAAATCAAGAACTTCCACTTCGATGGATTTGTGGAGGAAGACCAACTGCGCTTCGATTACATCCTCAAGCCGGGGAAGTGTGAGAGCTTCAATGCCCTGGCGCTGATGCGCAGGATCGGGATCAAAATCTAGCCTGAGTAATTCATAAAAAATGCCGATATTTCACGTATCGTGAATGATCCAGGTTAGTTTTTTCAGAAGGTAAAAGCGATGCCGATTTTAGGCATGAGTATGTCGGTGCGGGAGCGGCTGATGTAGTAGGTGATTCCATTGCCCTCCAGTTGGATGTCTCCCGGCGTCAAATAATAGGCCGATCCTCCACGGATATAGCGGACGCCGACCTCCAGGTTGAC
>JAUWTO010000167.1 GCA_030614685.1 Candidatus Aminicenantota bacterium
CCGCCTCCATCATGCGCGGGATCTCTACCTGCAGAATATCCGCCAACTCTGTCGGGACAGCTTCTTCTGGTGCCGGTGGTCCTGAGCAAAAAGCCAGGATTATTGCCAGGAACGTTAGGCCGAGCCAAGGCAAGCGCTTCATTGAGGTCCTCCTCCTTTATGGGATCGTGTTTCCCTATTACTAGTTACGAATCCGCGTGCGTTTGGTTGCCTGTCCTGATAGAAATCCTCCTACCGATTTTCCAGCCTCCTGATCGGGAGGCTGTGAGAAAATCATGTTCTACGGCATCGGGCACGCATTGCCGACAAATCCGATAATTTTGCTGGTGATGGCGGCACGGATTGATTATAATCTATGGGCATCCGCCTGCGGATAGATCGGAGGAAAAGACCATGGAGAAAAAAGACAAAAAGATCACCAGGAAAGAGTTCCTCAAGAAGTCCTCGGCGGGGATCACGGGATTGGTGGCCCTCAATGTATTGAAAAAAAGCCCGCTGCGCCTCTGGGGAGACAGCGGCCCTGTCCTGGGGAAGCGGGTCCTCGGGAGGAGCGGGATCGAGCCCACGGTGCTGGGTTACGGAGCCTCCCGCAGCATGGAGCCCTCCCTCCTGATGGAGGCCCTGGGATCCGGGATCAATTTCATCGATACCGGCCTGTCCTATTTCAACGGCAACAACCAGCGCATGATCGGCGAGACCCTTCAAGAGCTCCGCAAGGACGTGATCATCCAATCCAAGATCCGGGTCCGCCTCCGGGGACGCGATTCCTCGGAGTACAGCTCCGACGCCATCCGGAAAGCCATGGAATCCGACCTCCAGGCTTGCCTCAAGGCATTGAGGACAGACTACATCGACATCATGCTCATCCATGATCCCGGTGATGTGGATGTCCTGACCAACGAGACCGTGATGGAATTCTTTGCCGCATCGAAAGAGCAGGGGATCATAAGGGCGCACGGGTTCTCCTGCCATGATGAGATCCCCCTGCTGGAGAGTGCCAACGAGTCCCGCTTCTACGACATCATCATGCTCCCCTACAATCACAAGGGATCTTACGTGCACATGAATTCGGGACGATCGAGCGAGTGGGATCAGCCCCGGGTCGAGGTCGAGCTCAAAAAGGCTCACCAGAACAACCTCGGAGTCATAGCCATGAAGACCTGTTCCGCAGGGCCCCATGCTTTCAAAGGCAACCAAATCCCGTCCTTCCAGGGCGCCCTCCAGTGGGTCCTGGATCACGCTTTCATAAGCACCATAGCGGTCGCCATGTCGAACCGCGAGGAGATCCAGGAAAACCTGCAGGCTGCGCGTTCCTGATCAATCCAGGGGTTCGATCAATGGGGAGACTCCTCGTGTCTGTATTGATCAGGGCCCGTGAATAAGCCCTAGAAAATATCTCAGAAATATTCCATGTTTTTTTCTTGGGATACGACTAAACGAATAAGGCTGTGGTGTGTATCGAGTAGAAGGGATGCTGGCTGTGGTGTGTATTTAGCAAAAGGGGGTATGGTGAGGTTACCTTGCCCAGCCAGCACAACAAGGTCCGTACTTACAATATTCATATCCACCTCGAATGTCAATCACCCCTGGGGGTGAAATCCGCTTCCCTGCCATTGGTTGACAATTTTCGGTTGGTTTTCCTATAATGGATGGTGTGCTATCTGGGGGCGAACTGGATTCGACGGAGATAGTGAGACTAAGGTTGCATGTCGAGGCCCCGTCTCCCTCGTTAAAAAGGCGGACCTGATTAAGTGCGGAACCTCAAGCACTTGCTGCCTAATCAGTAGGCATGCCGTTTCTCGGTCGTTTTCCTGCGGCCTCCGGGAAGCGTCGACTTGCAGGATAGTAGGTCGGGTTGGCTCCGTGCCCGGCACGCGAAACTTCTCGGAGTTGGCTCCAGGGTCGCTCTCCCTTTCAGCAGCCCAGGAGCGAGAAAGAAGAAAGGGATAAGCGTGTAGACACCTTCAGTCAAATGTCTTCGGACGCGGGTTCGATTCCCGCCGCCTCCAAATCTTCGCATACCAATGAGCGAAACGTGGTGAAATACATTGTCCGCAGCCTGATGGTCCTTTTCGTACTGCTGTGTCAACTGGCCCCTACTGCCGCATCCCGCTTTCAGGAGGAGCCTTTCCTCAAGCTGTCAGTGGAGGATTTTGCGGATTACGGCCGCGTGACCGTCACATCCAACCATCCCCTTCGTTCCTCCATCGAGAAGAACGGGATCTATCTCCTGGTCAGGATCCGGGCCGACCAGCCTTTCCGGATCCGCAGGGGTTCTTTCCGGAGCCGCTTCATTGAGTCGGTCGGCTGGACCCAGGGCGTGGACTTCTATGTTCTGAATATCAAGGTGCAGATGTCCGACTTCACGCATGCCTCAACCAACCTCACCCGCCCCCATCGGCTGGTCATAGACGTGCTGCCGGAAGGGGCGGATCCCCGGCCGAAGGCAGGCCAGGAGGCGGCGGAGGGTGCTGCAACGATTCCCAAGAAGGAGACGGGGGCCCGGACCACCGAGCGCGCTGCTCCGAGGACTGAAACACCGGCAGCCATCCCGACTCAGTCCCTCGCCCAGGGAACTCGGACCATAATTATCGATCCCGGGCACGGCGGGCTCGAAGTGGGGGCCGAGGGACAGAACGGTACTTTGGAAAAGGACATAACCCTCTCCCTAAGCCTGAAGCTTAAGGCCATCATCGAACGCAATCTGGCCTACCGTGTTGTCCTGACCCGGGACCGGGATGTGGACGTTCCGCTGGAACGGCGGGCCGCCATAGCCAACAACGAGCAGGCTTTCCTCTTTGTCAGCATCCATGCCAACGGATTCCCGGGGAGCAAGGCCCGGGGTGCGGAGACCTATTTCCTGAATCTGAACGCCACGGACGAGGAGGCGCGGCGCCTGGCTTACATGGAGAACAACTCCACGGAACTCGATCAGGTCCAGGGCGATGCCGAGGACGACATCAAGATGATCCTCTGGGACATGGCCCAGGCCAATTTCCTGAAGCAGAGCAGCGAGATGGCGGAGCTGATTCAGAGCGAGCTCAATACCCTGAGGGACACGCGGAACCGGGGGGTTAAACAGGCGCCGTTCAAAGTGTTGACAGGAGTCGCCTGCCCCGCGGTTCTGGTGGAGGTCGCCTTCATATCCAACCCGGATGAGGAGCGCAAGCTGCTGACGGATGATTTCCAGGCCGCCGTGGCTCAGGCGATCTATACCGGGCTGGCCAAGTTCATCCGGCAGTATGCCAGGGACTAGGGGAGCAGGATGGATATCAAACGGATCTTGCCTCTTGGTGTGCTGTCCGTGCTGCTGCTCGTCCTGGCGGTCCTGTTTTTCGTCGGAGGCGCTGAGAAACCCCCTGCGCTGGCTCCGGTCCCGGTTCCGGATGATGCCGGGGAGGATTCGGCCGAGCCGCCCCAGACCCGGACCATTACACTCTTCTTTCTATCGGACGAGGACAATCTCCTGCACCCTGAGGAGCGGGAGATCTATACCCATGAACTGACCGTCTTTGAGGCCAAGCAGGCCATTGAGGAACTGGTCAGGGGATCGTCCAGCGGCGCTGTGGCGTCCATTCCCCCGGGCACTCGACTCAGGGAGATGTACATCATCCAGGATGGGGTCGCTTACGTGGATTTTTCCCGAGAACTCAAGGACAACCACGGCTCTGGGACCGCCGCGGAAACCGCCACCGTCTTCGCCATTGTCAACACTCTGACCTACAACTTCGAGTCCATCAAGCGAGTCTCAATCCTGATTGGGGGGAACGAGAGGGAGACCCTCAACGGACACATCGACCTGACGCGTCCTCTGCTGCCCAGGTTGGACCTCATAGCCAAATGACCTGAACCATGAAAAAGCTGCCCCGTGTCGTGATTGTCGGATTTCCGAACGTCGGGAAATCCACCCTCTTCAACCGCCTGTTGGGGAAGAAAAAGTCCCTGGTTCATTCCCTGCCGGGGATGACACGGGACCAGGTCTCCGCCGAATGCACGCTCAGGGACCGGCGGTTTGTGCTGGTCGACACCGGCGGTTTTTTCGACAACCAGGACGATCCTTTCTCGGTTCTGGTCAGGGAAAAAGCCTGGGAGGCCTCACAGGAGGCGGACATCCTGCTTTTTGTCCTGGACGGGAAGCGACTCCTGCTCCCACCCGAAGAGGAGCTGTTCCTGTCCCTGCGCAAACTCGATAAGCCGCTCTTCGTGGTGGTTAACAAGGTGGAATCCGAGGCGGAGGAAGGCCGCCTCGTGGAGCTGTTCCGGCTGGGCCCCCAAGATTTTGTGGCTGTGTCCGCGGAGCACAAGCGGAATCTCGAAGACCTGGAAAACCTTCTGATAGAGGTGCTGCCCGCCAATCTCGAGCATGGCCAGGACACGGAGAGCCCCCTGAAAATTGCCCTGGTCGGGCGAATCAACGTGGGGAAGTCCTCCCTCGTCAACCGCCTGAGCGGAGAGAAGCGACTGATCGTGAGCGAGATCCCGGGGACCACGCGGGACTGCACGGACACCCTGATCCACCGCGACAAAAAGGCCTACATTCTGGTGGACATGGCCGGGATCCGGAAGATGAGCCGTACCCGCGATCAGAGAGAGAAGGCAGGGATCATCAAGGCCAAGAAGGATATTCTGGCGGCGGATGTCATCTGTCAGGTCATGGATGCGCAGGAATGTCCCACGCGGCAGGACACGGCCATCGCCCACCTGGCCAAGGAATCAGGAAAGCCCCTGATCCTGGCCTTGAACAAGTGGGACCTGGTGGACAAGGACACGCTGACTATCAAAGATTTCGAGCGCATGGCCACACGGAAACTGGATTTTGTGTCGTATGCGCCCCTCCTATTCATCTCGGCCCTGTCCGGCCAGAGGGTGGTCAAGATCCTGGACAAAGCCGATGAGGTCCTGGCCAATGGCCGCAAGCGGATCGCGACGGCCCGACTCAACGAGTTCCTGAATACGATCAACACTCAGTTCATGGCACGGACTCGCAAAGGGACAAAGATCAAGATCAAATACATGACTCAGCTGAAGTCCTCGCCCCCCACGTTTATTTTGTTCACTCATTCCCGGATTCCCCTGGCTCCAGCCTATGAAAAGTTTTTCATAAACAAACTGCGCGAGACTTTCGATCTTAAAGGCACTCCGATCCGGATCGTGCTCCGCCGGAATTGAGCTGCTTCGC
>JAUWTO010000142.1 GCA_030614685.1 Candidatus Aminicenantota bacterium
GTAACATTCAAAGACTGGCTGACATAATCGAACTGCGACCACCGGTAGTCCCGCAGGGTCAGGGCGTAGTCGGCCTTCAGTATGGATGTGGGGGTGAGGTAGGACTTGAAGGCGCTGTATGCGTTGAGAGCCCCATAGTTAAAATCGCTGTAGTCCGATCGGTAGAATGCGCCGCGGCCCGTCAAAGACAGGTACAATCCCGAAGTTTTCCCGACCACCCAGACATGGTCCAGGCCCAGATCCTGAATGTAATATGTGAGGTCAGGATTTTCATACAGGTAGGAGTAGCTTCCCTCAGCGAAGAGGGAGAAGCCTCCCAGGTCTTTATCCAGGGAAAAACCCAGGCTGGACACATGATCGGATTCGGAAAACGCGGACTGGAAGAGGTTGTCTGTCGCGTTCTGATTGAAAAACAAAGTCAGCATGTCGGCCTGAAGATAGACGATTGCCGCCAAGAAATACACGATTGCCAGCCCGATCTTTTTCATGCTCATGACCTAAATGAAGAAACCGAGGGCCGGCACTGGGCCGGCCCTCACAGATTACTTTCCTCCACGCTTGGAGCCGTTGCCTTTGGGTCCGGTTCCATCGCAGATCGAATTGCCCGCCTGGTTACGAAAGGAGCGGTTGTTCAGGCCGCTACCATTCTGCCACCGGAACGCATTCCGGTTAGCGAACGTGCCTCGATCCTGCTGCCTGCCTTGGCCGTTCTGGAAACCGGTTCCGTCTTGGGGACGTTCCCAGTCCGGGTCCTGGGAATTGGGGATGCCGTCTCCGTCGTGATCCCGGAGTTGGTCACAGATCCCGTCTCCGTTCTCATCCACGAACAGGAGGCGTGCCTGCGGCTGGTTCTCTGTCCAGTTGACTCGGACCTCATCTCGGGAAGTCTGGCCTTTCTGGGCCATCAGGGTCGATCCGAAACCCAGGATCAGGACCATGGCTGCCACGGTAAGAATTTGAAAGTTACGCATTTAAAACTCCTTAAATTGATTTCACCATGACACATTGCAAAATCGGGGCCAACTTCTATCTTCATTGTTTTCTGCAAGTTGCCCTATGCTAGCCGAAAGTCATTATAACATAAATGTCGAACATGTGACAATTTTGTGGGCGATTTTTCAATCATTCCCACGAATATATTGAAAAAGGCCCGGGATTTCGACCGATTTTGGGAAGAAAAGCTGTAGTGCGGAGGTCTAAAATAACGTAATCTAAAGAGACCCCATATTTTATCAAAGGAGAGAGAGAATGAAGAAGGCTTTGACCTTAGTGTTTATCACCCTAGCCGTGGTATCCCTCGCGGCCTACGCCCTGGTGGACGTCAGCGGTACCTGGGAAATAACCCGGGAAGGCCGCGATGGGCCGATGACCTCGGATTTCACCATCGAACAGGACGGAAGCAAGATCACCGTCACCATGCCTGGACGGCAGGGGGGCGAGATGGTCGGAGAAGGCACCATCGAGGGCAACGCCATCCAGTGGACCATCACTCGGGATACCCAGCGCGGTGAGTTCGTGATGGAGTACACAGGGACGGTGGACGGCGACGCCATGAGCGGGACCATGTCGGTCATGGACCGCGAGATGGAGTGGACGGCCAAGAAAAAGTAACGGCATTCGGAAAAGTACCGCGTCAAACAGAAAATTAATTTTTCTGATGACCAAGGAAGGGAGGATCTCCTCCCTTCCTTTTTTTATCCCGTCCGGTTTATTGCCTGAAACTCTTAATACAGGGAAGGGGGGAGGAGAACACGGCTCCCATAAACCGCTTAACACCAGCCCGAAAATCCTCTAAAATAAGGGTCTGCCCAGGTGCCGGTCGATCGATACGGCTGGTCGGGAAGAAATTGGACTCGTCTCCGTCTAATGAGTGTAAGGAGACGAAAACACGTGATAGTTAATGGACGACAGAGAGTTGGTCGAAAAAGCGCAGGCCGGAAGCCAGGACGCCTTTGGCGCTCTCGTCGAAAAATACAGGATAAAGATGTTTAATCTCGCCTACAGTCTGACACGCAACCGAGAGACTGCGGATGACCTGGCCCAAGACGTGTTCATCAAGGCCTATGTGGCGCTGCCGAACTTCAAGTTCCAGTCCGCCTTCAGCACCTGGCTCTACCGTATCGCGGTCAACGCGTCCAAGGACTTCCTGCGCAAGGAAACCAGGGTGCGGAAGATTCCCCTGGATGACAGCCCCCCGGGAACCCTGATGCAGGAAGACACAACCGCCCAGATCGATGAGGCCAGAGAAAAAGAAAAGCAGAAAAAAATGGTGCACTTTGCCCTCGAGTCCCTGCCTGAGAAATATCAGGCCATACTGACCCTGCGGGACATCCAGGGTTTTCCATATAATGAGATAAGCCAGATGCTCGACATATCGCCCGGGACCGTGGACTCAAGGCTCCACCGGGCCCGGAAAATGCTTAAGAAAAAAGTTTATCAGCTCTCAGCCCGCTTAGGAGGGGACTATGCGGTGTAAAACGACGGAAAAATGGATACTGCGCTCCATGGATCATAACCTGACGGATGAACAGGAGCAGGCGCTGGCAGCGCATCGGCGTGAATGCGCCGCCTGCCGCGCCCTGGAACAGGAGTACTGCAGCCTGCGCCAAATCCTGCAGAGCGAGGACTTCCCCGCGCCCAAACCCTATTTCTGGGAGCGGCTGCAGCCCCGGCTCGAGCAGAATCCCCGACCCGGGCTCCAGGCATTGTGGAAGCAGTGGGGCCTTAGGGCCATCCCCTGCTCGCTGGCCGTCATCGTTTTTTTTGTGCTGGCCGCGACCTTCCTGATCTCTCCCCAGACAGAAGAACTGAGCCAGGCCGGCATACTGCTGCGCGACCAGAATCCCTTTCAGGACACGCTCCTGTTGGCCGATGATGTGTCGGGAAATCCCACCATGATACTGCTGTTCTCCTCCCTGGATGAGAACGACTCCCAGAGGAGACAATCCCCATGAAGAATCACTATAAATTCTGGATCGTGCTCTCGTTCCTGGTGGTCTTTGCCGCCGGGCTCGTGAGCGGTGTGATCCTGGAAAAGAACATACTGAATCCGAAACCCAAACGGCCCTCGCATGACGCCCGGCGCGGGGAGCGGGTCCACTTCCCGACCATAAACGAACTGGAGGAAACGCTCAAGCTCAGCGCCGACCAGCAGGACCGGATGCGGGCTGTGTTCCAGCAGAACGAGGAGCGCATCAAGCAGATGCGCAAAGACATATACGCCCAGTACCGGACACTCCGGGGTCAGTTCCTGGAGGATATCAAGGCCGTGCTCGATCCGGAGCAGATCAAACAGTTCGACGCTATACTCGAAGAATATCTCGCGCAGCGACACGAAGAGGCGGAGAGGCGGCAGCAGCGCTCTCCCCAAGCCAAAGAGAAGAAAAGAGGATAAAGGAGAATCCCCATGAAAAAGAAGATCATAATCAGCGTACTGATCGTGGCAGCCGCGGCAGTAACCCTGTACTTCACCGTACTCAGAACCGGCGACGCGGCAGAGATCGGCTATAACAAGGAATCCCTGAAAACCGGCTCGATCGAAGCCCTGGTCGATACCACCGGAACCCTCAACGCCGTGACCATGGTGGATGTGGGCGCCCAGGTATCGGGGAAGATCAACAACATATACGTGGATTTCAACTCCGAAGTCCAGGCCGGTCAGGTCATCGCCCGCATCGACCCGGAACAGTTCCAAACCCGGATCAAGCAGAGCGAGGCCAACTATCGCAGCGCCAAGTCCCGGTTGGACAACTCCAAGATCAACCTGGCAAACTCCAAAAAAAAGCACGATCGGGCCAAGAACCTGTTTGAGAAGGACCTGATCTCCATCGAAGATATGGACACCGCCGAGACCAACTACTACGGCGCCGTGTCAGACCTTCAGACAGCCGAGGCCACCCTGGAACAGCAGCAGTCCGCGCTGGATTCCAGCAAGGTCGACCTGAGCTACACGGTCATCAAATCTCCCATCGACGGTGTGGTCATCAACCGCAACATCAATGAGGGCCAGACCGTGGCCTCCAGCCTGCAGGCGCCGGTGCTCTTCCAGATCGCCAAGGACCTGACCGAGATGCAGGTGGAATGCGTGGTGGACGAGGCCGACATCGGTCGCGTCGAGGAAGGCCAATCCGTCCGCTTCACCGTTGACGCCTATCCCAGCGAGAACTTCCGCGGGACGGTCAAACAGGTCCGCTACGCTCCTGAGGTGATCTCGAACGTCGTGACCTACACCACCATCGTGGAGGTTTCCAATGCGGAGATGAAACTGCGACCCGGGATGACCGCCACTGTCGCCATCGTGGTGGGTGAGGCCCGCAACAAGCTGCTGGTGCCCAACACGGCCATGCGCTTTACGCCGGACCTCTCCCAGGAGGAGATGAGGGCTCTGTTCCTGGAAATGAGCGGTGGAGAACATGGCGGCCAGACAAGTCAGAAGGCGCGGCCCCAGGGACAGCCGGGCCAGATGGGCATGCAGAGCGGCATGGGCGGCCGCTCAGGCGGCGGCATGGGGGGCCGGCAGGACATGGGCCGCATATGGTATGAAGACGAGAACGGCAAGCTGCGTATGCTCTTTTTTAAGCTGGGCGTGACCGACAACGTCTACACCGAGGTGGTGAGCGGCGATCTCGCGGAGGGCCTGGAGGTCATCATCGGCCAGGCCCAATCCGATTCCGGTTCGAGCAGGAACAACAATGCCATGCGCATGATGCGCTTCATGCGATAAGCACCGCCTGCACGA
Organism: Candidatus Aminicenantota bacterium; assembly: GCA_030614685.1. Classification (GTDB taxonomy): domain Bacteria; phylum Acidobacteriota; class Aminicenantia; order Aminicenantales; family Aminicenantaceae; genus JAUXEH01. The sequence continues at coordinate 4,739 of JAUWTO010000142.1, forward strand.
CAAGAAAACACAGCCAAGGACGGATTAATGGACAACAACAGCCTTATCGAACTGGACAATGTCGCCAAAGTGTACGAGATGGGTGAAACCCAGGTCAGCGCCCTCAAGGGTGTGACCTACACCATCCGCAAGGGGGACCTGCTGGCCATCATGGGGCCCTCGGGTTCGGGCAAGTCCACGCTCATGAACATCATCGGCTGCCTGGACAAGCCCTCCTCGGGCCGGTACCTCCTCGACGGCAAGGAGATCTCCACTTTTGACCGGAACCAGCTGGCAGAAATCCGGAACAAGAAGATCGGCTTCGTCTTCCAGAACTTCAACCTGCTGGCCCGGACCTCGGCCCTGGAGAACACGGAACTACCCCTGCTTTACTCCGATGTCAATACCAAAAAAGCACGGGAGATGGCCCTCAAATCCCTGGAGATAGTGGGCCTCAAGGGCCGTGAGCACCACAAGACCAACCAGATCTCGGGAGGTGAAAAGCAGCGCGTGGCCATCGCCCGGGCCCTGGTCAACAGCCCCTCCGTGATCCTGGCCGACGAGCCCACGGGTAACCTGGACACCAAAACGGGGAATGAGATCATGAAGATCTTCACCGACCTGAATGAAAAAGAAGGGATCACCATCATCCTGGTGACCCACGATCCGGAGGTGGCGGAGGTGGCCAAAAAGGCCATGTACCTGCGGGACGGCCTCATCGAAAGGATCGAGGGAGAATAATCCATGAACATCATGAAGACAAACCGAGTGGCGCTGATGGCCCTGGCCCGCAACAAGATGCGCTCTTTTTTGACCGCCCTGGGTATCATCATCGGCGTCGGCGCCGTGATCGCCATGGTCAGCATCGGCCAGGGAGCCAAGGCCGACGTGGAGCAGCGCTTCATGGAGATGGGCACCAACCTGCTGACCGTACGGCCGGGAAGCATGTCCTTCCGGGGACGTCACGGCGGGGGAGGCAGCACCCAGACCTTGATCGAGAGCGATGCCGAGGCGATCCTGGAGAGCTGCGACGCCGTGGAGTATCTATCTCCCAACGTCAACACCCGGAAGCAGGTGGTCTACCAGAGCAAGAACTGGAACACCTCCATCTACGGGGTCGGGGCGGATTACCCGCTGGTCCGTAACTGGGAGATCGATGACGGGCAGTTCCTCAACGCGCAGCAGGTCCGGGGAGGGCAGAAGATCTGCGTCCTGGGCTCGGAAGTCGCCCAGAA
>JAUWTO010000112.1 GCA_030614685.1 Candidatus Aminicenantota bacterium
CTTTTTACCATATATTCCATGCTCCGACAATCAGAACTGGCACATTTTAATACAGTTCCACCGTTAAAAGAACATGAATATTTCATTAAAAGTTCAGTTTTTACCCCAAAAAACCTGGCTAAGAAGTTATTTTATTATTTTTCAACAACTTCCAGTTGTCGGAGCGCGATTAAGGAGCCGGGCCGCTCACTTCACACGTGCCAGGAGGGACGCGATCCGGCCGGTCACAGCCCCGGTGCCCTGGTCATAGTTGGACATGGCCGCCACGATGTAGCCCCTGTCCACGTACACATCCAGGTTGGAATTGATGCCGGGGAAGCCCCCGCTGTGGCCCACCACCTTCCCGTTGGGCCCTTCCTGGATGCCGAACCCGTATCCGTAGCCCGATCCGGAATGGTCCGTCCACATCTTCTCCCGGGCCTCCTTGGACACATACGTTCCGGAAAGAAGCGCAAGCGCGAACTTATGCAGGTCCCTAACCGTGGAGAATCCCCCTCCGGCCGGTCCCCCCTTGATCACATGTTTGTAGAGGTTGTTCTCCCACTTCCAGGGGCTGTCCGGGGCCGGGCTGTAGCCGATGGCCAGGTTCTCCACCGGGAAGTCCATCTCGTAGCAGTCGGAGTCCTGCATACCGGCCGGCTCATAGATATTCTCGCGGATATGATCGAAATAATCCTCTCCGGTCACACTCTCGATCACGACTCCCAGCAGGAACATGCCCGTGTTGCTGTACTGGTAGCGGCTGCCCGGCTCGAAGGCCGATCTCTCGTCCCTGATCAGGGGTTTGTAATCATCTAGCCTGCGGAAGAGCTGGCGTGAGCTCTGGCTGTAGGTCCGGTTGAAATAGCTGCCCAATCCGGACGTGTGTGTCAGCAGGTGATGGATCGTGATCTTCGCCGTCGTGTCCTGGGGCAGCCAAGTATCATCCAGGTATTTGTCCAGGGTATCGTCCAGGGACAGCATTCCCTTTTCCACCAGCCGCATGATGGCCAGCGAGGTGAACATCTTGTTCATGGACCCCAGGTTGAACTTGGTGTCGAGATTGATGGGCACATGGAAGCGTTTGCTGGCTTCCCCGCAGGCAAAAGTGAAGAGCACCCTGTCTCCCTTGGCCACAAGAAGGGTCCCGGAGAAGACATCCTTGGCACACAGGTTCTTCATGAGCCTTTCGACCTCGGCGAGGACCTCCTTCTCTGACAGGGCTGGTTCCTCGACATTGCTGGGCGTGCGAGCATCGTTCAGTCGAATCCCGGTGACACGAAAGTCCATATCCTCGTCGAAACTCAACACAAACGCCCGCCAGGCGCCGAAGTTGCGGTCCTTGAGGATGACCACGGTCTCCCCCGCTCTCTCCGGCACATAGGTGCGGATGCTGTGGAAATCGGCTCCGCCCCACTGTTGGTAGGTCCCCTGGAACACCTGAATGTGTTCCTCCATGGGGGCGAAATCCCGGAAGCGCACCGTGCACTCGTCCTGTAAGAAACGCCGAATCTTCTCGGGATCGTTCGAATTAAATGTATCGAGAAGTGACCGGATCCGTTCTCCGATCCTTCCGCCGGGAAAGATCCCTTCGTCCGTGTAGCTAATCTCCCCAGGCTGCTGGGCTAAGGCAGGCTGGAGCATGAACAAACAGAGGATGAATACTCCGAGGCTCGTACGCGTCATGGTCCCCTCCAATAATTTAAGATTTGCTTCGACCTGATCTCGATGAAAGCATACATATGTATATAAATACGGCAGCCATTCGATTTCGTTTTCGGATTGCAAAGCCTGTCACAATGAGATATATATATATTCACTGAATTAATTCCCCTGTATATACGTACTATTAGGTGGATGATCACCCATGGCACTGCGAAAAGGTCTGAGGATCGGCCCGTATGAGATCGTCTCCAAGCTCGGCGAAGGCGGCATGGGAGAGGTCTACCTGGCCCAGGACTCGCGCCTGGAGCGCAGCGTGGCCATCAAGGTCCTGCCCGATCATCTCTCCAGAGATCCCCAGGCCCTGAAAAGGTTTCAGGAGGAGAACAAGAAGGTCGCCTCCCTCTCCCACCCCAACATCCGGATCCTGTTCGACATCGGCGCCTGGCGCGGCCGCACCTATGCCGTCATGGAATATCTGCAGGGCGAGACCCTGGCCGAGCGGATCGCAAGGGATCCGATCCCCTGGAATGAGACCTATCACATCGCGCTCGCCATCGCCCACGGCTTGTCTGCCGCGCACGGGAAAGGCATCGTCCACAGGGACATCAAGCCGCACAACATCTTCATTACGGAAGGGGGCGACCTCAAGATCCTCGATTTCGGACTGGCCCAAGCTCAGACACGCCGCCGCCGGAGCGACAACGACGACCAGGCCACCACCCTGACCCAGCACAGCTTCTCCGAAGGATTCGCCGGGACGGTGGCCTACATGTCGCCCGAACAGATCCGGAGCGAGTTCACCGACCCCCGCAGCGACATATTCGCCTTGGGCTGCGTCCTGTGGGAAATGATCACCGGCAAGCGCCTGTTCTTCCGGCGAACTCCGGTGGAAGCGGCCGCCGCCGTGCTCTACGACACACCTCCCTCACTGGCGGGCTATCAGCCCGACATCCCCGAAAAACTGCAGCAGATCATAAACCTGTGCTTGGAAAAGGAATCCGAAGACCGGATCCAATCCATGGAAGCGATCATCGCACAGCTCAAAGAGATCTCGGAGGGCGGATTCCGGAAAAAAGACATCCACCCGGCCTCGGTCGCGGTCCTGCCCTTCACCAACATGAGCCCCGACAAGAAGAACGAATATTTCAGCGACGGGCTGGCCGACGAGCTCATCAACTCCCTGGTCAAGATCGGAGGGCTGCATGTGACCTCACGTACGACCTCGTCCCTGTATAAGGATCACTCGCAGGACATCCGCCGCATCGGAGAGGAGCTGAACGTGAGGACCGTCGTCGAAGGCAGTGTCCGGAAGTCCGGGGACAAGCTGCGGGTAACCGCCCAGCTTATCAACACCGAAGACGGATACCACCTCTGGTCCGACACCTTAGACCGCGATGCCAAGGATGTGTTCGCAGTCCAGTCGGAGATCGCCGAGCAGATCGCCGGCTCCCTCCATGTCGTGCTAACAGAGCAGGAAAAAAAGGCCATCTCCACGGCCCCCACAGAGAACATCGAGGCCTACGACAACCTCCTGCAGGGACGGCGGCATTTCTACCTCTTCCAGCGCAAGAGCATAGAGCACGCCCTGTCGCATTTCCTGCACGCCAGCTCCTTCGATCCGGGATTCGCCGCGGCCTATGCCTGGGCGTGCTACTGCTACGCGTTTCTCTACAGCTGGTTCAATGCCAGCGACACCAATCTGAAGGAAGCCGAAACCACCAGCCGCAAGGCGCTGGCGCTGGACCCGGACCTGGCCGAGGCCCATGTCGCCCGCGGGATGACCCTGTCCCTTCAGAGAAAACACCAGGAGGCGGAGAGGGAGTTCGACACCGCGCTGCGCCTCCGTCCGGACCTATACGAGGGCTCTTACTTCTATGCCCGGAACTGTTTTTCCCAGGGGAAGTATGAAAAGGCCGCACGCCTGGCCGCCCAGGCCACGGAACAGAGGCCCGACGACTTCACTTCCCCCTACCTGCTGGGCATGATCGACACGGACCTCAACAAGGACCTGGAGGCCCACAGCGCCTTCCAGCTCAGCCTACAGCGGGTGGAGGCCTATCTGGGGCTTTTCCCCGATGACGCTTGGGCCTTGAGCTATGGAGCCGGGGCCCTGAACCACCTGGGGGAGAAGCCGCAGGCCCTGGACTGGGTAGAGCGGGCGTTCGCCGCATCCCCGGAAGAACCCATGACTCTCTATGCCTGCGCCTGCGACTTCGCCATGCTGGGCCGCGCGGACAAGGCCATCTCCTGCCTGGAAAGGGCCCTCCTGTTCGGAAGCCTGCCCAAGGCCTGGCTCGAGAACGACCCGGATCTCGACTCGCTCCGGGATCGCCCTCGATTCCAGGCCTTTCTGGCAAAGCTCAAAGCATCCTGATCCAAAACGGAGTGTTCTCACGGCATAGAATTTGAATTTTTCATCAATATCAGGATTGAACTCCGTCTTTGATTGTGGTATGAAGAATACAGGAAAACGAAGTGGATCTGACAATCAAGGGGTCGGATGGGTAAAAAAATCCTGATCATTGACGATGACCGGACCATACGGGCGATGCTGGAGAAGTCCCTGATCCTGCAGGGCTTCTGGGTCTACAGCGCAAAGGACGGAGAAGAAGGCACGGCCACAGCCAAGAAAGAACACCCGGATCTGGTCATCTGCGATTTCCTGATACCCAAGGTTCACGGCCTCGACGTGTGCAAGATAATCAAGACCTCTCCGGAACTGCATCAGACAAAGGTCATCATGATGACGGGAGTGTACAAGGGCTCGTTCGGGCCGACCGAGGCCAAGAGCTGCGGGGCCGATGACTTCTTTCCCAAACCCCTGGACGTTCCCAAGATAATCGAACGCGTGTATGAGCTGCTGGAAGTCGATCCGGACGAGTTCAAGCAGGAATTCGTCAAGGACGGCCAAGACGAAAGCGATCAGGGCGAAACTGAGTCGTAGGAACCGGGCTTAAGGGCCGCTGGTTATCTTTTCTCGAATAATTCCAGATATTTGCCGTACCCTTCCTTTACCAGGTCTTCCTTGGGAATGAACCGCAGCGCCGCGGAATTGATACAGTAGCGGAGCCCAGTGGGAGCGGGGCCGTCCGGGAACACATGCCCCAGGTGAGAGTCCGCGCGCTTGCTGCGCACCTCGGTCCTCTCCTCCCAGAGTTTGCGGTCGGTCTTCTCCACGAGAAGGCCGGGTTCCAGGGGCTGTGTGAAGCAGGGCCAGCCGCTTCCGGACCGGTACTTGTCGAGGGAGCTGAACAGGGGTTCCCCCGACACGATGTCGACATAGATGCCCTCGCGTTTGTTGTCCCAGTATTCGTTTCTGAATGCGGGCTCGGTGCCTTCTTCCTGCGTTACCTTGTATTGAAGCGAGGTCAGCCTGGACCTGAGTTGGTCATCATCTTCCCAAGCTTTTTCAATGAAGCGGTCCCTGCCCGACCCGTGCCGGTATAGATTGTATTGGGTCTTGTGCGTCTGATAGTAGTCCTGATGGTAGGCCTCGGCCTCATAAAATTCCTCTAACTCCCGGATCTCGGTTACTATGGGCCTGTCGAACCGGCCTGAATCCTGGAGCTTCTGCCTGGACTGCTCCGCCAGACGCTTCTGTTCCTCATCATGGTAGAAGATTGCGGTGGCATACTGCGGGCCTCGATCCACGAACTGCCCGTATTCATCGGTCGGGTCGATGTTCCTCCAGAAGACCTCGAGCAGCTCGGAATAGCTCACTCGGGAAGGGTCGTAGAGGATCTGGACAGCCTCGACATGGCCGGTCCCGCCGGCCGTGACCTCCTCATACGTCGGGTTCGCCTTGTGCCCCCCAGTGTAGCCGGATACGACATCGACCACACCGTCCAGCTTCTGGAAAGGAGGCTCAATGCACCAGAAGCACCCTCCGGCCAAGGTGGCCCTGGCAAGGTTCTCGGGATTCATGGGACGGGTTCCTTTGGTGTCCATTTTCTCCTCTCCTTCACTCTGAACGCAGCTCACCAGCACAAAAATCACCAGCGTCATTATTAGATATATCCTGTCTTTCACAGAGCTTCCTCCCACTGGAACTCTTTCTATTTTATTATACACCATCTCCAGTTATTATTCTACTTATCCCACCGAATTAATAGTATATTCCAGTTTGGGGTCAGACCATGAGATGTATTGAAATGAATAGTGTTACAACGCTAGATCCAGCCGATGCGAGCCTTACAGGCCTGGTTTTCCCCCCAAAAGTAAACGAGTAAGCAATATGTCCACTCCAAAACTGACTTTATAAGAGTCGATTATCTATAGACACACTTACAGGCCGCATTTTAGTCCTAAAATGCGGACTTTACGGGTGCAATATCAAGGTATTTCGTCGCTATCTTGTTCGATTTCATTACATTTCATGGTCTGTCCCCGAATAAGTCGAATAGGCTAAAAATAGTTATGATTACTATTATTGCTACTAATTATTCGATTCATTGTACTAAAGTACAATTGACACAGAATTGTATGCTCTGATACACATAGAGCAAACAACCCGACCCAGAGGAGGCACCATGGTCGAAAAGTTCCAGGTCTTGCTGCCGGAATGGCTGGCCGATTACATCCACTACCTGGCCGACACGTATGACATGAAGATCTCTGAGGTGATCCGGATGCAGGTCAGTGCCGCCGCCCTGTTCATGGCCATGCGCCTATATCCCGAATTCAAAGCCGATATCGAGATCGATCAGGTCGCCGCTGCGATGGCCGAACACGCTAAAAAACACGACAAGGAAAAGGTCGAGCGGATCGTCTCGAAACTCCTGTTCGAAACCCGCAAAGCAATCGAGTTCCGGATGGAAAAAGAGAAGTAATCCCAGGTTGTATGAGCGGGCTCCAATCAGTACTGGATCCCGGCTTCCAGATATATTATTTAGAAGTCGCCGTATTTCTGCAGCCTCTCCTCATACACGGCCCGTTGGCTCCGCATGATCTCCTGAAAACGGACATCGTCCCGAAGGCTGTCATAGATAGGATTATACTTGAGATAAAGGTAGGTATACAGATACCACTGCTGTATCTCGAATCCCATCTCGATGCCGTACCGGATATTGGATATGGCCTCGTCGTTCATGCCGAGGAGAGAATAGATGCTGGTGAAGACGGAACGAAACGTGTCCTCATCCCCGTCGATGAGCTTTAAAGCGTTCTCTTTGTCACCGGAGGCGGCGTAAAGCAGGGCCCGATGCTGTCTGAAATCATCTGATCCCGAATCTCGCCTTTCAGCCGCCGCGAGTGCGGCCGTGGCAAGCTCCAGTTCCCCCAGCTTCATGAGTACCTCGGCATATTCGTAATAGAGCTCAGGATCCGGATCCATCTCCACCGCCTCCCTCAGCAATACGATCGCCTCATCCGGACGCCCGACCCGACTGTAACAATCCGCCCTGACCAAATGCCATATATAATCGCCCGGTACCGGATTCAGAGCCAGGGCCCGGTCATAATGCTGCCGGGCCTGTTCATACAGGCCTATGCTCCTGAGGAAAGCGCCGACATGAAAGTTGATCTCTGCATTATTGGGGTCTTTCTCAAAGGCCTTTTTGAAAAACCTGTAGCTTTGATCCAGATCCTCAAGGTTAAAGTATTTCCAGCCGATCCCCACGTTGGCTTCCGCCAGATCAGGGTTGATCTCGAAGGCCTTCTGGTAATACGCGATCATCTGCACCTCGTACCGTGGATCATCTTCGAGAATAAATCGGTGCTCATACACGTTGCCCAGCCTCCAGTAGACCAGGGCAAACTCCGGGTCCGCCTCAACTGCTCTAGCGTAGCTCTCC
>JAUWTO010000250.1 GCA_030614685.1 Candidatus Aminicenantota bacterium
AGCGTGACGAACATCTGGCTGAAGGTTTTTTCCGCGTTTCCTTCCACCTGTTCTTCTGAGATCAGGCCGGCGGCCAGGGCCTTCTTGGTGATGGGGGTGTTCGGGAAAAATATCAGTGAGAAGATGTGGAGGTGGAAAGGCCTCGGCAGATCCAGGAGGAACTCGAGCCCGGCCCGCTTGTCGTCCTCACCCTCGAACGGGTTGTCGACGATAAAATCATAGAAAGGCACGATGCCGATCTGTTTCACCAGGCGAGCGGTCTGAAGCAGTTTTTTATTCGAAACATGTCTCTCGAAATATTCCTTCCGGACCTTTTCTGAGCCGCTCTGCACACCGATCTCGACCCTCTCCAGTCCCGCGTCTCTCAGGATCTCCAGGATCTCAATGTCGACCATGTTGGGATGCTGGGCGCACTGGAAGGGAAGCGCTACCTCTTTTTTATAGGGCTTCATGAATTCAGTGGTCCAGTCCTTGTCCCAGGCGAAGACCTCATCGATGAAATCGATCCTCCGCAGGTTGGGGAACCTGTCTTTCAGGATCAGGATCTCATCCATCACGTTGTCGACCGAGCGGCGCCTGATCACCGGCCCCTTCTTCTTGTAGATGGCGTTGAAGATGCTGTTGCAGCAGTAGGAGCATCGGTAGGGACAGCCGCGTGATCCCAGTATGTTGAGGTTGTAGATCTCGAGCCCGGGATCATGTTCCCGAACCGTGTCATTCTCGATGAAATGTTTGTCCTGATCGCCGTAATGCGGGAAAGGCAGGCTGTCCAGATCCTCGATAAGGGGCCGAACCTCATTCTTCGTGATCTGTCCGTCCCGCCTGACCCACAGGTTGGAGATGTCGGAATATTCCTGTCCGCCCGAGATCCTGTCCGCGAGTTCCAGCAGGGGGTACTCCCCCTCGCCGATGCAGACCATGTCCGCGATCTCGATGCTCTCTTCGGGGGCGATGGTGGGGTGGGTCCCTCCCCATATCACGGGCACGCGAAGCTCATCATGGATCATCCCTGTGATCTTCGAGGCGATCTTGAAATAGGAGGATCTGAGGCTTACGCCGATCAAGTCGGGATCCAGGTTTTTAAGCAGTTCCTGTAAAAGCGTGTACTCCGTTTCGCTGGGCAGGGACATGAGGTCAGACGACAGGTAGAGTTCCTTGAAAAAGATGACGGAGACCCTGTGTCCTTTTTCCTTGAGAAATGATTTCAGATACCTGATCCCGATGGCATCGGTGGAGTAGAGCGAGATCAGGACGATGTGAGCCTTGTTTGACATGTTTGATCCTTATTTTTTCGTGAAGCTCTGCGCGATGTTTTTCCGGAGGAAATTGAAGACCAGACGCCGGTCCTTCCGGAAATAGCCCAGGTATTTTTTCAACATGTGGAAGGGGTGTCTGGCAAACGCCAGGAGGCGGCTCACCAGCTGTTCCCTTGCGACCATCTTCTCCAGCCGCTCTGCCGGGAGCTCGGGTGTGTCGATGTTGGCGCGCTCGACGCGGATCCTTTCGTAGCTGAATCCCTCCCTGAAATAACCGTTGCGGCTTACCACATCCCAGAGCACGGTGCCGGGCATGGGATTGGCGAAGAAGAAATGCGTGGCATCCACATCCAGGTCCCTGGCAAATTTGAAGGTCCTCTTGAGCGATCCCTCGGTCTCCCCCGGCATCCCGACCACGAAGAAGGTTTCGACCTCGATCTCCAGCTTCTTCAGGGTATGGACCAGGGGCTTTATCGATTTCAGGTCCAGCGGCTTTCGGATGACATCTTTGAGGATATGCTCGTCTCCTGACTCGACAGCGACATAGAGCTTATAGCAGCCGCTCTCCTTCATGAGCTCCAGCAGCGCATCGTCGACCGCCCAGAGAGCCAGTCCGGTGGGGACCGTCCAGACGATGTCGAGGCGCCTGTCGATGATGCCCTGGAATATCTTCTGGGCACGCTTCCTGTTGAGGACGAGGTTGTCGTCGTCGAAATGGATCTCCTTCACCCCGTATGAGCTCACCAGGTGCTCGATCTCGTCCAGCACGTTTTCCGCGGAACGGGCCCGCCAGGTTTTGCCCCAGGTGCAGTGGACCGGGCAGAAGGTGCACTGGGCCGTGCATCCCCGGGAGGTGACGAGCGGAGTGAACGGCTTCTTCCGGGTGACGATGAAGGCTTCGTCGATCTCAAAATACTTGTCCATGGGAAGGAGATGCCTGGCCGGGAAGGGCAGTTCGTCCAGATTCTCGATGAACCGGCTCTTGGCATTCACTCGAATACTTCCATTCTCCATGAATGCCAGCCCGTCCACACCGGAATAATCCCGGGTCTCAATTCCCCGCAGAAGGGCTTTCAGTGTGTATTCGCCCTCGCCCAGGACCACAAAATCGATAACGTCGTTTTTCAGGACTTCCTTAGGCAGGGCGGAGGGATGGGGGCCACCGATGACCGTGACCGTCCCGGGATCGATCTTTTTGGTAAGGGCGGCGACATCGAGGGCCTCTCTGGAGCCGGAGGAAAAGATGTTGGAGATCCCCACGACATCGGGGGCAAAATCACCTATCCGCTTCTCGAGCTCTTCATAGGCCAAGCCGTATCGGATCAGGTTGTGATCCAGCTCGATCTCAGTTTCAAAGCCCTCCACCACCGTGTCTATGATAAGGACTTCGTACTCTTTCTCCAGAACAGCCCCGAGATACGCCAGACCCAGGGGCGGATGGATGCCCTTCGGCTCGGAGCTGAAATCCGTGCGCGCCGTGAGCGGCGGCTGGATAAGCAGAACTTTTTGAGTATTCATCTTCATATCTGCCAGTGACTCTGGCCTCGTGAGGTCTGACGGAAAATGGCGCCGATCGGCTTACCCTCCAGAAGCCATTTCAGGGCGATGCCCGCCAGTTTTACGTTGTTGGCCAGGGTGGCAAAGGCCGACAAAGGCTTCGGATGCTTACGCAATATGACTCTATGACTGAACCACCTCACCAGTTTCTTGGGGAGGAAGCTCTTCGAGGTCAAAGAATAGATGCTTATCCAGAACCTCTCGCGCTTCGACCACTCGTAATCCAGGGTCACGAACCACTTGCTGTGCGTCCGTTCGGCTTTGTCCTCCACCTGCTCTTCGGTGATGAAGCCCGCGGCCAGCGCCTTCCTGGTCAGTGCGGTATTGGGGAAGTACGTGAGGGGATACATCCTGAGGTGAAAGGGCCGCGGGAGCTTGAGGATGAATTCCAGTGTCTCGACTTTGTCCTCCTCGGTCTCGAATGGATTGTCCACGATCAGGTCGTAAAAGGGGACGATGCCCAGGTCATTGATGATCTCCGCGGTCTTGAAAAGCGCTTCATCAGATACAGGCCTCCCGAATACATCGGCGCGGATTTTTTCTGTGCCGCTCTGGATGCCCACCTCGACCCGCTCCAGGCCCGCCTCCTTAAGCATAGCCAGGACCTCCGCATTCACCATGTTGGGATGCTGGGCACACTGGAAAGGAAGGTTGACCTGTTCTTTGTACTTGGAGCTGAACTCTGCGGACCAGGCCTTGTCCCAGGCAAACACTTCATCTATGAAGTCCACCCTCTGCAGATCCGCGATCCACTTCTTGGCCGATCGGATCTCCGCCAGAACGTTGTCCACCGATCTGCGCCGTATTAGCGGCCCTTTGCCCTTGTGGTTATCCAGGAACACACTGTTGCAGCAGTAAGTGCAGCGGTAAGGGCAGCCCCTCGAGCCCATGATGTCAATATTGAAGCGC
>JAUWTO010000362.1 GCA_030614685.1 Candidatus Aminicenantota bacterium
GCAGACAGCAAAACCGCCCATACCGGCCAGTGGTTAAACGCCCCGGTTCAGGCATTCCTGAGCCAGGTAAAGACCACCTTTCCAGACCTCCCCTTGATCGCAGAGGATCTGGGGACCATCACTCCTGAAGTCATTGATACGAGAAAACAGTTTCAGCTTCCGGGGATGAAAGTCCTGCAGTTCGCCTTTGACCGGGACGATCCCAGCCACCCCTATCTTCCTCATAATTATGAAAAACTGACCGTCGCCTATACAGGCACGCATGATAACAACACCAGCCGGGGATGGTTTGAAAGGGAAGCAGATCCTGCCGCCAGAAAAAGGGTGCGGACGTATTTGGGCCGGCAGGTCCCTTCCAAACACATCGCTGCAGAAATGGTGAAGCTGGTCATGGCCTCTCAGGCAGTCCTGTCCGTAGTGCCTCTTCAAGATCTGCTGGGTCTGGGACATGAGGCCCGGATGAATCGTCCCGGCACAAAGAGCGGCAACTGGAAGTGGCGGCTCACGCGGGAGCAGCTGGACACGCTGTTCTCAAAGGAGTGGACCCGGCTCCTGCAGGATACAGGCCGTGCTGTAGAATCAGAACCGGATTGATGGTCAGCTCAAACCCTGTGTTTCCCGCAGGATCCGGGCCGCCTCTTCCGGGGTTCGGGAGTTGATATAGAATCCGCTTCCCCATTCAAAGCCGGCCACTGCTGTTTGGCGGGGAAGGATTTCCAGATGCCAGTGAAGTGCGGCCTTCAGGGAATCCTCCTGCTTTGGTTTGCTGCGCATAGCCCGAAGATTGGGAGCTGTGCTCAAAAAATAATTGTAGGGGGGATCTGCGGCAGCCAGTTTGAGGCGTAGAAGAACATCCTTAAGGAGGAAGGCCAGGATCTCCAGTTTTTCGTCCGGCATTTCGATAAAATCCCAGGTGTGGCGGAGTGGAGCGATGGTCACTTCAAAGGGGAAGCGGGACGCAAACGGCGCAAAGGAAATAAATCCCCGGTGCTCTCGGATGATCCTTTGCTGGGACGCGCGTTCCTGACCGAGAATTTCACACATCAGACAGGTATGGGTCCTCTCAAAATGGCGGAGCGCCGCTTTGAGCTTGAGTTCTATGTTTTGTGGGAGCATGGGAGTGGCAATCAGTTGGGAGTGAGGATGTTGAAGAGAAGCCCCGGCAGGCAGCTTGTGATTCTTAAACACTTGAACATACCTGAGACCGGCGTCTTGGTACAGGCTCCGGATCCGGTCGCGGTAAGCCTCCAGTACATACTGGATCTGGAGCAGGTCTGCATCTGCCAGGCTCTCGTGGTGGTGCGGGGATTCGATGACCACCTCATGGGCTCCCGCTCCCTGGATTTTTTTGAACAGCCCGCTCTGTGACCTGTGCACCTGTCCGGATGAAGTCAGGGCAGGATAACGGTTGGGGACCACACGAACCGTCCAGCCCGGCCCATCGGGCCGGCTTCCGGCCGCGCGCCGGGCCCAAATCTCGGATGGTGTTGCTTGTTCATGGCCCTCACAGAAAGGGCAGTCCGGATAGGAACCATCCGCTCCCTGATCTTGGCCTGTTTCCTGGGGCCGTTGTGCTCTGTCGGGAGCCACGATCACCCAGCGGTGTGAGAGAGGATCGCGCCGGATCTCCTCTTTAGAGGAGAGATGTTCTTTCTTCATCGTGTTAGCTCACCCTTGTCGGTTGGGACGTGTTCCAGCCAGGCTATTCGGTTCGCTGTACATGGGTGGGATGGTAGGCATTGTTCAAGTATTGGACCATCATGCGCTGGGCGGAAAAGAAGGAGCCGTTAAGGGCAATAGCGGCACGCATGATGCGGGCGTACTCCAGAGGTTTTTGGTAATAGAGAGGAATGATCACGGATTCGAGCTTGTGATACAAGGATTCAGTTTCGTGGACCGTTGAGTTGGGGTCCCGGCCGTTGTCACCGATGGACCATCCGGTCACGCCCTCAATATGCCCCTCGATCCACCAGCCGTCCAAAACACTCAGGCTGGGGACTCCGTTTAGCGCCGCCTTCATTCCGCTGGTCCCAGAAGCCTCCCGGGGTTTCATGGGAGTATTCAGCCAGAGGTCCACTCCGGCGC
>JAUWTO010000012.1 GCA_030614685.1 Candidatus Aminicenantota bacterium
GGGGGTCATACTCCTGGCAGGGGCCATGGAATGAAGGTCCTGGGGATCGATATCGGCGGTACCGGCATCAAAGGGGCTCCTGTGGACGTGGACCAGGGAAAGATGGCGGACGACCGCCTTCGCATCGCAACGCCTCAGCCGTCTAGGCCGGAGGCTGTGGCCGGGGTTGTGGCCGAGATCGCGCAGCACTTCGTATGGCGAGGGGCCATCGGCTGCACCTTCCCTGCCGTTATCAAACATGGGATCGCCTTCAGCGCCGCCAATGTAGACAGAGCCTGGATCGGGACCGATGGTGAGGCCCTGTTGAAGGATGCCACCGGATGCCCGGTGCGGATACTTAACGACGCCGATGCGGCAGGCATGGCAGAGATGCGTTTCGGCGCCGGGCGGCAGCGCAAAGGAGTCGTGATCGTCCTTACCCTGGGAACCGGGATCGGGAGTGCCATCTTCACGGACGGCCGATTGGTGCCCAACACCGAGTTCGGCCATATGGAGATCAGAGGAAAGGACGCCGAACACCGGGCATCGGACCGGGTGCGCAAAGACAGGGATCTCGGGTGGAAGGCATGGGCCGGACGGATCAACGAGTTTCTGTCTCGGATGGAGGTGCTGTTCTCTCCCGACCTGTTCATCATCGGAGGGGGCGTGAGCAAAAAGCACGAGAAGTTTTTTCCGCACCTGAAATCCAGGGCCGAGATCCTGCCGGCGGAACTGAGGAACGAAGCCGGGATCATCGGGGCGGCACTGGCCGCCGAACGGTTGGCCCTGCAGGATCCGTGAGAACCGCCGGCATTGGGGATGGTCCCTGCTAGTGCTTCCCCGCGACCGTGGTCATCTTTTCTAGAAATGCGTCCTTTTCAATGAAGCCCACCTCGCGCAGGCCCAGGGCTTCCGTGCCATCACCTTGCAGGAAGATGAGCGTGGGGACACCCTTGACACTGAAACGGTTCTTCAGTCGTTGGCTCACGGGATCGCTGGAGCTGGTCAGGTCGACCTTGAGCATCACAAACCCCCGCGACATCTCCACCACCTCAGCGTCGGAGAAGGTGAATTTGTCCAACTCCTTGCAGGGGATGCACCAGTCGGCCATGAAATCTATAAACACGGGCCTGCCCTGCGTGACCGCCTCCTCCAGACGCTCCTCGGTGCCGGGTAACCAGTGGATCTCGGATGCGGCAGAGAGGCCGTCGGCGGCCCGGGCTTCGGTCAGTGTGGCATCCACATAGGCCCGGACTCCGGAGGCTGCAAACACCAGAGCCAGCACAAAGAAAACGATCCCGACGAGATTGCGGATCACCGGGAATACCTTCCCCGGCATCTTGGTGGGCTCCAACCAGGCCATAAAGATGCCCGCGATGAACAGGATCAGGGCGAGTGTCAGATGGTAGGTCAAGGTGTCGGGAAAGAGGGGCCGGAGAAAATAGACGGCCATCGCTATCAGCACAAAGCCGAAGATGGAACGGACCCAGACCATCCATGCCCCCGAACGCGGCAGCCGGTCGATGCTGCCGGAGAAGATCGCCAGGAAGAGGAAGGGAACACCCAACCCCAGGGCCAGCACGAAAAACATCAGGAAGCCCAACAGGACATTGCCGCGTTCTCCCACGTAGGTCAGGAGCCCCAGCACAAAGGGGCCGATGCAGGGAGCCGCCACAAAGCCTACCGTAAGCCCCATAAACAGCGTGCCCATGAAACCTTTTTTCCTGCCGCCCGCCATCCTGGTCAGGAACGAGGGCAGGCGGAACTCATACAGGTTGAACATGCTGAGGGCCAGCCCCACCATAATCAGGGCGATGCCGATGAGCACAAAGGGATTCTGCAGGGCCGCCCCGAACAGGCTCCCTGTGAGGGCGGCGATCAGGCCCAGCATGGAATAGGTGATCGCCATGCCCAGGACATACAGCACGGCATGGGCGACCGCTCCCCCTTTTTTCCCCTCTGCCTGTCCCCCGAAATACCCGATGGTGATGGGGATGAGCGGATACACGCAGGGAGTCAGATTGAGTGCCAATCCGCCTAAAAAAATCAGCAAAAAGGAGACGAGGAGGCTTCGCTCGTTCAGCGCCTGGGCCATCCCCCCGCCCGAGACCGTCGGTTCCTGCTCAGCTGCTGCAGCCAGGGGGGGGGCACGGGCAGCGAAGATCTCCTGGTTCGCGGGAGCGGCCGGCTCCCCCGCTCCTGCCACGGGCAGCACCTCCGCAAAGTCCAACTCACCTGGGGGGAGGCAGGCGTTGTCGTCGCAGGCCTGGTATTGGATGGATCCGGACACAGCGACTTCACTTCCCGGGAAAGAGTCCTCCATGGTCAGAGTGCAAAAGACCGTGAAGGTCCCTTCATAGACCTCCAGGGGCATGTCGCTGAAAGAGAGAGCTCGCGTCTCTGCCTGGGGAAATTCCGTGGATCCATAGCGCACGCCCTGCACATCAGCAAAAGCGATGGCCGTGGGCACAAGGAAATCCTCAAGAGGCGCCTCCGAGTTGATATGATACGGTTCCTTGATCTTGATGACCAGCGCGATATCATGCGGTTGCCCGGGCTGCAGCTTGTCGACGGATGCGAGGATTCGCACAGAGAGGATGTCATCCGCGTCCTGAGCCGGGACCCCGCTGCACACCAGGCCCAAGAGAACCAACAAGAGTCCGATTTTTTTCATCGTGTTACCTCAACAGTATCACTTCGAATCTGAAGATGGCCTATTATAGCAGATCCCCCCCTGTTCATCCAGACGGGAGAGTGCCCTGCACAAGCCGGATGGGATACCGCAGCCGGTGAATCAGATCTTTATAACCAGGGAGGATAGGAGGTAGGCATCCGTGTGCTTGAAGCCGGGCACGGGGTCGTTATCATAAATGATCTCGACGCTGGTCTTGAGCGCCAGCTGGGGGCTGATGGCAGCGGAAAGGGAAGCGTAGTTGTTCATCCGGTAGGACCTAGCATCCTCCAGGTT
Source organism: Candidatus Aminicenantota bacterium (assembly GCA_030614685.1). Lineage (GTDB taxonomy): Bacteria > Acidobacteriota > Aminicenantia > Aminicenantales > Aminicenantaceae > JAUXEH01. Next base: position 2,948 of record JAUWTO010000012.1, read on the forward strand.
TAAAAAGGCCGTGATGCGCAGCACGACCTCCGCGGTCTTCGAGACCCGGCAGGTCAGCCTGTTGTTCAGGATGGATGTGGGGAACGAGCTGGTCATGGTCTTCTGTAGCAGGTTCCTGTCGCTGACATTGTCGAGGTTGACCGACTTCGTGTTTTCCTCGTTATTCCATCCGAACGCCAACTCCGTCAGGAACGTGGTCCTCTCCTGATTTACCCAGGTCATGCCGCCGCCGAAGGAAAGAGCTACGCGAAAGTTGTATCCGGCCAACTTGTTCTGATCGTAGCTCGTGTACCCCAGGAGGTAGGCCCTCGCACCGAGCTTGCGGTCATACTTGAGGTGGGCCGTGTAGATCTCTGCGGTTTTTATCCCGTCGGAGCGGGAAAGGATGAAGCGCCCGGCCAGCATGATCCGGTTCTTCATGATGTCGAAATTCTGACGTGTGTCTAAGCTGTAGGACAGGCTGTCGTTATTGCCCTTGACCAACACCAGGGAAAAGCTGGTCTCGGACGCGTATATAACCTTCGGAGGTGAGTGGTCCGCAGCATCCTCGGCCCAAAGCAAGGGATGGATCAGAAAGATCCAAAACAGAACGACCCATCGACTCGAGTATTTCTGCGATCGGTCCGTCATGCCATATGCGTCGATTTGTTCCCGGGAAGCGAGCGTCAGTCCTTCTTTTGCTCTTCTTTGGCCTGTTCTTTTTTCCAGTAGTCCAGGCAGTCGACATTGCAGAAAAAATGGACATACTCCGCGCCTTCGGCATTCAGTGCCGCCGATTTGGGTATCTCGTTCTTGCACACATGGCAGGCTATTTTATCATTGTGTTCATGGCTCATGCTCTGTTGTCTCCTTCAACAGATTTTTATACCACCAGAGGTGATTTTTTGCAAGTATGACAGGGAGCGAAGATCGAGCTCAAACATCTCGCCCTGCCCTCCGGATTCCCTCAGCCGCAGCTCATTCAGGCAGGAGCCTCCGATGTCGCCACGACCGGCTCTCGCAAAAAATGCCTTATTGGCAATTGATATCACGGGATTGAAGATATTTCACAGGGATGTATAATATTAGGGAACTGCTGTCAGGTCTTCTGACACAAACTTGCCGTCCTTTTTGACGATGCGTCCGAAGAAGCGGTCAGGGTCGTGGTTGAAGGCGACGATCCAATCCTCTTTCATTGCCAAGCCAAAGAACCTCTGTTTGTTTTCCATGGTCTCCTGGGGATAAAGGTCATAGCTCATGATGTACGGAAGTCCCACGTGTCCCGAAGTGGGGACCATGTCTCCGAGGAAGAACAGGGTCCGGCCCTGCGAGCTCACCTTGACACACTGATGGCAGGATGTATGGCCCGTGGCCATCACGGCTTCGACACCCGGGACGATCTCGCTGTCTCCCTCCACCAGCTGCAGCTGCCCGTGTCCCTGGAGAGGCAGAAAATACGGGGCAAAATAGCTCGGCTTGTCCCTGGTACAGGGATTCAGGCCGTTCTCCCATTCACACTTCTGGATGACATAGGCAGCATTGGGAAAGGTGGGCACATGTTCTTCGCCTTCGGTGTGATAGGTGTTCCCCCCGCAGTGATCGAAGTGCAGGTGCGTGTTGATGACATAATCGATGTCTCCGGCGGCGTAGCCTATCTGCTCCAGTGCTCCGAGAAGGCCTGGATCCCGCTCCACTGAATAAAACTCCCATAGGCGGCGCTTCAAATCAGGGCCGATCCCCGTGTCGACCAGGAGACGCTCCTTTCCTGTGTCGATCAGGAGGGAATTCAGCCCCAGCCGGATGCGGTTCTCATCATCCGAGGGATAGATCTTCTGCCACAGGACCTTGGGCACCACACCGAACATGGACCCTCCATCCAGCCAAAAAAATCCATCTCTGACACCGTAGATTTGGAATGAACCCAGCGTAAGGCGGTCGAGAGTCATCCTGTGAGCTTTTCGAGGTCGTAGACCAGATCGCCCCGGGAGTAGCGGGCCAGCTCGACCTCACCGGTATCCATGCGGATGGCATCTTCCGGGCATGCCTCGACACAGAATCCGCAGAAGCAGCATCGGTTCAGGTCGATGATGAAGTTGGAGGGGTATTTCTGGATCTCCGGATCGGGATCCTCGGTAGCTTCGATGAAAATGCATTCGGAGGGGCAGACCGTGGCACACAGCATGCAGACCACGCAGCGGGGTTTCCCGTCTTCACGCAGCATGAGCCGGTGGAGGCTGCGGTGCCGACGGGCGACCTCGATGGGGGCTTCCGGGTACTGGCGGGTCACGGCCCCCTTTCTCTTGGTCTTGATCCCGACGAGGTTCAGGATGTGGAAGAACATGTTGACGACAAAATGCCGGGTGGTGATAAGGCTGCCTTTAACGATCTCGAGGAAATATCCGAATTGCTTTATCATCTTATTTCTATTCTTATTTCAACAGAGTCATCACAATGGCCGTAGCCACGATATTGATCACACTCAAAGGGACCAGGAACTTCCAGCCGAAATCCATGAGCTGGTCGTACCGGAAGCGGGGATAGGTCCAACGGATCAGGATCTGCAGCCAGCAGAAAAAGATGACCTTCACGTTGAACATGATGATCTGGAACAGGACCACGATCCCGTGAGGCAGCAGCCACTCCCCTCCCCAGGGGAAATGGAAGCCATCAGGGTTGAGCCAGGGGACATGATATCCACCGAAGAAGAGGGTGGTGAGCAGACAGGCGATCAGGAGGACCTTCATGAAACTCGTGAACATGTAGAGGCCCCACTTGAGCCCGCTGTACTCGGTAAAAAAGCCCACGATCTCTGACTCCCCTTCCGGCAGATCGAAGGGCACCCGTTCTGATTCGGCCAGGGAGGCGAAAAGGAACACGATGAATCCCAGGGGCTGGAGGAGGATCCCCCATTGGGGAAGCCATCCGAACAGGAGCTCTCCTTGATAATTCACGATAGACGAGAACCGGAGCGACGGGAAGACCATCACCAGGCCGATCAGGGAGAGGCCCAAGGCCACTTCATACGAGACCAGCTGCGCAGTTCCCCTCAGACCGCCCAGCAGGGTCCAGCGGCTGTTGGACGCCCATCCGCTGAGCAGGACTCCGTACACGGTAAAGGAAAGCATGGCCAGGATGAACAGGATTCCGACATCGATGTCCAGGACCTGCAGCTTGATCTCCTTACCGCCCACGCGCAGCACATCCCCAAAAGGGATGGCTTGCACGGTCACCGCCGTGAAAAAGAAGGCCACGAACGGAGCCAGGTTGTGGATGAACCTGCGCGAGAAGGTGGGAGTGAAATCCTCCTTGAACATCATCTTGATGGCATCGGCAAAAGGCTGGAAGAGCCCGATCACGCGGATCCCGAAAAAATCGGCACGGTTGGCTCCGATCCGATCCTGCATGATGGCGCTTTCCTTGCGTTCCAGCCATGTCAGATACAGCGTGAGGACGAGGAACCACACTAGGGCGGCAACGATTTTTATAAGCAAGATTAGGATATCACTCAACGTTCTTCTCGAAAAATGGGATTTCTCCGGTCATTTCCTGGAACACGGCCTCGGGAGACGATAGCCGGCTGTAATATTGGAAGCGGAGATCAAGCGCCTTGCCCAGATCGATCAGGAGGGACCATTCCGCCCGGCTGTGGCCGAGCGCGGGAAGAGCAGGTTGAAAGTTCCGCAAGACACCGTCAATATTCGTCAGGGAGCCAGCCTTCTCAGCCACTGGAGTCGTGGGCAGGAGAAGGTCGACCTGGGAGCTCAGCGAGCCATCGAAAGGCGTCAACAGGACCGTGGTTTCGATCTGCTCGAAACAACCCAGTATATCGGAAAGGCTGTGCGCGTTCTCGAAATCGGGGCCGAACATGAGGAGCAGGTCGGTCTCGCGGTTCAGGGCTTCCATATCAACGGGCACGTCCTCCCAGCCGAGCTCCCGCGCCCCTCGTGTGTTGGGGACCCTGTCGGGGGTCAGCAGCATGTCGTCGCCCTCTTCCGGCGGGGCATCGGCAAAAAAGACCCGGCCGACACCCAGATCATCCTTGAAGAGCTTTTTCGCCAGGAAGAGCTCTTCATTGGAAAGCCGGGAACTGAGGACTACGGAGACTCGCTCCAGCCGGTTGCGGTGCTTAAGCCGCAGGATGCTTGCGCTCAACCAGTCGATCGCCTCCTGCCAATCCGGGGAAGACTCCCCTTTTTTCAGGATGCGCGTGGCGCGATTCTCATCGAGATAGCTGTAGCCGTACCGTCCCTTGTCGCAGATCCAGGGGCCGTTGACCAGGGGATCGTCCACAGCCTTGATGCGATAAACTCGTTTGGGCAGTTTGAAGCGCGCAAAGCCCCTGTGTGCCTGGATCGTTATCCGGCATCCTCGGCTGCAGAGCGGGCATATCGACTCACCCGCCTCCAGGAACCAGGACCGGGTCTGGAAACGAAAATCCGTATCCGTGATAGCCCCTACAGGGCAGAGCTGGGCCAGGTTACCGGAATAGTTATTATCCACCTGCTGGCCTTCTTCGTACGTGTCGACCTTGGTGTGCCCCCCCCGTTCGAACACGCCCATCTCACCGGTCCCGGTGACCTCGCGCAAAAAGCGGACACAGCGTCGGCAGAGGACACAGCGCTCCTGGTCGTGGAGCAGGTATTTGCCAAGGCGGATCTTCTTCCCGCGCTTGTCCTTGACCTCGGAAAAGCGGCTGTCAAACAGGCCGTACTCCTCATAATAGTCCTGAAGCTTGCAGTCCCCTGCCTGGTCGCAGATGGGGCAGTCCAGGGGGTGTTCGGCCAGGAGAAATTCCAGCACGCCCCTGCGGGCTTCCCGGACGCGCTCGTTCTGGGTGAAGATTTTCATGCCCTCCCGGATCTGCAGGGAACAGGCCAGCTCCAGCTTGGGCATCCCCTCGACCTCCACGAGACACATCCGGCAGGTCCCCTCCGGGGCAAACGCGGGATGGTAGCAGAAATGAGGAATGGGGATACCGGCGTCCAGGGCGGCATGGAATACAGTCGTGCCTTCCTTGACCTCGATTTCTCTGTCGTTGATATATATCTTAACCATCATGTGCTCTATTTCTGATTCAATCAGACAAGGAAGTCTCCAGCTCCTCCTTAAATTTTTCGGTGAGGGCCAGTATGGGCAGGGCTGCCGCATCTCCCAGCGGGCAGAGGGTCTTGCCCAGGATATTGTTGGCCACCCTCCGGATGTTCTCGATATCCCCGCGCCTCCCCTTTCCCTCAGCCATCCTCTTGACGGTTTTCCGGATCCAGGGATTGCCCACGCGGCAGGGTGTGCACTGACCGCAGGACTCATGGGAATAGAACTCCGCTACGATCCGCAGGACTTCGAGCATGGAGGCGTCTTCATCGATCACGATGACCGCCCCGGATCCCAACATGGACTTGGCCTCCATCAGGGAATCGCCGTCCAGGGTGATGTCGATCTCGTCGGGTTTCAGGATCGGGGCTGACATCCCACCTGGGATCACGGCTTTCAGGGTCTTGCCGTCCTGCATGCCACCTGCATGGGTGAAGATCAGATCTTTGAGGCTGGCTCCCACCGGGAGTTCATAGACACCAGGTTTTTTGACGGGACCGCTCACGCCGAACAGGCGGGTCCCCCCGTCCTTTGGCAGGCCCTGGTTGCAGAACCACTCCGGCCCATGATGGAGAATCAGGGGAATGTTGGCGATGGTCTCCACGTTGTTGATGACGGTGGGACACTGGAACAGGCCGATCGAGGCGGGAAAAGGAGGCTTGAGGCGCGGATTGCCCCGCTTCCCTTCCAGAGACTCCAGCAGGGCGGTTTCCTCTCCGCAGATGTAAGCGCCGGCCCCGCGGTGCACATAGACCTCGAGATCGAATCCCGAATCCAGGATGTTCTTCCCCAGAAATCCCTGGGCCCGGGCCTCGTCGATCGCCGTCTCTAAGCGCTGCGCAACGTTCTCGTACTCACCCCGGATATAGATGTAGGCCGTATTGATCCCTACACAGAAGCAGGAAATGATGATGCCTTCCAGCAGCCTGTGGGGGGCATAGGTCATGATGTAGCGGTCCTTGAAGGTCCCGGGCTCGCCCTCGTCCGCATTGACACAGAGGTACTTGGGCTTGTCCCCGCCCTGGGGAACGAATCCCCATTTGACACCGGCCGGAAAGCCGGCCCCTCCCCGACCACGCAGGTTGGCGGCCTTGACCTGGTTGAGGAGATCTTCGGGAGTCAGCTCTTTGAGGGCCTTTTTGGCTTGCTCATACCCGTTCTGATTGAGGTAGAAGGCAAGGGTGTGGGCCCCATCCTGCTTGAAAAAATGGCTAATAGCTTTGTCTTCCACGATCGTCTTCTATTCCAGATTATCCAAGATCTCATCGATCTTGGGTGTGTCCAGGTTCCCAAAATATTCGAAATTCACCATCATGCAGGGGGCCTGTTCGCAGGCGCCCAGGCACTGCACCAGAGAAAAAGTAAATTTCTGGTCCGGCGTGGTCTCGCCCGGCTGAATCCCCAGTTTCTCGGAGAGGTGGTCGATGAGTGATCCGGCCCCCAAAAGGGAACAGCTGAGGTTGGAGCAGATCTGCACGTGGTACCTCCCCACCGGCTGGCGGTTGTACATGGTGTAGAACGTCACGACCTCATGGACCTTGGCCGGGCTGATTTCCAGAAGGCCGGCCACCGATTTTTCCGTAGCACGGGAGATGTACCCGAACTCTCTCTGGGCGGCATGCAGCACGGGGAGGAGCGCCGCCTCTTTCTTGGGATAGCGGGCCACGATCTCGGCGATGGCCTTTTTGGTCTGTTCCGAAAACTCCGGACTCATCGGTCCAACTCCCCTCCGATCATGTTGGTGGAACCAAAAGTCGGGATAATGTCAGCGATATAGTGCCCTTGGATCAATTCCTCCAGGGCGGATACGATGTGCAGGCAGGGGGCCCGCAGGTGCAGGCGGTAGGGCTTGTCCGTACCGTCAGACACGATGTAAAAACCCACTTCCCCGCTGCCTCCCTCTACTGAAAAATACACTTCACCCTTGGGGGGTCGGATCCCATGGCCGCGCATGAAAAATTTGAAATGATTGATCAGCCCCTCGATGTTGGTGTAGGTGTCCTCCTTGGGAGGCACAATATACTTTTTACCGGCCGACAGGATGTCCGGGTATGCGTCCTTTTCCGATCCTTCCAGGTTGGGCGACAGTTTGATGCGCTCGGTGACTTTCTGAGACCGGGAGCTCTTGATGGCCTCAGCCGGTTCCACTCCTTCGGCCATCAAGTCGGTTGACGAGGTGGCCGGGGGCATCTTGGACACGGCTTGCTCGATGATGCGCAGGCTCTGTTCCATCTCCCGCATACGCACGAGGTAGCGGTCGAAGTTGTCTCCCTTATCTCCCAGCGGAACTTCGAAATCCAGCTGGTCGTATACGAGGTAGGGAAGTGCCTTGCGCACGTCATAGGACACGCCGGAAGCCCGCAGGAAGGGTCCTGTGAATCCGTAGTTGATGGCCATGGCGGAATCCGCTACCGCCACATCCCGGGTGCGGTCGATCCAGATCTTATTCTTATCCAGGAGTCCGCTCACATCCTTGAGCACGTCTCTCGTCATTTTGATGGCAAGATCGAGCTTGGGTTTGTACTCCGGATGCAGGTCCGCCTTAACACCACCGATGCGGATGTAGGACGTGGTCATGCGTGCACCCGTAGTCTGTTCGATCACGTTCCAGATCTCCTCACGCGCCTTGATGTAATAAAGGAACACGGTGAACGCACCGCACTCCATGGTCATAGCCGCCAGGGCCGTGAGGTGGTCCGAGATCCGGGAGAGCTCGCACATGATGACACGGAGATACTGCGCCCTTTCGGGGATCTCCAGGCCCAGCATCTTCTCCATGGTCATCACGTAGCCGAGATTGTTGATCAGGGGAGATACGTAATTCAGGCGGTCGGTATACGGGAGCAGGTTGAAATAGGTCTTGTGCTCGCAGGTCTTTTCGAATCCCCTATGCAGGTAACCCACCTCGACCTCGGAATTGCGCACGACCTCTCCATCCAGTTCCAGCATGATGCGGATGGTACCGTGCATGGCCGGGTGGGAGGGCCCCATGTTGATCAGCATGCTTTCTTTGTGGGCTTCTCTCTGTAGCCTAGTCGTCATCGGTCTGCCTCAACTGAACACATGGCTGGCGCTTGCGCAGCGGATAGTCCTTGCGCAGCGGATGGCCCTCGAATCCCTCATACATGAACAGGCGCCGCATGTCCGGGTGCCGGTTGAAGCGGATGCCGAACATGTCGTATACCTCCCGCTCCAGCCAGTTCGCGTTCTTCCAAAGGCCGGTCAGAGAATCAATGGTCAAGTCCCCCTCCCCTACTGAGGCCTTGAGCCGGAGGCGCAGGTTATGGGACATGGAGAATACATGATAGACCATCTGGTATCGGGGGGTCTCTCCCATGTAATCCACGCAGGTGAGGTCCAGAAGCATGGAGAACTCATAGGGCTTCTGAATGAGAAAGTCCATGATCTCCAGAAGGGCTTCCTTCCGGATGACCAGGATGTCGTCTCCGAACTGGGCGGATACATCCACCACTGCCTGAGAAAATTTCTGTTGCAGAGCTTCGATTACTTTTTGATTTTCCATCGCCAGTCTTGTCTTTGGTGCTGGATCTTATCCTGCAGCCTCTCCAGGGCATTCAGGATGGTTTCCGGCCTGGGGGGACAGCCGGGTATGTAGACGTCCACCGGGATGATCCGGTCGATCCCTTGGAGCACTGCATAGTTGTCGTAGATGCCGCCGCTGATAGCGCAGGCACCGCAGGCGACAACCCAATTGGGCTCGCACATCTGCTCATAGACCGTCTTGAGTACCGGGGCTTCCTTTTGGGAGATGGTCCCGACTACGAACAGCATGTCCGCCTGACGGGGAGAGAAGGTGGTCATCCCAACTCCGAACCTGTCAAAATCCCAGTGTGCGCAGGCCGCCGACATGTACTCCATGCCGCAGCAGGCGGTGATGAAGGGATAGTGGAAGAGCGAGTACTTGCGGCCCCAGCCCAACATGTAGTTGAGTTTGGTTGCGATGAATCCGCCGTTGAGCGTTTCCTGATAATAAGCGCGCTTAGTTATTTTTCCCATTGAAAAGCTCCCTTCTTCCACGCGTACACGAATCCAATGCCCAGGATCGCGATGTAGGCGAACATGAAGATCAGAGCCGGAGAACCGATCTTCTTGAAGATCAGTGCCCAGGGGTAGAAAAAGACCACTTCCACATCAAAAACCAGAAACAGAAAGGCTACCATATAGTATTTGATGGGAATGGGGTAGATCCTGTCTTGAAGATAGGGGCTTCCACACTCGTAGGGCGTTTCCTTGATGGGATTGGTCCTCTTGGGTCCGGTGATCTTGTTGACCACAACGAGAACCACGCCAAGGAGCCCGTTGATGAGAAATACTAAAAATAGTTCAGTCATGGATGTTTAAAGGCCACAATTTTATACAATAAAAAAAAAAGATGCAAACGTTTTTACAGCTTTTTTTAAAAATCTTTAGAACTCGGAAAATTGAGTGCGAATTGTGGGCTGCTACTTTATATATCCCAGGGCTTTCAGCATCCTCTGGCTCTGCTTGTCGAATTGGGGATCGATCTTCTCATTGAGAACCTTACGGGTGAAGGCATCGAGTTCCGCCTTCAAGGAGCGGACGGGCTCGGCTAGGGATTCATCGTAGAGGTTCTGGGTCTCGCCGGGGTCCCGGCTGAGGTCATAAAGCTCATACGCCTTGTCGACAGGAGTGAATATAATGTGCCAGGGATAATGGAGGAGGGCGAAGGTGTCTTTATGGGCCAGCGGGCGGTGGGCCTGCTGGAAGACCTTCCGATTGGTCCCGGGAGGCAGGTCGATGAGGCTGGCGCCCTGAAAATGGCGCAGCTCCCGGAATCCCATCATGTGCATGATCGTGGGCGCCACATCCAGAGTGGTGACCACATCTTTGACCCGACGTGGATCGCCCTCGAGAGCGGCCGGGCGGATGATCAGCGGGACGTGCATATACACGCCCTGGAGATAGTGGGTGTGCCCGTAATGCGGTTTCCCGTCCCATCTCGGATACTCACCCAGGCCTTCACCGTGATCCCCTATGACCAGGAGATGGGTCCGGTCAAAGAGCCCAAGCCCTTGCAGACTCTGGAGCAGATCCCCGATGTGTTTATCCATATACTCGACTTCGTTCTGATAGCGCCCACGTTTGTGCTGGAGGGGCACGATGATCTTCCCGCGGAATGAGAGAGCGATCTTGCGGGGCCCCTGGGGATTGTGCACGTCCAGAATGGCGGTTCGGCTCACTCCGTAGAACTTTTGGTTCCCCTGTTTGTGCCATCCCTTGCGAAAGTCCAGTGTGACGTCCTGTTCCTTCTCGATCTTGTCCGGGCTGAACCTATCGAACAGGGCCACTTTTTTCCGGCGATCGCGGACATAGGGCCTGGGTATTTCGAATCGGAGCCGGTTTTCTCCCTCCTTCAATTCAAGCTCGAGGTGATTAAGGGATTTATTCAGGGAGATCTCCGCGATCTGTGTGTCGTTGAGGAACACCTTCATCTCTTTGGGCGAATCCGGCGGATAATAGGGCTCGTGGGGATCGGAATAATGCACCCAGAGGAAAAACGGCTCATCCTGGTGTTCTTCGATCCACGGCAGCAGGTTGCGGTTGAGTTCCTGGGCGGTCAGATAGAAGCGCCCCTGGGGGAACTCATCCTGATAGACATCGAAACCCTCACTCAGCCCGTGGCGCTTTTTCAGCACTCCCAGGGAGAGGAAGGCCGCCGTTGTGTAGCCCTGGCTCTTGAACACCTGAACGAACGAAGGGCGCCGATCATCGGCCAGGACGACCTGACCGTTGTTGAAAACCTGCAGGCGATGCGGTGCCTCGGAAAACAACATGTTGGCATGGGACGGCAGTGTCGTGGGGATCAGGCAGTAGCAGTTCTCATACACAATTCCCGAACGGGCCAGCGAATCCAGGTTAGGCGTCTGGGTGTCCGAAGCATAGGCGCCCAGGAAATCCGCCCTCTGGGTGTCCAGGGTCATGAGGATGAAGTTATGCGTCTGCCCCCGGTCCCGACTGCAGGAGGGGGCCAAAAACACAAGAGCCAGGAGGGATAGAATCCAGAAATCCGGCCAGGTCAAACATCGGCGCGAGGGCCTCTCAAGCATCGCCATTGGCCTCATCGCCCCTCCTGCATCCTATTTTATGTACCCGAGGGCCCGGAGGCGCTCCTCCAGGCTCCTGTCCATCTCCACCTCATTCTTCTGCGTGCGGCTGTCTCTGGCCTCCTTGAAAAGGGAGTGGATCTCTCGGATGAACTGGACGACCTCTGTTCGGTAGCGGCTGTCTTGGGCCAGGTTTTTCGTCTCCCCGGGATCCTGCTCCAGGTCATAGAGCTCCACATGGTAATCATTGATCTTCCTGGCGATCCTCTCCGCGTAGGGAGAGCCCAGCTTTTTGTGGACGATGACCTTAAGGTTGTCCCGGACGAGGGAGATAACCGTCGGCGGGTCCGAGAACTGCCGCAGGGCAAGATCGGTCAGTACCGTGCGCGGCTGCCGTTCCCGGCCCTCCAGCAAAGGGAACAGACTTTCCCCATCCAGGTCAAATCCCTCAGGCTCGATCCCGACGAAATCGAGCGCGGTGGGCATGATGTCGGTTATGCGCATCACATCGGTAACGCGTTGCCCGCTGAAGCGCCCTTGGGGGAACTTGATGATCATGGGGATCCGGATCCCCTCTTCATAGAGGCTGTGATCATGCAGCCATGATTCGTGGTCATAGAATTCCTCGCCGTGATCGGAGAGGAAGATGATCAGCGTGTTTTCATACAGGCCGGACTCCTTCAGGGCCTCCAATACAGGGAGTACGAACATCTCGTCCGTGTACCGGATCTCTCCTTCGTAGAGTCCCACGATGTTGTCCTTTTCCTCAGGTGTGAACCCGGTGTTGAAGCGTCCCTGATCTTGAAACAGGGATTCCATTCGGGCCTGATCCCACGGGGCAGATTCGGCCAGGAACATCTTCCCCAGGGGGGAGAGGTTGGCATAGGGATCATGCGGTTGGTAGGTGTGGAGGAACAGGAAAAACGGCTTATCACGGTTTATTTCGATCCAGTCACAGGCCAGCTCGGCCAGCCGTTCCGCCTCATCGAAACGGATGGCCCGGTTCCCATGCAGCCGGATCTCCTGATACATGTCAAAGCCTTGGGAGAATCCATACACATTGCTCAAATATCCGCCCCCGGTAAAAGCAGCGGTCGTGTAGCCTTGCTGCCGCAGGAGCTCCGCCAGCGTCGGTGTCGCGGGATCGAATTTCTCCTGGGGATAATACACCTCGTGCCGCAGGCCGTCCAGACCGGTCAGGAGGGAGACGTGCGCGGGAAGGGTCCAGGAAGTCGTGCTGTAGGCCCTAAGAAATAAGGCGGCCTCGGCTGCCAGGTTGTCCAGGGCCGGGCTGGTGGGTTTGGGATACCCGTAACATCCCAGATAATCCGGCCGGAGTGTATCCAGCGAGACGAGGACAATGTTGGCAGGAGGCTGTTCCGGCAGCGGATAGATCTTCGGATTGATCCAGATCGGGATCCCAATATCCTCCGCCCCCTCGGGATGCAGAGACTGCGTGACAAAAGTCAGGACTGCCTCTTTGCCCGCATAGGGAATGAGGTCGACCTGCTGCATGATGAATCCCTTTTCCAGTGAATCTGGGCCCGTCTCAAGTTCGAACAACACCGTTTCCTGGCCGGAAACCACGATCTTGACCTGGTACCTGAGCGGTGGCACCTCAGTCTCCTTGCGGGAGAGGTGTACGAATCCCAGGCCGAAATCCAGGCGTGCTTGCGCGGGGATGTCGAGCGGGAGGGCATACTCGCTGTGAGTGGGTGCGAGGAGAGCATTCAGGGAATACTCATCAAGGACGACCTTCTGTCGGAGTCGGTAGGGATCGCTCCCGCCCTCCTCAGTCAGCTCGAGGAGATTGCCGCGGCTGTAGAAATAAAGGGAGGTCAGGCGTTCCAGTTCTGCAGGGTCCTCCCCGGCTTCCAGGGCATCGCTGCGGTGATAATGAAAAACGGTGTCTCCCGAGGGAGGCTGGTTCGAGTGTGCCTGATCAAGGGAGAGCAGGACGACCTCGGACGAGGAAGCAACACGTGCGTTTCCGATCAAGACGAACTCGCCTGGATCTCCCCCTTCATCCCCCGAAAACCGGACCTCGATATCATGTAATCCGAGGTTCGGCGTAAAGCGGACCCTGAACCAGCGCTTGCGCGACACCACAAATTCCTCGATCAGCTCATCGTCCAGCAGGACCTGGATCCGCGGCCGATAGGACTTCCAGTTGGCATTCTGGATATAGAGCTGCAGGGTGACTTCACGATCCGGGAGCAGCTTCTCGAACCGGAGAGACCGCCCTTTTTTGAGGACGATCCCCTGAGCATTCGGGTCAAAATCCGGCTGCTGGCGGAGGTTGAACGCCTCGGCCGTCTGCACCAAGCGCCAAAACATACCGTCTTGCGGAGAAGAACCCAGGTACGGAACCGCCTGCCCTTCCCGCAGAAGCCGGACGTCATCCTGTTCGGGGGAATCCGGGTCCCCCAGGACCGCAAATCCTGTGGAGGCCCCCCAGACCTTCTGGGTGTTGCTGGAGAGCCCGGGAACAAGCCGCCATCTCTCTGATAAGTTTTCTTCAACCAGGCGGAACCTGTGCACCAGGTCTTTCATGGGAGACGCGCTCACATGTTCGGGCCTCATAAGGTCGATGATACGCAGGAGTTCGGCAGGTCCGTTCTGGGAGTTGACGCAGGAGCCGGATGAGAAAAACAGGATCAGGATCACGGATCCCGGGAACGCCGCATATTTCGGGGATCGAATTCTCATCGGTGTTGTATTCTATTTATAAACTCCGCATCATTATGGGGCAACACGGTGTTTTTGTCAAAACAGAGGGCCTTTCAGACACGCTCGGGAGCAGCGGCAGCAGCCTGTTCCAAGCCCTTGAACACAGGGACACTGCCCCGGGTTCAGTTGACAATACCCGCTGTTGTGGAAATAATATTGAGTCATGAAAAAGCGTCCCGGGGCAGGGCTCATCACCCTGCTCAGCCTGGTCTCGATCCTGCTCTCTCTGCAGTGCCGTCAGGGACGCCTCAGGGACCACGACTTTGCACGGGATGGAGTCCTGCACCTCATAGACCATCTGGAGACGGAAAACCTGAAGGCTACTCCCTTTGCCGGGATCCAGGATCGATTTGCCTCCGAGGAAGAGGACTTGAGCGGCCGCCTGCGCCTCATCCCCGAGCTGTCGACGTCACGGCTCAAGGTCTGGGCGGCCACGACCGGGAGGTCGATCCTGGGACTGACCGCTGCCCGCCCTCCCCAGGGCATGGAGGTTCTGTTGGACGGGCGGCCCATGCCCTTCCTGGAAGATGGGGACCCTTCGGTCGAGAGTTGGAAATGGATCAAGACGCATACTGAGATCGACCTGAGCTATGACGAGAACTACAGGAAGGACATGGGACGCGTGGTCCTGGATGAAGGCGAACACCTAACGTTCGAGGCGATCCTGCCGGAGGCTCCAGTGGAGTTCGAGATCCTGGCGCGCAACAACTGGCATCCTCTGGAGATGGCCTTCTACGTGGATGACGAATTTGTCGATGCACAGGCCGTGGGCCGCGACACGGCTGTCTTTCGCTTTGCTTACCAGGGGGGCCCGGGCACCTGCAGGGTCACCCTGCGGCCGCGCCTGCCCCGGAGGATAGAGTCGCAACGCCCCACCCCGCCTCGGCTCCTGATCTTCCGGACACGAGTCCTTTCCCAAAACGACGCGCTCCTGTTCTTTGTTCCCTTCGAGCGGCAGCCGGGATTTACGAACCGGAAGATCCAGGTGCGATACCTGACAGCACTGGATGATTCGGGGCAGAGGCATCCCCTGGCTGATGCCTACCGGATGAAGCACGATTATGTGGCGGATCCTTCGGACCAGCCGGTCAATCCGGAGAACATCAAGAAAGAGCTGGTGCTGGAAGACCTCACGTTCGGCGCGCTCATGGCTCCCCCCCCCAGCCGGTTCGTATTCGATCTGCAGGTTCCAAACTCCGCATTCCTGGAATTCGGGTCCGGTCTTTTCGGATACTGGGGCAGTCCCGAGGGCCAGCGTGTGAATTTCAAGGTCACGGCTGAGGCAGAAGGCCGGGTCCATATCCTGCATGACCAGTACCTTACCCTGACCTCCAGTCCCCTGCGCGATCAAATAAACAGATCGCGCATCGACCTCTCCGCTTTCGCGGGCCAGGCGGTCACGCTGAGTTTCATAACGGAGGCGGGTTCCGGCACCGGCGACCCGGACGCCGGGCTCCCCACTGGCCTGGCGTACTGGGAAAATCCTATTGTTTTTCAGAGCGGAACCCAAGCACTGCCCAACGTTATCCTGATCTCCCTGGACACCCTCCGGGCCGATCACCTAGGCTGCTACGGCTACCCCCGGGCCACAAGCCCGTTCCTCGACAGCCTCGCGGAAGAAAGTGCTCTGTTCGAGAACACCTATGCACAGAGCCCCTGGACCCTCCCCTCCCATCTCTCCCTGCTGTTTTCCTTGAACTCCGCCAGCCACCAGGTCTATTTCAACGACCAGAAGATCAACGCCACACTCCCCTCTCTCGCCTCTTACTTGAGGGAACGGGGATTCCTGACATGCGGCTTCTCAGCCGGTGGATATGTGAGCCGCATCTATGGATTTGCCAAGGGTTTCGACTGGTATGACAATCCCACCAAGGGACACAAGAAACCGCAGGGCAAGGATGGGGCCGAGAGGCTGTACGACGTCACCGCCCGCTGGCTCGACGATCACCTCGACAGGCCGTTCTTCCTCTTCCTGCACACCTATCAGATCCACGATCCGTACGTCAGCCCGCCTCCCTGGAACTCGATGTTTATCGAGCAAGACGAAGCGGAGTGGACGGGACTGGCACTGCACGCCCTGTTACAGGAGGAAGGGCAGGACCGGGTCTTCACTCCCGAAGAGCGGGCCAACATCGTTGCCCTGTACGACGGAGAGATCCGCTACACGGACGAAATGCTGCTCAAGCCGCTGGTGGCCAAACTCAAAAAACTGGGAATCTATGACAACACGCTGCTGATCGTCACCTCCGATCACGGCGAAGAATTCGCAGAACATGGCGGCTGGCTGCACGGCCAGACCCTCTACGATGAGGCGATCCGGGTCCCTCTGCTGATCAAATTTCCCCGGTCCGAACACCCCGGCCGCAGGGTGTCTGCCAGGGTGCGCCTCATCGACATCCTGCCCACAGTATTGGATGTGCTGGACATCTCCGGAAGCCGGGGCAGTATCGAAGGCCTCAGCCTGATTCCACTCCTCTCCGGAAGCGGGCATGCGGACCGGGTGTTCATCAGCGATCTGGCCCACAAGAACATACCAGAGCTGTGCCCTGCCAAGATCGCCACCAACCGGGACGACCTGAAATTTATCATCCACAGATCTCAGGATGGGACCGAGACTGTGGAGACGTACAGCCTGACGCAGGACCCCGATGAAAGGACCGATATCTCCGTCCGTACGCAAAAGATCCGGGATGAGGTGCTGCGACTCCTGGACAACTATTACCGCTCAAAGTCCCAACTCGACAAGGGACGTGAACAGATCCAGATGACCCGGGAGCTGGAAGAAAGGCTCAAAGCGCTGGGCTATCTCCGCTAGTCAGCTGCGCAGAGATCCGAAAGAACTGAGGTCTTACAGAGTGAAAAAGGATAGACAATCCATCGGATCCGGCAGGGCGATGTCTCTGCTGTTGGTCGCATTCCTGGCCGTTTCCTGCGGAGATGGTTCCAGCCCCCCCCCGCAGAATGTCCTTGTGATCACACTGGATACGCTCAGGGCGGATTTTATCGGTGCCTACGGCGAAAGCAACGCACAAACTCCCCAGATCGACAGCTTCGCCGCTCAAGGCACGCTGTACACCAGCGCATTCTCGCCCATCCCGATCACGCTCCCGGCTCACGCCTCTCTGTTCTATTCGCTCCCTCCACACCGGCTCCGGACCTACAACAATGGCCAGGTTTTCCATCCCGACGCATCCTGGGTCTCATTGGCCGAGGCCTTCCGGCGCCATGGAGCAAAGACAGCCGCTTTTGTTTCTCTGGGCGTATTGAAAGCCCGGTTCAACCTGGATGACGGATTCGATTTTTATTGGGATGAGACGCATCCACGGCGATGGTATAGGACGGCGCGGGAAGTGAACGATCAGGTACTCCCCTGGCTGGAAAACAATCAGTCTGACCGTTTTTTCCTTTGGGTCCATTACTCGGATCCGCACGATCCGTATGCGCCTCCCTCGCTAGGCCCGGACCTACGGATCCATTTTCAAGGAGAAGTTCTGCATGAGGTCTGTGCGCAAAAACGGGAAATACTCGAACTTGAATTCGATCTCGAGCCGGGTCTAAACCGGATCCTGATCGAGAGCCTGCAGCCCTTTCCTGTTGCCAGGAATGATTTCCGCGTCAGCCTAAATGACATCCTTTTTTTAAACAGTGAGGAATTGGAGATCGAGATCTTGGAGGGGACCATGCTGGAACGGAAAAGCGGCCGGATTCTCGCATTCCGCGACCAGGCGGTACTCTCGATCCAGAATCCAGGCCCTGCCCGGCGACTGGTCATCACAGCCCAGGGCAACATCAACCTCTTCCCTTCCGAACAGGCATTGGGATACCGCCGGGAGGTGGAGTACTTGGACAGCGAGCTCGGCCGATTGAAAGACCGGCTTGAGTCCTTGGGCCTGCTGGAACAAACCCTGGTGATCCTGGTCGGGGATCACGGCGAAGGGCTGGGAGAACACCTGGGAGAAAACCGTGACGCCTACTTCGGCCATATCCACTATCTGAGGAACATCTACCTGAAGGTCCCGCTGATATTGGTCGATCCTCTGGCTGACTCCGTTCCTGGTCGTGTCCACTCGCCTGTCAGCCTCCAGGACATCGCTCCCACCCTCATGGCCAAGATGGGCTGGGATCCCCTCCCTGCTCACTCCGGGATTATCCTACCGGAACAGACGCGCTCCGAGTCCCGGTTCCTTTTTCAGGAGACGTACAGACCCGAAGCCTCAGAAGACCGCTTCGGCGGCCTGAGGGAGCCCTGGCACGTGATATTCACACCTGCCCTGGATGAGATTCAGCTCTATCACTTCGGGAAGAACCGGGCCGAGACACAGAACGTCTATCCCATGTTCCAGGAGGAGAAAGAGGTCCGTGAGCTGATTTCGGATGTGCTTCGCCGGGCTCAAGAGATCAGAAGGTCAAAAAAAGAAGTCAGCCTTGATCCCGAGAGTCTCGAGATGCTCAGATCCCTGGGTTATATAAAGTGACCCGGGCACCGGCAACATTATTCAGCCGGCCATTTCTGGAAGGATCACAGATTCAGAGCATGGATCGCCCTGCCGTTGCCGTGGAGCGCGGCTTCCATCACCGCCTCGGAAAGGGTGGGATGGATGTGGATGGTGTCCGCGATCTCTGAAAGCGTCAGCCCGCGGGAGATCGCCAGGGTCATCTCAGTGATCAATTCCGAGGCATGGGGGGCCAGAATATGGGCACCCTGGATACGGTCTTTACGGTCGGCGACCACCTTGACCATCCCCTCCTGCTCCCCCAGGGTAAGCGCCCGTCCGTTGGCCTGAAGGCTGAAAGTCCCGATCTTAACACCGTCGCCCAACCGGTCCCGAGCCTCGGCTTCGGTCAGCCCCACGGAGGCAAACTCCGGATCGGTGAACACGGCCATGGGAACCACCATTTTCGACCGGGTATGCTTGGCACCGGCCAGGTTCTCTACAGCCAGGATGGCCTCGTGTGAGGCCTTGTGCGCCAGGAGTTTCCCTCCGATCAGGTCCCCGATGGCAAAGACGCCCGGAGCGTCCGTTTCCCAGGAATCGTTGACCATCAGGCAGCCTGTTTTGTCCCAGTGCAGCGCTCCGTTCTCGCAGCCTGCTGACTCCGTCTTCCGGCCGATCGCCAGCAGCACCCTGTCCGCAGCGAGCGCAAACGCCGTCCCATCTTTGAGGCGGGTACCGATCAAGGTAAGTCCGTTTTCCTGTTTCTCTACCCCTTCGATCCGCATGCGCAACTGGATGTCCAGTCCCTGGTTCTTCAGTATCCGCTGCAGTCTGCGCGCCAGGCTCAGGTCCGCACCCGGAAGGATCTGGGGCAGGATCTCCAGCACCGTAACCTCGCTTCCCAAGCGCTGGAAGATGGTTCCCATCTCGAGCCCGATAGCGCCTGCACCCACGATCAGCAGGCGTCGGGGAATATCCTCAAGTTCCAGGGCCTCGCGGCTGGTCAGGACACGCGTCCCGTCCGGCTGAAGAAAGGGCAGGGCCGCCGGCCGGCTCCCGTTTGCCAGGAGGATATGGCCCGCCTCCAGGACCAGGGTTCCCTCCGCCTGCTCAACCTCGATCTCGTGCTCTTTTCTGAAAAATCCCATGCCCTGCAGCACGGTCACGCCGTTTTTCTCCAGCAGAAATTCGATTCCGCTCACGAGGCGGTCGACACGCCGCCGCTTCTCCGCCTGTACGGCAGGCCAGTCGCATCCCACATCGGCCACCGGCCCGGAGAGGAAGGGATTCCGGTGCACGTCTGCGAACCGCCGTGTTTCATGCAGCAGATGCTTCGTAGGGATGCAGCCCCGGTTCATACAGGTCCCGCCTACCCGTTCCTTTTCGATCAGCACGACCTTCATACCAAGTTGGGCCGCCCGGATGGCGGCTACGTAGCCACCCGGCCCCGCTCCTATTATTCCAATGTCATAACTTTGTTTCATATATTCCTCATGGATGGAGACTTTTCAAACTTGATTATAGTAAAAATGTTCCCGGTTGGGAAATCCAATTTTGATATTTCCAGGCACCACACTTTGAGCTTGACACCCCGGGACAAAACCGTCATAACTAGGGGGAATTTCCTGACGAAAGGAGGCCTGATCTGAGCACACGCAGCGCTGAGTTCTCCGCCGGTGTGTTTGTGTTTTGCCTCTTCTTCCTCCTGGTTGTCCCCCCGCTTCCCTGTGCAGCCTCGGACCATGCCGCGCTCTGGGGAACGGTGAAGACTTCCGAGGGAGCCGTGCTGGCCGGGGCGCGCCTCACCCTCCGTCAAGGCCCGGACTCCACTCCCCTGGCAGTGGAATCTTCGCAGGAGGGAAGCTTCCAGGTTTCCGGGCTGAGGGCCGGGAGATACACGCTCCTGGTCGAACACAGGGGATACTGGTCCTATTCCTGCGACGACCTGTTCCTGGAGCCCGGAATGACGCTCCATTTAAGCGTTGCCCTCAGCCCCTCTCAAAGTCAAAAGGCCTCCTCCGCAGATCGTATGACCGTGGATCATACCTGGAACACGCATCAGACCGTATTGGGCCGCGACCGGATCCAGGGCCTGCCAGTGGCGCATAATCTGTGGGGACTGGTTGAAAACCTGGATCTCTCCGCCACATCCAACCGGATCGATGTGGGCGGGCTCTACAGCGGCATCCCAGCCCTGTTCAGCGCCCGGGGAGGGACCTCCTGGACCCAGAGCGCCTATCAGCTAAACGGACTGGACGTGACCGATCCCTATGGGACGGGCCGCCCCCTTCTCTACCCTGACTTCTATGGGCTGGAATATACGCAGCTCATCAACGGCGGCCTCCCCTCCTATGCGGTTTCTCCCGGGGGGATCCTCAACATGATCACCCCGGAGGGAAGCAGTCGGTTTCACGGAGGGGTTTCGGCCTTCTATCTCAACCACAGCCTGCAGAGCTCCAACATCACACCCCAGCTGGAACAGGAGGGTTTGACCGAGAGCAATGGGTTTCATTACATGTTGGACGGCAATGCCCGTGTCTCGGGCCCTCTGATCCCGCAAAAACTCCATTTTTTTGCCTCGGTCTCTGCCTTCGACCTCTCCCGGGACATCGCAGAGTTCGCGGAACACGACCGGTCGCGGCTGCTGTCCGGAACGCTCGGTCTTACCCATCTCTCAGACACCAGCCGACTGCGGTTCCTCTGGACCGGCCAGACCCTGGCTCACGATTCCTACGGTGCGGACCGCGCAGTGCCGTTTTCCGCCACCAATATCCGGAGTGAGCGCTTCACCGTTGCCCAGCTTCTCTGGGACAAGCGCCTGCGCCCCAACCACAGCATCCACCTCGGATTGGGCTTTGCCCAGGCGGATTTTATTTCCGATTTCCAGGAGGACATCCCCGGCCCATACGGCATGGACATCTTCCTCCGGACGCCCAGCAGCGCCGCCCCCCTCGCCTCGGAAGACCAGAGCCGGACACTCACACTTGATTTCAAGGGAGACCTGTGGCTGGAGTCTCTCCCGGGCGCACGCCACCGCATACAGTACGGCCTTTCCTGGCAGAATGCCTCGGCCAGCTCTCAAAAGGAAATCTGGGAGGACATGCACCTGCATTTCCACGAAGACCAGGCTGTCGAAGTCGTCTTCTACAACACCCCTCTGAAGCATTATGAATCCGGTCGACAGTGGAACCTGTTCGTGCAGGACAGCATGATCTTCCCGGGCCTTTTCACGGTTTACGCCGGCCTGGGGCTGAGCGGAAGCAAAGCCTGGGTCCCGGATCGGGACGACGCTTTCGCCTCTCCCATCCCTGGTCAGGACCAGACCCTGACAACCGGGGGCGAGATCAGCTGGGTAAACCTCGCTCCCCGGCTGGGAGTCAGCATCCCCATGACACGGAGCAAGGCCGCGGTCCTCAAGGTTTCCTATGCCCGGTACTACAACACTCTCCCCCTCCTCTATCTCACCTTCGGCAATCCCTATGGCTTGTCCGGCCTGGTATATACCTGGAACGACACCAACCGTGACGGAGCATTCCAGCAGGGAGAAGCCGGCCGGCTGCTCCGGAGGGAAGGGGCCTGGTACAGCCTCATCGATCCAGGGATCAAAAGGCCCCGCACTGATGAATTCAGCATCAGCTACTGCGCCAGTTTCGGGAAGAGCTGGTCCTTTACCCTGTCCGGATTCACCCGCAACACTTCCTACCTGGTCCACAACCAGAATGTAGGCGTTCCCTTCAATGCCTATACGCCCGAATACTTCATTGACAGCGGAGACGACCAGATCCCCAACACCTATGACGATCTCCTCTTCACTGTCTTCAATCAGGATCCCGAAACGCTGGGACAGGACGAGTATCGGCTCACCAACGTTGAGTCCCAAACGCGCAACTCGGTCTACTTCGGTGCGGATATCAATCTGATCAAGCGGTTCGGTGACCGGCTCACGTTCTTTCTGTCCCTGACCGCCATCCAGGCGGATGGCCATACCAACCCCGGGAACACGGAATACGAAAACGATGACGGGGTGGTAGGAGACCTGTTTTACAACCCGAACAACCTGATAAACGCCAAGGGCAGGGTTCGCTTTGACCGGGCCTATACCGCCCGCCTGGCCATCGACTACCTGGCACCCTTCGATATCCGATTGGGGCTGGTCATCAAATACTATGATGGGCAGCCTTTTGCTCGCAAGATCATCATCGATGGCTTCAATCAAGGCCCCTTCTACATCCAGGCCAATCCCCGGGGGGCATCCCGGTACGAATACAACAATACCATGGACGTGCGGATCGAAAAGATCCTGCGTCTGGGAAGCGCGTCCCGGCTGAGAATCATCCTCGACGGCTTCAACCTGATGAACCGCAATCTGACGACCGAGGAGAACGAGTGGACGGGGCCCGATTATTCCAAGCGTTACGCCACCGAGATCCAGTCTCCCCGGATATTCCGTTTGGGTCTGGCCTATGAGTTTTAGCTACTCGGGTCCGCAGATAGCCGACCCCGAAAGGAGGGACCATGCTGTCTCCACTAGGTAAGGGGATCTTTGCCCTGATCATTCTCGCCACCATCTCCGGATTCTTGATCCCGGTGATCCAACGCATCCGGATCATAACGTCCGGTCAACCGGACCAGAGGTTCCGGAACCTGGCCAGGAGGATGGCCTCCTCACTATCCAAGATCCTGCTGCAGCGCTGCACTTTAAAGAATGAGCGCGTGTTCTCCGGATTCATGCATGTTTTCATCTTCTATGGGGCCCTGACCTTCGATACCATGTCCCTCAACCATACGCTGGAGGGATTTTTCTCAGACTTCTATCTGTTCGGAGACACGGGTTTCGGCCTGTTCTATTCCCTGATGGTGGACGTCTTCGCGGTTCTGGTCCTGATCGGCGTACTTTTCTTTGCCTTCCGCCGTTTCGTCATCCGGCCCAAGGCCTATGCTACGACCCCGGGGGACTCCCTCATCATCTATGTCGCTCTGTTCCTGATAACGTTGAGCTATATGTATTTCGAGATATTCGCCATCGCCCATCATCCCGAATCAGAGCGCCTGGCGTTTTTGGGAGGATACCTGGCGAGGAGCTTGACTGCGGGGCTCTCTTCCGCAGTCATCACACAGCACTTCTACATCGCCTGGTGGCTGCACATCCTGCTGGTCTTCGGATTCATCGTCTATGTCCCCCATTCCAAGTATTTCCATATGTTCGCCGGATCCTTCAACCTGCTCGTCAACCGCGACACCCCCATGGGGGAACTGCCGGCCCTGGATATCGAGAATTCCGAGGTGTTCGGCATCGAGAAGGGTCTGGATTACACCTGGAAAGACCTGCTCGATCCCTTTGCCTGCATGGAATGCGGCCGCTGCCAGGACGCCTGCCCAGCCTTTGCCAGCGATAAGCCACTCTCGCCCAAGATGATCATTTACAACCTGAAACAGCACCTTCTGCAGAGCAGAAGCCAATACACCAGCAAAGATCGCGACGGATTGAAAGCCCTGATGGACGGCGTCTTCACTCCGGATGAGATCTGGTCCTGCACGACCTGCGGCGCCTGCATGCACGTATGCCCGGTGGAGATCGAGCACATTCCCAAGATCGTGGGTCTCCGGCAGGGACAGGTACTGATGGAAAGCAAATTCCCCGGAGAGTTGAACGCTTTCTTCCGGAACATGGAGACCAACAGCAATCCTTGGGGGATCGGATTCTCCGACCGCGCGGCCTGGGCGGAAGGCCTGAACGTCAAGCTCCTGAGCGAGTCCTCTCATGCCGACTATCTTTTCTGGGTGGGATGCGCTGGCTCGTTCGATGAGGAGGGGAAGAAGATCTCACGGGCCCTGGTATCCATCCTGCAAAAGGCCCGGATCGACTTTGCCATCCTCGGGGCCGAAGAAAAATGCTGTGGAGATTCGGCCCGCCGACTGGGCAACGAGTACCTCTACCAGATGCAGGCTGCAGAGAACATCCTGGCCTTCCACAATGCCAAGGTCCAACGGATCATTACGATCTGTCCCCATGGCTACAACACGTTTAAGCACGAATACTCAGCACTCCTGCCGCTTCTTCCGGACCTGCCGGCCGAAGCGAAGGAGTCCTTCGCCCGGATCGAGATCAACCACCATACGCAGCTCATCGCCGAACTCCTGCGCGAGGGCAGGATCCATCTCAACTCGGGCAAGGACCTCTTGCTGACCTACCATGACTCCTGCTACCTGGGCCGTCACAACGGTATCATACGGGAGCCCCGCGAGATTCTCGCCCGAATAGAAGGCGCAAAATTCAAGGAACTCCCTCAATGCCGGGAGCACAGCTTCTGCTGCGGAGCCGGGGGCGGGTTGATGTGGACGGAGGAATCTTTGGGCCAGCGTATCAATCACATGCGCACAGACGAAATCATCTCAGCCTCTCCTGACCTTGCTGTCACGTCCTGCCCTTTCTGCCAGACTATGCTGCATGACGGCCTCAAGGACAAGGACCAGTCGCACATCCAAGTCAAGGATATCGCACAGCTGGTGGCAGAATCCCTGGCGGATTAGGAAGCGGGCGGAAGAGCCTTCAGGAGAGGATGTCCTGGAAGGCGGCTATGGCGCGATCCACGTCATCGTCATCGACATCCTTGTTGGTCACAAACCGGATCCCCTGGGGCACGGCAAGAGCCAGCACCCTGTGTGCCTTGAGCTCCTCAAGAAGTTCCGGGACCGCAAACCTGGGATGTTCGAGGCCAAAGATGATGATGTCTGTCTCCACGTCAGCTGGATCGAGCTGGATCCCCGGAATCTTGGCAATGCCATGCGCCAGACGTTGGGCCCTGGCATGATCCTCGGCCAGCCGATCCACCATCTTGTTCAAGGCCACCAGGCCTGCCGCCGCCAGCACTCCGACCTGCCGCATTCCCCCCCCCAGAGCCTTCCGGATCCTGCGGCTGTGCGCAATGAAATCCCTGGGCCCCATCAACATCGATCCCACGGGTGCGGATAATCCCTTGGAGAGGCAGAACATCACCGAGTCGGCCGTCGCCGCATAGTCACCCACCGGCACTCCCGAGGCGACGCTGGCATTGAACACCCGGGCCCCATCCAGGTGTACCCGGATGCCGAAGCGGTCGGCCGTCTCCCGTATGGCCCGCAGATTCTCCAGGGGGACAACGGCACCTCCCCAGTTATTGTGGGAGTTTTCCACACAGATCAGCGAGGTCCGGGGCAGATGGACCGAACCCGGCTTAATGTTCCGCTCCACTTCCCGGGGATCCATGGCTCCCCGCTGCGAAGGCAGCGGCCGCGGATTGACCCGGGAA
>JAUWTO010000106.1 GCA_030614685.1 Candidatus Aminicenantota bacterium
ATTTCCCCGTACTTGAGGATCATGGTGGCCAGCATCCACTGGGTATCCACGGCCCCGGTGATGGCACCTATGGCAAATCCCATCTTCGAGTTCAGCATGCCCTCGGTATCGAGGACAGTGCGCTGCATCATGGCCTGGTGCAGGCCGGTATCAAGCACGCCGACCACCTCCTGGGTCTTGGGGTCCACCTGCCACCAGCCCCAGCGGTCCCGGCCGTCGAAACGGATGCTCCGCTCAGGGATCACGAGCACGGCGCCGGCTGCCATGGCCTTCAAGGCCCGGCCCGACACATGTTCTGGCATGCCCAGTTTCTCCAGATCGGCCATTTCATTTTCAGAAAGAAATCGGACCGAAATCTTCTTCTTAGCCGCCTCCTGCATGATGTAAGCGGTGGTCAGGGCCCGCTTCCCCAGGAAGAGCTCCAACACCTTTCCCTCCAGGACCGACTCGAAGACCCCCCTCCCATAGAGGAAAGTCCCGGTCATGCCAAGGGCCTGACCGGGATACGGGAGAGCCTCGATCCTGTCCTGCCGGAGGTCCATGACCGTCGTGACATGTTCGCCGTCGCCTTCCACAGAGGATATGATGATGCGGGGCAGGGCGTAATAACTGCAGACCGAGAGCGCCTTGCCTGCATCGGCGGTGATGCCGTCGGAGGTGTAGGCGAAGATCATGTTGATCAAGTGGCCCGTGTCGCGCCCCAGCTTCTCCTCCAGGGAAAGGCTCTGATCCAGGAGCGCGTTTTTGTCCTTCTTGGACTTGACACTTTTTTTGATCTCATCGACCGCGGATTTGACCTGCTTCAGCAGACGCTCATCCGTGACCTTGGACAGGTCGCACTCCCAGGCTTCCAGGGGGATGGCGTTGGGAGCGATCAGGATCGAATGCCTCTGGAAGAGCGGGAACTCGTCGTCAGCCTTATTTTTCTCGAAGAGGACACGCTCGGACTCGAGTAGGGGGTCTCCATTCAGGGTCAGGCGAAAGGTGAGCCAGACCCGGTCGAGGACATCTTCGGCAGCGAGTTTCTGTGATTTCTCAGGGATCTTTTCCGTGAACTCTCCGGCAGCCTCCATCCCCTCCTTTACAATCAGCGCGGCCCTGTAGGTGGCGACCAGCCCTTGCTTGGCCTTTTTCCCGGATGCACCGCCCGACAGCCCGCCGAAGGCGCCTCCCACGGAACCGCCCGAGGACTTTTTTTCGCCTTCCGCAAAACTCGTTGAGATCGACAGAGTAACGGGTAAATTGACCATCTCGTGCAGGCCCTGTTCGAGCGTGAATATGTCTTCCCGTGCGCCTCCCTTCTGTACGCTCATGGATATCATCATGCGGGGAAAGGCGCGGTCGGGCAGAGATGTGAAGGTCTGGTCTGCGTCGGCATAGGCCGTGCCCGGCTTTGCATCGGGAAAGCTGGGATCGAGGTCGAGCCACTGACCGTCCTGCTTGATCTGGACCCAGACATGCTCGCTGACGTGTGCGAGGAGCTCCTCGTCCTCAAGCGGCTGAGAGAGCGGGATGTCATCGGCGTAGGAGAAATCTTTCTTTTCAGGAAACAGGGACCCAATCAGGGCCGCAGCTCGATCAGGGTCGAGCCGGCCCGCGGCCATGCGGGTTTCCACTCTGAGTCCCTGCAGCATTTCCGCCAGCAGCAGAGCCTGTTCCCTGGCGTTCCCGGACCGCCCCCACAGCACTCCCTGGGCGGTTTTCATCAGATGGGTCGTCGGCTCAAAGCGGATGTCATCCCTCACAAAAGCGAAGGCCTCCTGCCAGTTCCCACCGAATGATCGGGTGAGCTCTCCAATATTGGCATAGGCTGTCTGCTGAGGGCTGCGTACATCATCTAAACAAGTTGGAGAATTGTGTGCCGGAGAAGCCAACAATAGAGACATTACTAGGATATAAAAGACGGATTTCTTGAAAATAAGCATGATTCCTCCTCCATCCCGAAAATGCTTAAGAAACACTATATCAAACTTTCAAGTGACAATCCCTGTATGAAAATGCTCACACTGCCGCTAGAATTTCAGGACCGCTTCGCTTTTGTAGCCGCGGTATCTCACCGCCGTGGCAGTTCCCTGGGCATCGAAGGCGATCTCAAAACGAAGGGAGACGCCTGGCGGAACTGTGAAGGGATCCGGAGGATGGCGCAGGAGTGCGGCCGTGGACGCGGCATCCACCGAAAATTACGCCTCCCCGATCTGCAGAAAGAACTGCTGCTTCATCTGGATGTCTATCCCCTCCCGGTCATAAAGAGAGCGGATCCCGAGGTCGACAACGACCTTGCCCTGATCCTCACGTGTACCAAAGACCAGAATTTCCATCACATCCCCTGTCCTCCTTCTTCTCTTTATTAAATGAGGAGCCCCCCTAAATGTCAACCACAATTGTGCTCCGACAACTCCAACTATCTGAATCTAAATATGTTAACCCCATAGAGACATGCGGATTTTCAGCTAAACCTACTTTTTGGGGGCCAGGTTGGCCCCTCTAATCAATTTGTACTCCCACCGCCAAAGGATACGATCACATAATTTGAAATCTAAAGGGCGAAAGGGCGCAGTTATGTCCACTCCGGGCAGATGGTCTTGTACTCGCACCAGTCACACAGTCGGGTGACGTTGGCGGGAAATTCCTTGGCCGCCTCGATCTCCTTGATCTGGGCCAGGATCTCCGCCTTCAATTCCGCCAGCTGCTCCTCGGTCCGCCAGGACTCCATCTCCTTGTCGTGAGCCGTAAAATGCCACACCAGGCGCACATTTTTACAGTCTGCATGCCGCTCCCTCACCCAGAGCGAATACATGGCCAGCTGCCGGTCCTCATCGAGCTTCTCCTGGGTGTCCATGCGTGCTCCACATTTATAATCGTGGACCTCGTACAAGCCGTCCCCGGCGTTCATCAGGCGGTCGATCCGAATGTGAAACGAGTACCTGGGCTTTTTCGCCTCTCCGCCTCCCTCACCAGCCTCATGGCTCTCATCATCCTCATCCAGCGCCAGCCTTTCCCAGGTCTCGAGCCCCAGGATCTCCCCCTCGTCAAAGGGCACATGCGCCCCATAATACACTCCGAGCTGCCTTTCCCCTTCCCTCCGGTAGTCGTCCTGAGTCTTGTCTTCTTTCACGATCAAGATGGAGTCTTCCCATTTCTTGTCCCAGATCCAATGGTAGTAGCGAATGAGCCACTCCAGGGACATCACTGTTTTTTTGCCTTTCTCCCGATAGAGCTTCTGCAGCGTGTCATGCACCCGGGATCCCAGAAACGCCTCGATCGTGGTGGGAATCTCGGGCTTGATTTTGTCGATATACCTGAATTTGTACTTCATCGGACACTGTTC
The DNA here is from genome assembly GCA_030614685.1 of Candidatus Aminicenantota bacterium. Taxonomy (GTDB): domain Bacteria; phylum Acidobacteriota; class Aminicenantia; order Aminicenantales; family Aminicenantaceae; genus JAUXEH01. The sequence goes on from JAUWTO010000106.1 coordinate 3,329, forward strand.
AAAGGAGCCGATGCGAGAGATGCTGAAGGTAGGCATTAGTTAGGACACTCCATTTACTCTGGATAACTCACGACAGGTTACTTGGTGACGGTCCAGGTGTATTCCATTATCTCGGTGACTGTGATTGTGGTCGAAGCCACAACGACCGTATTACCCGATTCCGTGGCCGTTGCTTCCATATAGAACGATCCAAAGGGCACCTCGGAAATGGAGACGGCTGCATCATCTTCGATGGACCCCACATATTCGCCGCTTTCGTAAATGTACAGAGTACTCCCGTATTTGTTGGTGATCACAATAGTCGCCTGCCCAGCGATGTTCCATTCATAGTCACCTTCGTTCGTGGCATCGAACGATACTGTCAGAACCAGATAATTGGTCCCGGTCAGGAAGGCTTTGAGCGTGTGTTCTTTTTCAGCCAGGTTATCGATGGTTTCACTGCTATCCGTGTTGATCGTGAACTGTAAATTGTCGTCCATATAAATATCCAGCGTTGCCCCACAGTTGTTGGAAACGATGATACGGGCCTCAAATCCCTCGTCCGAACTTGTGACGCTTTTACAGCTCGTACAGGAAAACAACAAGCCAATGAGTAGAGAGAGTGCGGTGATGGTGTATCTTACATATTGTATCTTCAATTCAGAAATCTCCGTTTTATTGCTTTTTATTATACTATGACTGTTAGGCTGTAGGCCACCAGACTTTATTTCATTATTTGGGGACGGACCCTGGAATCCTATTAAAAACAATAGAGTTAACACCTTAAACACACGAAAATATTTCCCTAAAACACCACTTTTGGGCCCATTTTCATACACCTAAGAGTAGATGATGCCATCCTAGTGGACTGTGATGAAGAATCCAATTTATTGACATGTGTAACCTGTTAAGGACAATTCATCATAAGGGCGGCATGGAAGTTTTCCCTATGCAGTGCCTCCTTCCTCAATATATCCTATTCATAATAAAGGCGTTAGGTAGTATTCTGGCTGCATTTGGTTCCATCCTGTGCTTTTGGCATAAATCATGCATTTTAAGCGTCCGCGAGGGATTGAAAAATGAACAATCTTTGGAATTATCCGCTCTCGAGATGTCAGTCCCGCCATGTATGGCATCCCACTCCTCACCGAAAAGCCGCCAGGACCGGGACGCGAAGCACCCAGGAAAAGCTCAATTTGATGGCCCGGCGCATCCGTGCCGAAGAGGAAAAAAAAGCAAATTAAACACTCGCATATGTCTCGATGTAAAAAGCATCAGCATCAGTAATATTATGAAAACGCCTAACTTCGTAAGGAGGATGCGATTATGAAGCGAATCATTGCAACATTTGTCTTTGTTCTACTCTTGGCGCCCCTGACGCTTTTCTCACAAGGATGGGATGACCATATCAATGCACATTTTTATCCCCAGACCCTTGTTCCCCGGGATATTCTCACAGACGGCCCGGATGGCCGGGCAATTCGCATCACAGAGGACACATTCCTTGTCTGGGTCGACCTCGCACCCGAGATGTTCTTCGAGCATGAGACGTGCTACATCTTGATCTCAAAGAAAAGAATCCGGATCAAGAAAGGTCGCTGGTGGCCTGTGCTGAACCGCAAAAGGCTGTTTAAGGATGGACAGGGCCAATACGCCATCGTCAGCCCTTATAAAATGCCCGGGCGTCTGGATAATCCACCTACAGGAGAAGAGATCGCCGTCCATGTCTACCCACACGAGCTCACATCACGTGACCGGCTCCAGGATGGTCCCTTGGAGCGGCTGTTTCGAATCCATAGCAACTCGTTGCTCATATGGGTCGATCGCCTGCCCGGCGCCTTTTTCGCGCATCCCACCGCGTACATCCTGATATCCAAACAGAACGTCCGCGTAGAAGAAGGGATCTGGTGGCCCGAACTGAATGGCAGGAAAATCCTCTATGGGCAGAGCAACAGAGTGGGGATCATTTCTCCCTTTAAGGTCTCACAGAAAAAATAGCTAATAAAAATCATTCCATTTTTACTTAAATGTACCTTTTTACCCCCAAAATGGACCGTTTAAGGCTGATAAATTGCTGTTTTATGGAGTTAACTCCTTTGTTTTCAATAGGATTCCAGGGTCCGTCCCCATCAGAGAGAGGCGAGGCGGGAGCGGGCGTCTTTCACCACATCCAGATTTGGGTCGGCGTTCTTCCACAGCTCGAGGAACTTCACGTACTGCTCCTTGGCCTGGGCGGTCGCTCCTGTCTGCTCATACAGGACACCCAGCCGGTAGTGATATACCGGCGCGATCAGGAACCGCGATTCATTCTCAGGGTCAAACACGATCAGACGCTCATACTCGGCCACGGCCTTGTCCACATTTCCTCTTGCCGCATACACCCGCGCCAATACATCTTTGCTGACAGGCATGTTATAGATGATGCCGGCCGCCGGGGTTAGTATGAAGGGATACCTCAAGCCCGCTATTCCCTCCGCGACCGTCACAGCCTCATCCAGTATACCCTCCGCCAGCAGGACTTCAGCATTAAGCAAGTCACGATAGTAGGTCACCCAATCTTTTTCCGAAGGCTGGATCTTGTCCCACAGGTCGTCAATCCCCTCCAACCGCGACCTGGCCGAATCGATCCGTCCCTCCTTCAAAGATAACATTCCCAGACTAAAATAGTACATTACGTCATACACGGATTCGAAGGAAGGAACATACTCACGAATGAACGCATTCCACTTTTTATAGCCCTCCCGGGACAGCTCGAACTCTCCCCTCTCCTGGTAGATCCATGCCCTGAATGCATCAATCCGTGAAAGCATCAATCCGTTTTCCACTTCTTTCGCCAGTGTCTCAGCCTGCTGAAGCTCATTGAAGGACCCATCCATGTTCCCCAGCCAATAAAGATAGAAGCCCTTCCAAAGATGGCCCAAGGCCTTAAGACCTGGCACAGAAGCCACATCAATGAACAGATCGATCCATTTCACGGCCTCTGCGTAATCTTCCTTTTGAGCATGGATGTAGGCCACCTTCCAATGCGATCCAAAATCGGGCTTGATCCTCAGGGCTTCTTGGTATTCTGCCAGCGACTCCTCCAGCCGGCCCATAAGGAAATAGGCCTCTGCCAGGGAATCGTGGGGATTAGCCTCCCCCGGAGAGAGCGCCACGTAGCGTTTGAAATACTCGACAGCATTTTCATAATCGCCCTTTTGGGCATAGGCATAAGCGATCATGTTCACAGCGTCCCCATAGCGCGGGTCGAGCTCCAGCGCCCTCTCCAGAGCATCTATGGCCGCATCATCAGATCCTTGGAAATAGTGCATGATCCCAAGCCAAAAATAGGCCAGCTTCTCCCTGGGGAATTTTGCTACAAGGGTCTCGTAAAGCCTTATGCTTTTATCTAAATCGACTTCGACTATGGAGGTATAGGCCGCCTCGATAAACAGCCTTTCCTTCTCGGTAACCCTGTCGGAAAATTCCATGGCCTTTTTAATGGCCTCTTCATTCGCCTTGGGATTTTCCGTTTGGCGATATATGAGAGAGAGCTCCCTATAGGCCGAGGCAAACATGGGATCGATCTCGACCGCCTTTTCGAGAGCCTGCCTGGCTTCCTCTAAATATAGCATCATGGAAAGCTCCACTCCCCTCAGATAGAGGTTGTAGGCCTCGAGAGAGGAGGTCGTAACATCTGCGATGTGGGTGGCGCCCTCTGTTGCTCCCCCCTTTTCTCCGCGTGCAGCACCCCTGCTCGCCACGATCTCCCGGCTCAGGTCGTCGATCTGGCTCGTCAGGATGCTCTGCTCCCCCTCGCCCCTGGAGCTCGCGCTGCTCAGACTGCTCTTGGTGTCTACATCGTACACCTTGACATCGGCGGCGAACATCTCGCCCAGCTTGGTGAAGGTCCCGATAGCCAGGGCCTCGATCCCCTCCCTGCGGCAGATCTCGAAGCCCAGGTCCTGGTCGATGACGTCGCTCCCTTCCTCCCCCATCTGTCGGCTGATGTCGCGCATGCGTTCCCAGGTGAGCACATAGAATTGACCGGTCGCCTCCAGCCTCGTGATCAGGAGGTTGGTAAAGACCTTCTGTAGATGATCGTATCCGCTGTCCCCGGTCTGATTCTCGAAGCTTATGACTGCGATGGAATTTTCGATCTTGTCGGCGGCCGAAGGTGTCGTAGACGACCATGGGCGCCACAAAAGAAGCCCCACCAGAGCCACGATCGTCACCCCGACCACTACGGCCGCGCCCATGAACTTCTTCGGCGTCAGCGAGAGCGTGATCTCTTTGGAAGTAGTGGATTTTTTCCCACTGGTTTTCCCCGCAGTTTTCCCGGCCGTCATTTCCCTCTCTGTCGTAGGGACGCTGCCCCTGATATGATCGAGTTCAGCCACCATCTCCTCAGCCGCCCCATACCTGTCTGCCTTGTCCTTGGCCAGGCACTTCAGGATCAACCGGCTCAAGTCCTCTGGGATCTGAGGATTAAGCATTGATGGTGCCTCCGGCTCTTCCCCCTTGTGTTTCATGGCGATGCTGAGCGGCGTGTCTCCCTCGAAAGGCAGCCGGCCGGTCACCATTTCAAAGAGGATTACACCCAGC
>JAUWTO010000128.1 GCA_030614685.1 Candidatus Aminicenantota bacterium
CGCCCTTCCCATCATGCTGGCCCTGGATATCGCAGGCATTATAATCATCCCAGAACTGATGGGCCCCTTCCGTGCCCTCTGGGCGCTTGATACCATGACCCTCCTCATTGCCGGTTTGCTGGCCGCCATAAAGGGGAAATATGAGGCCCGCATAATGCTGTTGGGTATCGCGATCTTTTCCCTGCTTTCCCTGCACGACATGTTCGGCGCCCCGACCGGAGTCTGGCTCATGCCTGCCGGGACCTTTATTTTCATCATCCTGATGGGGCACATCCTTTACCACCGCTTTACCGAGAACAGCCGGCGGTTGGTGGTCTATTCCCAAGAGCTCGAGAAAAAGTCTCTCCGACTTGAGGAGGCCAAGGCCGAGCTGGAGGAGCACAGCCGGACGCTCGAACACAAAGTCGAGGAGCGGACACTGGAGGTCCGGGAGAAGCAGGCCCAGCTGGTCCAGTCCAGCAAGATGGCGTCCCTGGGCAGCCTGGTGGCGGGCGTGGCCCACGAGATCAACACGCCCGTGGGTGCCATAAACAGCATGAACGACACCATGATGCGTGCTGTGGAGAAACTCAAGGCCGAGATTGAGTCCTGTCTCAAGGAAACCAGGGATGAGCAGGCAGGGATCATTTCTACTCTCCAGGTTGTGGACGATGCCAACAAGGTCATTGCCTCGGGAACGGAAAGGGTCATCGACATCGTGAAACGGCTGCGGAGTTTTGCCCGTCTGGATGAGGCGGAGCTCAAGGATGCCGACATCAACGAGGGCCTGGAAGACACCTTGGCCATCATCCAACACGAGATCAAGCACAACATCACAGTACACAGGAACTACGGCAACATCCCCAAAATCTCCGGTTTCCCCGGCCGGCTGAACCAGGTGTTTCTGAATATTTTCATAAACGCCAAACAGGCCATAAAGGGAAAGGGCGAGATTTCCATCACCACCTATGCTCGGGACGGCAAGGTCTTTGTCGAGATCAAAGATTCGGGCGAGGGCATTCCCAAGGATACGCTGGATAAAATATTCGATCCCGGGTACACCACCAAAGGCGTGGGCGTGGGGACCGGGCTGGGGCTGGCGATCTGCTACCAGATCATCGAGGACCACCGGGGAGAGATCAAAGTGGAGAGCGGACCGGATGAGGGAACGACCTTCACGGTCATCCTGCCTACGGACCTGGAGGAGCGGCTGGAATCTTAAAAGCCGGACTAGTCCCGGCTGTTCATAACTTTGACTCTCATCTGGACGTTGAACGTACTCCCGTCCGTTTTTCTTCCCACCGGCTCCAGGGAACAGGCCGCGTAAAAGGCCTGGGGGATTCCGTGACGATCGATCAGCAGTTGGGGCCTCTCCAGGTGTGCGACCTTTACGACCGTTTGGTCCTCGAACACAAGCTCAAGGGGAGAAAATAGCGGGTTCTCCGCGAGAACCCATTGGATGCCGTCTGGTGAGGTCATCAGGGCCAGGCCGGGACCGGACCGGGTGACACGCCCGCTGAAATCCTTGAACACTGCGTAAAATTGGCCGGATCCGGGATGAAACCACACATAGGGATCCTCGGCCTTGGCCAGCCTGCCGTCCGGCATTCGGACATCGAACACATACTCGTCCAGCGCCCGGAAGGGTCCGATGGGCGAGTCTCCGACTGCCACTCCGTGCACCCCCCGCCAGGTCGGGTCGTAGAGGTTGCCCTTAAAATACAAGAGGTATTTACCATCGGAGGGACGGAAGACGACCGACGGATTCACCACGATCAGGTTGTCCGGCAGGGCCTGTGTGCCGGAGGGAGAGGGATCGATCACATCGCCCTCTTTGACCCGCGTGCGGGGGGTAAGCAGAGGAGTGTCCGGCCGGACGAAATCCCCGGAGATCAGGTCTTGGATGGAATCGCAGGCGATGACACCGATCTTCTGGACCTGCTGGATGCGGTCCCTTTTGCGGAGCTCTGCGCCCGGCGAACCCTCCGGCTGGGGCCCAGGATCGCGGGACCCGATGTAGTACAGGTAATATACGCCGTCGAACCTCTGGATGTGGGGATTGTGCACACCCTGGGCGTCCCAGGCATCCGGCCGCCCATTGTGGAAGGCACCGCTCAGGAGGACTTTCTGGAAAACAAATCCCCTGTCAGGCCGGTCGGACACGGCATGTGCGATCTTGGAGCTGAGGAGCCAGGCATCGCTGAAGGGCGGATTATCCGGGCCGGCATCGAAGATCGCATAGAACATGTGATAGCGTCCGTCCTCGGCCTGGACAACGCTCCCGCCCCAGACAAAATGGTCCGGATCTTGAAGTGCAGCCGGGCTGTCTATTCGAGTCTTGCCTTCGTAAGCAACGAGCTGTCCGGGGATGGGTTCCAGCGAAAAGCGGAGGGGAGGGGGAGGATCCTCTGTCTTCTGGCATGCCGCCATCGCACAAAATCCCACCCAGACCAAAAGAGCGATTCCAAAAAATGCAGATCGTATTCGCATTCCCTCATTTTCATCAAGATCGCCGCCAAAGTAAAACATAATATTATGTTATAGTGTTTTTTCTAAATATTGCATGCGGATCTATTGCATTTGACACCCCTCCTGAACCTCCATAAAATGAAACACAGATCAGCACTTTCCCGGATAAATGAAAAGGATAACAGGCATGGGCTCCTGCCACCGCATCAGCATTCTGATGCTTGCCAGCTTGTGCCTGTTTTTCTGTGCTTCAAATCCCAAGAGGGCCTCCAATGCCGTCCCCCTGTATAACCAGGGGGTAGAGCTCCAGGATTCCGGAGACCTTGAGGGGGCGATCGCGGCCTTTTCCAGGGCCCTGGAGATCGATCCCCTTTATGTGGACGCGCTGGTCAACCGGGGGAATGCACATATGGACCTGGGAGATCTCTATGAAGCCATAGAGGATTATTCCAGGGCCTTGAACGAACGGCCCGATCATATCGTGGCCTACCTCAACCGCGCCAGCGCCTATGCCCAGGAAGGCGATCTGGACGCAGCCTTAGAAGACCTTACGGCCGCTATCGTTATAAAACCAGATTATGTCTCCGCTTATTTCAACCGCGGGATCGTGTGGATGGCCCAAAAGGATTACGACCAGGCTATTGCGGATTTCATGAAAGCGGCCGAGCTCGATCCCTCACGCAGGGCCGCCGCCGCGGAAAAGATCAAGATCTGCCTCTCAAAAAAATAGCTTCCACCTGCTTTATTCAACCTGATATTTGATTTCGGTTTCGACGATGAAAAACTGATACTGATCATAGAGAATGTCTACTTGATACTTTATGCTGCGGTTGCCGGTGTGGTTGATGAGCACCTCTTCCAGCTTCTGGAAGCTGGGAAAGCGGATGCCGTTCTTCTCGATCCCATAGGTGACGCTCCAGGTGATCTCCCGTTTGAGATTGCCGATGGAGGAGTCGAGTTCCTCTGAGTAGCCGGGGATGGAGCGGGGGTCCCACTCGATCTTCAGTACGCTGAAGTCCGCAGCATCCACCCAGATCTTGCCGAAGCTGTAGTTTTCCTCCCGCTTTTCCGTGGGTGTGGCCGTGATCACGAGTGTGGCCCGGCCGTCCAATGCATCCCGTCCCACCACTGCGTAGTCGAAGTGCTGCTGCCAGTAGTGGCTCAGGAAGCCCACCGGGCCGTACACGAGGTACTGGGCGAAATAGCGCTGCAGCTCCAGCTTGGCATCTTTCTTCTCATTCTTCTTCCCGTTCTTTTCCAGGAGGTCCCGCTTTTCGTACCGTTCTTCCTCTTTTCGGATCATCTGGTAGTCGTAGACATAGCTCTTGTCCTGGACCCTCCGGAGCTTGAGCTGGGTGGAGTAGATCATTTCGCCAGCCACATCGGAGCGCCTATAGGAGCTTTTCTTGTTGTAGAAATAAGTATTCTCTTTGATGTTCTCGTGGCAGATGAAATCCAAGGCTACAGCCTTGAGCCGCTCGCAGTAGTCACCGGTCTTCTGCATGACCTGTTTGAGCAGAGCCGTATCCTCAGCCGAGACCTTGGTTGGTACTTGAGCTGCAAGGCCTGTGGTCATGAATACCAAAAGGAGAATGACGCATGCGGTCCTGTGTGCGGGATTACCAGCCGACTTTTTAGAAGCGATCATAAGGCCTCCCCGATATCCAGAGTATCCTCAGCCCCCCCCATAACATGGGCTGAGGTACTACTACGGATGACTACTGCCTTTCGTTTATTATGCGCCTAGAACGTGCTGGCCAGGAATCCGCCGATCACGGCCCAGTAGAGGGTGGAGATGTAGGGATTGCTGGCGATCTTGCAGGTACCGCTGGCACATCCGATGAAGCGGTAATAGAGGAATCCGATAACCGCGCCCGCTGCCACACCCAGGAGTATTTTGATCATCTTTTTTTTATCCAGCGTTCTGATTTTTTCAGCCATGAGCCTTGGCCTACTATATCAGCTAATACTTATATTGTCAAATCCTTAGTGCTCTAGTTCGTAATTTCGGTGACGTAATATTTTGTCATTGCGGGGAGCGAAGCGACGTGGCAGTCTCATCTAAAAAAGAGATTGCTTCGCTATCGCTCGCAATGACAATTTATATGTAATAGTACTTATGAAACAGAGTACTTAGTTATCCTTGGGTGTTCCGCGCGTCACTTCTGCCGAGGTGGATGCAGGGTGAAGAAACCATCGTCCAGTTCGAGCCCTGTCTCCATATCTTCGAACTGCATTACGATCCGGCCATGGTATGGACTGATGGTCGTGATCTTGAAGGGAATGCGCAGTCCCTCGAGCTCGCGGTAATCCTCGAAGATGAAGATCTCTGCCATCTGCGCATCCGATCCGGGCCGCATCCACCGAGTGTCGGCCTGCAAGAGGTCCCCGGTCTCCGAGTCCACCGTCACCGTGTAGGGCGGCACATCCTGGACCGAGAGCTTCATTATGTAGATCCTGCGTCCATTCTGTTCTTTTTCCTCTGTGACCTCCATGATCTCGAAGAACTCACGCCAGTCTCCGAAGAGTGCCGCGGGATGCTGCAGCCGGGCCTGTTCGTAGAAGCGTCCGTGCAGCTCCTGGAACACGAAGATGGTGTTTGCCATGGCTCCCTGCTCAGGATCGATCGCCAGTTTGATGTGTCCGAACCGGCCGAAGTCCTGGTCCTGTACAAAGCGGTCGGCCCCGGCCGCGGTCCAGGTAATCTTCCCGCTCAATCCTGACTGGAGACGGCTGACCGTCCCGGTGAGGCGGAAATTTCCCAATGCCTGGACAGCCGCGGATGCCTCATCCGACTCGCGGATCCGCAGGACCTCCTCCACAGTGGGGAGTGTTGGCTTCTCTCCCAACAGGGCCTCCCATACTATCCCTAGAGACGCCTGGAGAAGACCTGAGCTCTGACGGTTGCTCAGGAGCACGAAGCCTAGCCCGGATTCGGGCAGCATGCCCACCTGGGCGTTGAAGCCGTCCACCCCACCCCCGTGTTCGATCATGAGCTGCCCTCTCCACTCCCGCACGAACCATCCCATGCCGTAGCCCCTGCCCGGGCCCAATGGGAACTGGGCGTTCCAGGTCTCCTGGTGATTTTCCTTGCTCAGAAGGCGCTTTCCTGCATATGTGCCCCTTCCCAAGTGGAAACGAACCCAGTTGGCCATGTCCAGTACATTGGAGTTGATGACGGCCGCCGCGCCGATGGTGTCAATGTCCCTGAGATCCAGGGGCTTGTGCCGCTGTAAGGCATCATCCCAGAGATATCCGGTAGCCTGGTTGGGATCCTTGCGGCCGACATGAACCGAGGAATTCGTTCGCGCCATGCCCAGGGGCTTGAAGATCCTCTCCGCGATCAGTGTGTCCCAGTCTTTGCCGCCGGCCCGGGCAGCGGCCTCCCCCGACGCAAGGTACATGATGTTGGTGTAGTTGAATCGTTTGCGGAACGGCGCCATCGGTTCGGCCTGAACCGCCAGGCGCAGCGCCTCTTCGCGCGATACGCCGCTGTTGATCCAGACCAGGTTCATGCGCATGTAACCGGTGCGATGGCAGAGGAGGTCGCGGATCGTGGCCTGTGCGTCCTCATCCGGGCTGTTGAGCTTCAGCTCGAAATAAGGGAGGTGTTCTGTCACCGGGTCGTCCCAGCCCATCTTGCCCTCGTCGGCCAGCATACCGATCAGGGCGGTATTGAACGCCTTGGTGGCGGAGCCGATGGCGAAGTTGGTATCCGGCGTCGTCGGCCTCTGCTTGGCGATGTCCGCCCATCCGAATCCATGGGTCAGGATGACCTCGTCGCCCTTGATCACAGCCAGCGCCATTCCCGGTACATGGAGCTCCCGCCGTTTCTGTTCCAGCTCATCGACCAGGCGCTCGAGCCGCTGCTCCATGGGATATTCTTCTGTCTCCGCCGGTCGAACCTGGGCAGGAAAAAAAGCGACACACCAGAGCGCGGTCACAAATACAAGTAGTGATGTTGTCTTTGGGGTCATGATTCTTAAAGGCATCATAGTCTCCTGATTTGGATCATTATGCCACATTATCCCGGAATCGATTCCGGATGCAAGTGAAGGGAGGTGCCAGTGGTTAGTGAGTATAAATAAACCTTACTGTTCATATTGGACTAAAGTCTAATTGACATGCGATAGTGGGCAGTATAATCTGCTGTCAATATTGTTTTTAACGTCTCCGATCTATTAATAAGTCTCTATGAAGGGAGGATTTGAATGACAAAACACATCAAAACAGGAGCCGGGTTTACGCTCACAGCTTTCATACTTCTCGTGATCTTTTTTGTCGCTTGTACTGAGCAGCAAGAAAGTAGTCCAACAATTGTAACCCAGGATAACTTTGTACA
>JAUWTO010000111.1 GCA_030614685.1 Candidatus Aminicenantota bacterium
CCGCGACATACACGATGTCCGGGTTCTGGGGATGGACCGCGATGCGGCCGATGTGGATGGTCTTTTCCAGGCCGATGTGCTTCCAGTTCTGGCCCGCGTCCGTGGATTTGTACACGCCGTCGCCGCGCAGTGTTATCCGCCCGGAAGCGGCTGTGCCGGTCCCCACGTAGAGGATATTGGGATCGGAGGGAGCGATGGCCAGGTCGCCTATGGCAGGTGTGTTCTCCTGCAGGAAGAGTTCCTCAAAGGTGGTGCCGTTGTTGGTGGTCTTCCACAGTCCCCCTGTGGACGTCACCACATAGAAGGTGTAGGGCTCCTGCTCAGGGACCTCGATGCGCAGGATGCGGCCGCCCTGGCGGGCCGGCCCCAGCTCCCGGTACGGGAAGGCCTTCAGCAGCTCTTCGTCGAAAGAACCACCCGTCTGTGCCCACAACGAAAGGCCCGAGCACAGCACACAGAACACAACACACAGAACCAGAGTTTTTTTCATTTTTTCTCCAAGAAAATCAAGATTATCCAAGCCTGTTCCCGATTATATAAGGGTTGACATCAAGACGCAAATCGGCTATAAATCGGATACCCAATTTACGGGAGGTGATTTTTAGTGGCATATGTCGTTGTCGACGAAGGTGAATCCATCGAACAAGCTCTCAAACGGTTCAAACGGAAAGTCCAGCAGGAAGCCATCATCAAAGAGATCAAGAAGCACTCCGTGTATTTCAAGCCCGGTGAAAAACGCCGCCTGAAAGACGCCCTAGCCCGTAAACGCATGCGGAGACGCCTCCGCAGAGAAAAAGATTTCGATTATTATTAGGCCAAGCAGTCAGCATCCTTTGATCGCATACCTTCTGTTTAACAGAAGTAGATGGCTGTATTTGTCTAAGTGGGCACAGTGGCAACACTCTTGAAAGACCCTCCACAGAGAAAACCGGCCTGGTTAAAGACCAAGCTCCCCACGCACGAGAACTTCTTCTATGTGTCCTCGCTGTTGCGCAAACACAACCTGAACACGATCTGTCAGAGCGCCAGGTGCCCCAATGTCTCGGAGTGCTGGTCCCACAGGACCGCCACATTCCTGATCCTGGGCGATGTGTGCACACGCGACTGTTCGTTCTGCGCGGTGAAACACGGCACACCGAGCCAAGACATCGGGGAAGAGGCAGCGCGGGTCGCCGAATCCGTGGATGCCATGGACCTCCGCTATGTGGTCATCACCTCGGTCACCCGGGACGACCTGCCCGACGGGGGGGCCTCCCATTTCGCGGCCGTGATCGAGGCCATCCGGATAATACGCCCCAAGACAAAGATCGAGGTCCTCATCCCGGACTTTAAGGGCGACGGGGCAGCACTGGCCGCGGTCCTCAAAGCCGGTCCCGAGGTCCTGAACCACAATCTGGAGGTGCCGGAGCCCCTCTACCCTCGGATAAACCGGCCGCGGGAAAACTACCGGCGCTCGCTCCAGGTTCTCGAGCGGGCGAAGCGGGCCGGGGCCGTCACAAAATCCGGCCTCATGCTGGGATTGGGCGAGTCCCGGGACGACATGGTCCAGACACTCCGGGACCTGCGGGGGGCGGGCTGCCAACTTTTAACCATCGGGCAGTATCTAAAAGCTACCAAAAAAAATCCCCACGTAGTAAAATACTATACGCCCGACGAGTTCGAGCAGCTAAAATCCATGGCACTGGAGATGGGGTTCAGCGAAGTCGAGGCCGGCCCTCTGGTCCGGAGCTCCTACCGGGCCCACAGGCTGTACGAGGATCTTCAGCACGCGGACCAAAAGACGAACTGATGCGCTATTTTATCTTCACAGACATTCACAGCAGCCTGGAGGCGTTCCAAGCCCTGCTCCGATTCGCCAAGCGCCGCAAGATCGACCACTACCTGTTCATGGGCGATGTGGTTGGATACGGGGCCTCCCCTAATGAGGTGATCGACTTACTCCAGACGCTGAAGCCGATCAGCATGATCCGGGGCAACCACGACAAGGCGGTCTGCTGCGAGCTGGACTCGGTCCAGAGCTTCAATCCTATCGCCGCCTCGGCCATCCTCTGGACCCGGGAAAACCTGACCCCGGACAACCTGGACTGCGTCACCCAACTGAAAAAAGGGCCTGAGATCGTCCATGAGCACATCACCATCTGCCACGGGGCTCCCTTTGACGAAGACTATTACATCTTCGGTGAGTTCGATGCCGCCGAGGCTTTCCTGCACATAGAGACACAGGTCACCTTTTTCGGACACACGCACTTCCCCTTTGTGTACACGGACAACGACCACATTGTGGAGGGGACCTTCCTGACCGGCAACTCCAACGAGGTCAAGATCGAACAGGGCACGCGTTATCTCATCAACCCGGGCTCGGTGGGACAGCCCCGCGACCGCAATACCCGGGCCGCCTGCGCCATCTATGATTCCGACGCGCAGAAGATCAGCTTCTTCAGAGTCGAGTACGACATTGAGGGCGCACAGAAAAAGATCCAGGATGCCGGGCTGCCGCCCGCACTGGCCGAGCGCCTCTCCATCGGTATCTGAGCAGTGTCATGTTTTTCACGACCTATACATTCCCGGAAGGGAAACTGCTCTTTGTAAAGGGCGACAAGGGCCTGGTCCTGGCCCACTACCTGCGAACCCCCGACGGGATTGAGAAAGCCCTGAAGCCGCTCCACGACAGCGGCATGTCCCTCGAACACCAGGACGAACAGTTCGCGCAGGAGAAGCGCCTCTTCGACCGTTATTTCGACGGGAAGCAGGAAGACTTTGAGTCCCTTCCCCTCGACCTCTACCTGGGGACTCCCTATCAGCGCCGGGTGTGGCAAGCCACGCGCAAGATCCCATTCGGAAAAGTCGCAACCTACAAGGATGTCGCCCAAAAGCTCCGGTCGCAGGGATATCAGAGCGTGGGGCAGGCACTCCACCGCAATCCCCTGATCATCGTGGTTCCCTGCCACAGGGTGATAAGCGCTGACGGGAGCCTGGGCGGGTTTGGCGCCGGCCTGGATCTCAAGCGCTATCTGCTGCGGCTAGAGGGCATCCCCCTCCCCTCCTGAAAATTCCCTTTTCAGCTCACTCACAGGCTGGGATTCGCATAGCAGTACAGGCAGCTCTGGGGACAGCTCTGGGCGTAGCTCCCGATGTCAACGGATTCCGTGCAGCGGCATTCCTTCCGCTGGGTCTTGTCTTTGCGGACCGAAACAGGAGCCTCATCGGGATGGAGCGCCTGCAGCAGGCGGCCGTCAATGCAGGCGGAGGGCTTGATGCCGGGCACAACGGCTGCGAAATCCTGGCTGCAGGCAAAGAGCCGGAGGCCGTGGGCAGCAGCGATATTTGCCAGAAAGCGGGCCTGCTCCAGCTTCTCCTCGGGCTCCGGGTCCACATAGTCCAGGCCGTTCGCTTTGGCCCTCTGCTTGGCCTTCCGGTACCACTGGGCAAAGCTGATTCTTACGGTTTCGATCTTCCTCCTGGACAGCTCCGGCGCCAGGGTCTCGAAATAGCGCAGGTTGGTATGCACCTCGCCCTCTTCCACCCAGGATATGACGGGATCGAAACGCACCGTGATCCGCTCCGGCCCCTTGGCCAGGCGGATCAGAGGATCCAGCTGGGAAAGCGCCGCTGGGGGCTTTGGTACTCCTCGCTCGATCCGGCTCCCACCCAGGCCGGTGATCGTGAAGTGGAGATAGAGCTGGGAATAGCGTCGGAGCTCATCGAGCAGGCCCGACCGATTGTGGATCAGGTTGTCGAAGTTCTTGGACCACAGCACAATGGTGTGCACGCAGTCGGGAGCGAGGTCGATGGTGTAGGTGTGTCCGGAGGGACCAAGGACCTTGACCCGCTCCTGCCGCAGGGCTTCGGCCAGCCAGGTGGCGAAGGAGGCGACCAGATCGGTGCGGCGTGAGGCGCTTATGACTTTTTTCATGACCTGCCCAGTGCTGCCATTGTATCCGACCCCGGCCGTGTGTGACAATCCGTTTCCCTCAGTATACTCACGTGCTCCCTTATCTGATATACTGTCCCCAAATGCCCAAAGACACGCCCGTTTCCCCGCTCCCTGAACAGCTACCCCTCGAGGGCGTCAGGACCGTGCTGCGGGCAAGGGGCCTGGTCAAGAGCTTCAACCGGAGAACGGTGGTCAACGGGATCGACATCGAGGTGCGGACCGGTGAGGTGATCGCGTTCCTGGGCCGCAACGGAGCCGGCAAGACCACGACGTTTCATATGATAGCGGGACTGCTGAAGCCCGACAAGGGATCCATCCACCTGAATGATACCGACATCAGCCGCTATACAAGCCCCCAGAGGGCCAAGGCCGGGATCACCTACCTGCCCCAGGAAAGCTCGGTGTTTCTCAAGACATCGGTCGAGAACAACCTGAAGATGGTTCTGGAGTTTTCCGGCCAAAAGAAAAAAAATATTCAAGGGATCGCAGCCGAGCTGCTGAAAGAGCTGGGTCTCTCGGACCTGGCCGATCAGTCGGCGCACAGCCTGTCCGGTGGGGAGAGGCGGCGCCTGGAGATCTGCCGCTCGCTGGTCCTCGATCCCAAGTTCCTCCTGCTCGACGAGCCGTTCACGGGCATCGATCCGCTGACCATCATCGATCTCCAGAAGATCATGATCCGGCTCAGATCCCGGGGTATCGGGATCATCCTCTCCGACCACAACGTGCGCGATACCCTGCAGATAACCAATCGTGCCTACCTCATCGACGAGGGGGAGATCCTCATCCAGGGCACGCCCAGGGAAGTTGCGGCAGACAAGACGGCCAGGGAGTGTTTTTTAGGGAAGGGATTCCACCTGGGGGAAGAGATCTCGGCTCACTCGTCAGACGAGAACAGGTAATTGCCCAGGGTTTCTCCCAGAAAGTACAGAAAGAAGAAGAAGTAGATGAGCAGGAGTATACCCAGAAAGATCAGGGCAACGGGAGTGGAACCGGACAGCACCCGGAACACTGAAATCCCGATAACCTGAGACGCGATCCACAGCGCCACGAACCAGAGCACGGAAACGAACGCCACATCGAAGATCCTGGCCCTGATCCAATCGCTGAATCCCACGGGCTGGGATTTTCGTTTCACGCGGATTTTTTTCGGCTTCGGCGCCTCCTCGGCGACCTCCTCTTCCATGTCCTCTTCGATGTCCTCGCCCATGATCTCGGCGGTCTTTACAAAGGGGAGCCCCTGCTGATCCACGGTCTCGGGGAAGGCCGAACGCGTGTCATAACCGGGGACCGGACCTTCTGCGGCATCCTTTTCTACGAGGGAGGATGAATCCTCCTCTGGGGCTGCCTCTTCCTCCCCCACAGCCTCGGCCTTAACCTGCTCGGGCGCCTCTGTTTCCTCTTCCTCATCCCAGTCGACTTTGTCATTGAAGACGATCTCGTCGGTGGGAGGGATATCCGGCAGGGGACCGTCCGGCACATTCTTGGCCCAGGGCGGTATATCCTGGGTATCGCTCTTTATCTGGTCGCGGACGGACCGGCGTTCTTTCTTGATCGAAGCGATGAAATCATCGATCTCTTCCTTCTCTTTCTCGGCCTCATCCACTATGTCCTCGATGTCTCCGGTCTGGATCCTCTGCTCGTCCTGAGTTCCCGGTTCCGCGAGCGGCTCCCCCACAGGAGGAGGCGTCTGCCATTCCTTTTCCTCGGCAGTGCCCGGCTCTGGCGTGAGTATTTCCGGGACGGGTTCCTCTTCCTCAAGTGTTTCTTCGATTTCCTGAGGCAGGAACTCCTCAAGGGGTTCACCCGACCTCTCCCTGGCCTCGTCAATGGCTCGGGCAAAGCCGTCGGGCAGGTCTTCGGTCAGGCCGCGGCGTGTATCCCGGATCTCTGCCTCTTCCTCAGTCACCTCTTCCTGAATGTCCTGAGGTTCGACATCAAGATCAGTTTCCTCTGCGATCGGAGCCTCGGCTTCCAGAGCAGGCCCCTCTTCTATGTCTCCCAGTACGTCCGCGGCCGCTGCTTCAGCCTCAGCGGCCGGGGTGGCCTCTTCCCCTTCCAGCTCGTCGGCAGGTGCACCCGGTTCTATCTCGTCGGCAGCTTGTTCTATCTCGTCTGCAGCTTGCCCCTGTTCTTCAGCTACCGGTTCCAGCTGGTCTGCGGCCGGCTCCAGATCTTCAGCAGCGGCTTCTGGTTCAGCAGGCACTTCAGGCTCTTCCGGCTTATCAGGCTCCGGCTCTTCGTCTTCCACAACCTTGACCGGGGCAGCCTTCTTGGTTTTTTTGGCTGCCGACTTTTTTCGTGTGCTTTTGCGTTTGCGGGAGGGAGCCTTCTTCTTGGGTGCGGCCTTTTTCTTCTCGGGCTCATCCGCCTCCGGTTCTACCAGCTCATCTTCTATGGCGGCAACCAACTGCTCGGTCTCGCTTTTCTGCTCCTCAGCCGGCGCTTCTTCCTCGCCAGGTTCGGCCATATCATCTTCCACGGGAGCTGCGTCCGCTATGGGGACCACGTCCTCTAATTCGGCTTCCAGCGACGTGCCTTCTTCCGGTTCCTTCTCTTCAGCCGAGGGGGTCTCTTCTTCTTCAGCCGGGGGGATTTTTCCTGTCTCTTCCTTCAGTTCCTGCTGGATCCCGCTTATATCCTCATCGACATCGATGATCTTTTCCCCGGGGATTTCTTCGTCGATGAACTCATCCTCGGGGAAGAGGAGCTTGGTCCCGCAGTTCGTGCAGTACTCGGCTCCCTCGTCAATGATCGCCTTACAGTAGGGGCATCTTTGAATGGCCATTTGCTTTATTTTTAAATAGAAACGCTTCCTTGTCAACAAATTGGGGACAGTCCCCTATAAGAAAAAAGGGAACTGGCTCCAAAAAGGCAAATTCTTAGAGTGCTTAGCCGTGGGCAGTGTTCCCTGTAGCTCATGAAACACCATCCGAGGTGATCTTCAACTGATTGAGCTTATTTTTTCTCCAAGAGCGACCAAAAAAGTTCTAAAATGGGCAAATTTGGCGTACATTAATTCAATCATATACAATTCAAATCCTCTCATCCTTTCTGTGCGCATCACATTGTATTATTTCCATGTAAAAAGGTGATATAATATAGACAATACATTCAGGAGGACCGTTTTGATCTCCACATTCACAGCAAGGTACGTCAAAATTGAATCGGGCTATATGGGGCAATTGGTAGAGTGGCCTGAAGTTGTAACCGAAGGAAAGACAATAGAGGAATGTAGAAACATGCTCCAGGATGCTTTACATGAAATGATCCTCGCCTACAAAAAGCAAAACCGTGAAATCCCCAAGGGGGGTGCGCTTATAGAACAGATCCCAGCTGAAATTTGAGCCCCATGTCGGTCAAGAGACGGGATCTAATCCGATATTTAGAGACCAAACGAAATATGCAAGCAATCAGGCCTGAAACCGAAATTCTAACTTCTGTTATCCCACTTTTGCGTAGCCAACTTATTCGAGGATTTCATCGACACTTTCAGACCACACGAAAAGTGCAGTCTGTGCATCTTCATTCTTAGC
>JAUWTO010000198.1 GCA_030614685.1 Candidatus Aminicenantota bacterium
GATGCGCGCGCCAATGGCGTGTGGAGTCGTGAAGTCGAAGGGCGTCTCCTGTACAGGACGGAGTTTTCCGGTAGGGATGAGGCTCTCATCCACCGGTGTGTAGAGATCCGCCTCGAGTTTGAGTTCGTGTCCCAGGATGTCGCCTCGGCCTTGGCCGGCCAGGTTGAAGTAGCTGTGATGCGTGAGGTTCACGGGAGTGGCCTCATCGGTCACGGCCTCGTAGGTGATCCTCAGCTCATTGTCTTCCGTGATCCAGTAGGTCACGACACAGGACAGGTTCCCGGGGTATCCTTCCTCGCCATCCGGGCTGAGATAGCTCAGTTCTACGCCCACGGCGCTTTCCTCGAGGACCGGTTTGGCTGTCCACGCGACCTTGTCGAAGCCTTGGAGGCCCCCGTGCAGGTGATTCTCCCCGTTGTTGGTGGCAAGGCTGTATTCCTGGCCTTCCAGTGTGAATCTCCCCTTGGCGATGCGGTTGCCATAGCGGCCCACGACCGCGCCGAAGTAGGGTGTGGTTTCCAGGTATCCGGCCAGCGAGTCATAGCCGAGTGTTATGTCAGCGATGTTTCCATCTCGATCCGGCACCTCCAGCGATACCACTATGGCGCCGTAGGTCATGATCCGGGCCCGCAGGCCCTGGGAATTGTAGAGTGTATAGAGCTCCACCAGAGTTCCGTCCGGCAACCGGCCGAATTCTTCCTTGAACAGATCCATTTTCACCTTCCCCTGGGAGAGGCCCGCTTCTTCCTCGCTCGGCTGAGTCAGGCACTGAGGAAAGCAAATCGCTGCGAGCAATAACCCTATGATCCACAGTGAGTTCCAAGTCCTGGTTTTCATATCCGGTCCTCCATACGTGTACTCCACTATAGGATCATCCGACTACACCTGTCAACGCACCTGGGGCATTCACTCCCCCAGGGCCCCGGCTAATCCAAAAAATAACATATATTTCTTGTTGTTTTTCCCCAAGATAACTGATATATTACATATCAGAGAGAGGTGTTCCTCTCCCGAACAGAGGTCGATAAGAGATGATCCAGGGCACGCTATTCGACATCAAACAGTATGCCATCCACGACGGACCCGGCATCCGCACCACCCTGTTTTTCAAGGGCTGTCCCCTCCACTGCTGGTGGTGCCACAACCCGGAAGGGATCTCTCCCGACCGCGAACTCACCTTCAAGCCCAACCGCTGTCTGGACGACTGCAGCCTCTGCCTCACAAGCTGTCCCGAAAGCGCGCTCTCCAAGCCGGACGGCCGGATCCGGGTCGACCAGGACCGCTGCCGCGTGCTGGGTAAGTGCGCCGAGGCCTGCCCCACCGAGGCCTTGGAGGTGGTGGGACAGTCTTGGACCGTGGATGAAGTAATGCGGGAGAT
Source organism: Candidatus Aminicenantota bacterium (assembly GCA_030614685.1). Classification (GTDB taxonomy): domain Bacteria; phylum Acidobacteriota; class Aminicenantia; order Aminicenantales; family Aminicenantaceae; genus JAUXEH01. The sequence goes on from JAUWTO010000198.1 coordinate 1,379, forward strand.
AAGAAAAGACCGCATCTTCTATGAACGCTCCGGCGGAGGGGTGACCTTCTCCGGAGGGGAACCTCTCCAACAGGCCGAGTTTCTCACCGCACTGCTGGAGGAGTGCAAGAAGGACGGCCTGCACACCGTGATCGACACCTCCGGGCATGCCCCCTTCGGAAGGCTTGACAGCATCCGGGACAAGGTCGACCTTTTCTTTTATGACCTCAAGCACATGGACCCGGAAAAACATCGGGAGATGACCGGTGTCTCCAACGAGCTCATCCTGGACAACCTGAGCCGCCTGTCTGAGACCGGCAGCCGGATCCAGATCAGGGTCCCGTTGGTGCCAGGGGTCAACGACAAGGTCGGACACACACGCAGGATGGCTGAATTCCTGGCCTCCCTGCCCGGCATCCGAGATATCAGCCTGCTCCCCTATCACAACATGGGGAGCCAGAAATACAAGAACTTGAATGTTTCCTACTCGGATCCGGATACAGAGCCTCCGTCAAAGGACACCGTGGCTGGTATCCGGGAAGTCCTGGAAGATCAGGGCTTCAGAGTCAGGATCGGAGGATAGTCATGAATGAACGCATCCGTAAACTCAGGAAACAGAGCCTCGAGACAAAGCCCTCGATCTCGGGAGAACGCGCCCGGCTCCTCACCGAGTTTTTTTGCAGCGACAAGGCCAGGGGGCTCTCGACACCGGTCAGTCGCGCTCTGGCCTTCAAATACATCCTTGAGAACAAGGCCATCGTGTTCAACGAGGGCGAGCTGATCGTAGGCGAGCGGGGCCATGCTCCGCGAGCCACGCCCACCTATCCGGAGATCACGGTGCACTCACTGCAGGATCTGGACATCCTGGACACCCGGGAAAAGACCTCCTATGCCGTGAACCAGGAAACCAAGGACATCTATGAGAACGACATCATCCCCTACTGGAAGGGCCGATCCATCCGCGACCGCATATTCAAACAGGTGTCGGAAGACTGGAAAGAGGCCTTTGCAGCGGGCGTGTTCACCGAGTTCATGGAACAGAGGGCCCCGGGACACACCGTACTGGATGGGAAGATCTACAGCAAGGGCATGCTGGATTTCAAGCAGGACATCCAGCAGAGTCAGGAAGCGCTGGATTTCCTGAACGATCCGGAGGCCTATGCCAAGCGCGAAGAGCTGCGGGCCATGGATACCGCAGCCGACGCGCTCATCCGGTTCGGAGAACGCCACAGTGCAAAGGCCCGGGAACTGGCCGCGGAGGAAACCGATCCCCAGAGGAAAGCGGAACTGGAGAAGATCTCCGAGGTGTGTGCCCGGGTCCCGGCCCATGCGCCCCGGGATTTCTGGGAGGGACTCCAGTATTACTGGTTTGTGCACCTGGGGGTGATCACCGAGCTCAACGGCTGGGACTCCTTCAACCCCGGGCGCCTGGATCTGCATCTGTATCCCTTCTACCAACGGGGGCTTGACGAGGGTACTCTCAGCGAGGAACAGGCTAGGGAGCTCCTGCAGGCCTTCTGGGTCAAGTTCAACAACCAACCCGCCCCGCCCAAGGTGGGGGTCACGGCCGAGGAGAGCGGCACCTACACTGACTTCGCGCTCATCAACACGGGGGGCGTGAAGGAGGATGGCTCGGACGGGGTCAACGACCTCTCTTACCTCATCCTGGATGTGATCGAGGAGATGCGCATCCTGCAGCCCAGCTCCATGGTGCAGATCAGCAAGAAGAACCCGGACCGCTTCCTCAAGCGCGCCCTGAAGATCGTCAAGACCGGATTTGGCCAGCCTTCCATCTTCAACACCGATGTGATCATCCAGGAGCTCATGCGGCAGGGGAAATCCGTGGAAGACGCCCGCAATGGCGGGGCCAGTGGATGCGTGGAGTCCGGGGCCTTCGGGAAGGAGAACTACACTCTGACCGGCTACTTCAACCTGCCCAAGGTGCTGGAGATCACCCTGCACAATGGAGTGGACCCGCTGACCGGGAAGAGGATCGGCATCGAGACCGGTGACCCCCGGGAGTTCAGGTCGTTCGAGGACCTCATGGAGGCGTTCCGGAAGCAGGTCCGCCATTTTGTGGACATCAAGATCGAGGGCAACAGCATCATCGAGAGGCTCTATGCGGAATACATCCCCGCGCCCTTCCTGTCACTGCTTATCGACGACTGCATCGCCAGAGGAAAGGATTACCATGCCGGCGGCCCGCGCTACAATACCACCTACATTCAGGGCGTGGGTCTGGGTTCCATCTCCGACACGCTTATATCCATCAAGCACAACGTGTTCGATCAGGGAAAGCTGACCTTAGCCCGTCTTCTGGAAGTCCTGGATGCTGATTTCGAAGGCGAGGAACCGCTGCGACAGCTGTTCCTGAACAAAACCCCGAAGTACGGCAACGACGACGACTATGCCGACGATGTGATGCGCGCGATCTTCGAGATCTACTATGATGCGGTCAACGGGAGGCCCAACACCAAAGGCGGCGACTACCGCATCAACCTGCTGCCCACCACAGTCCATGTCTATTTTGGGCGCATGCTGGGGGCCTCAGCCGACGGCCGCAGAGCACACCAGCCCTTATCCGAGGGGATCTCTCCAGTCCAGGGGGCGGACCGCCATGGCCCCACGGCCGTGGTCAAGTCTGCGTCCAAGATCGACCATGCCCGCACAGGCGGCACGCTGCTCAACCAGAAGTTCAGCCCCCAGCTTCTGGAAGACGAGGCCGGCATCGACAATCTTACGCACCTGGTGCGCTCCTACTTCAGCCTGGACGGCCATCATATCCAGATGAATGTGGTCAAGGCCGATACCCTGCGCGAAGCCCAGCAGCATCCGGAACAGCACCGCGACCTGATCGTGCGCGTGGCTGGCTACAGCGATTACTTCTGCGACCTGAATCCAGACCTGCAGAATGAGATCATCCGCCGCACCGAACACCAGGACTACTAAATAAAAGGGGAGTGGTCCATTTAACCGGGTTAAATGGACCACTCCCCTTTTTTCGCCACTCCCCTTTTTTGCCCTTTTTTTCTCCCCTGTATATTATCCCCAATTTTGTCTAAAATAAGGCTATGGAAAAACGGTAAGACCATGCAC
>JAUWTO010000283.1 GCA_030614685.1 Candidatus Aminicenantota bacterium
CAGGTAGAAGTTCTTGGGAAGGTTGTAGACGATACCGGCCTGGAGGTTGTGCATGTACGGGTCCGCATAGGTGATGTCCAGGGCCCGGAGCTCCTGGGTGAGCTTGAGGCTCCATTGGGGGGTGATGGTGAAGGTGACGGAGTTGTTGAGCCAAGCTTGCTCACTGGCTGGCAGGTCCTTCGCAAACCAGGAAAGAATGAGGGGACAGAGGCAAATCAGGATGAGTCTTCGGGACAAAAGCATGGGGCCTCCTGTGGCAGCCGGGGTCCGATAGCGCAACATGACACTCTTATAGCACTCCTACTGTAGCCTTGTGCATGCATATGTCAATTGCTTTTTGACTTCAGCCCTAAGGCCAGTGAGTTCAAAAGCTTAGATGCCCCTGCGGCCGCCTCTAATATCGCCAAGATGTGAGATCTGCGCCGGAAGGGGCCGATTTCCGGATGCGGTCCAGGATCTTGGGGAGGTACATCACGTTGTAGCGGAGGCGGGAAAGGTGGTTGGGCCGTTCCTGATCGCCGTTCCAGCAGTGCTCGGCCCGGTCCCCGTAATCCACCTCACCGGAGTAGTAGGGATCGGTGGTGCTCTCCAGGAAGGCTTCCGTGAGATACACGGCATTGTTGAGGTAGTAGTTGTCCATGTCCCCGCAGTAGATGTGGAGCTTGCCGTGCAGGCGGGGGCCCAGTGTCTTCCAGTCGCGCTCCAGGATGTGGCGCAGGTCGTAGTTCTCGCGCCAGTAGGCCGCCACCTCCGGATCGATCTCGCCGGTGAGCTTGTCCCAGATGGGCTTGGGGTAGCCGTCCTCTCCCACCGGGGAGTAGACCGCCTGCCAGATGTCCCACTGGTCGCCCGAGCGGGAATTCGTGCCCAGCACCAGCTCCCTGTGATTCGACTGCTCGATAGTGGTGCTGACTTGACCCAGGAAGTTTCGATGGCCAGGGCGCGGCACCCTCTTCCAGTCGCCGTCGATGTAGTAGGCATTCGTGTCCTCATAGATGTTGACGAGGGTGTAAGCCCGGAAGTCTATGGGATCAGGGCAGGCGGCGAAGCAGCCGTTGTACTCGTCCGGGTAGAACACTTGGACGGCCAGGGCCTCCCAGCCTCCGGTCGATCCGCCGTAGAGGAAGCGGGCCCAGCCCTCACCGATGCCCTGGAATTTCTCCTCGATGTAGGGGATGAGCTCGTAGGTTATAGCGTCGCCGTAGGGCCCGAGGTTGGCCGAGTTCACGGCATAGGAGTCGTCGTAAAAGGGATTAGCGTGCTGGATCTCGATGATGAGCATGCGCGGGAAGTCCGGCCCGGTCCACTGCTGGTAGAGGTCGTGGGCGGCCTGCTGCTGGATGCGGTTGTAGCCCGTGACATCGAAGCGGGAGCTGTAGTCCGGCTCCAGGTCTGCGTCGGGGGGCGTTTCACGGAAGCCTCCCAAATCGTAGGGGAAGTGGCCGTGGAAGACACACAGGGGATAGCGGGCCTCGGGGTGTTCGTCGAAGCCCTCGGGCAGCAGCACGTGGGCGCCCAGGAACATGGGCCGCCCCCAGAACTCGGTCAGCAGCTTGCTCTGGATCTTGACGTGTTTGATGTATTTGGTCTCGGGCGGGTCGGAGATGGAAGGGATCTTCTGATCGAGGGTGATGCGGATGACTTCTTTTTTATGAGGGTCGATCCTGACCATCTGGGGCGTGCTGTAGAGATTGCCGGGGGCCCGGTTCCAATGCTGGCCCTCCCCCCGGTCCATGGGCAGCTTGACCACATGGCCGTCGGCCCGGCGGAAGGTCTCGTAGATGTGAAGGAGCCCCTGCACCAAGTACTCGCCTGCCGGGATGTCGCCCAGGCTCTGGATGGGGTAACCGAAGACCGAAGCATCAAACGCCGCTTCTTCACCCGGGGCGAGCCCGTCCACGTCCACTCCGAAAACCTGCTGGCCGGTCGGCCCGTCTGAGATCTGGAAGCGCGGCTCCTGCTCGTCGTTTTTGGAAATGAGCAGCAGCATGCGCCCGTCCAGGGGATCGGCAGACATGTTTTTTGTGAAAGAGACCGCGACACGCAGAGGGGCGCTGTCCCCGGATGGACTGCCGGCTTGACATCCGGCCGTAAGTAAAAAAGCGGCAATGCTCAGTAAACCAAGGATTTGTTTGAGAGGTGAAGCAGACATGCGATGACCCTCCTTACCCGGGGATGGTGTTTCCCCTATATTCTTCATAGAACAGGCTTTTCAGGCAAGCGAAATTGCTTAAAGTGCTGGTTTTGCCTTCAAAAACAGCCTGTAAGGCCTGATTTTGGTGTATCTGAGGTGGTAACTTTATTATTTGCAGCATATTTCATGGTCTGACCCCAAATTGGACCAAAGTCCAATAGACATTACTCCTCTCTGATATTACAATCGAGGCAATAAAATGCGACGTGACAGCGAAGGAGTGTGGTAATGCAGAGAAGATATCTACTCAGATTCACCCTGGTGCTGTTCACAGCCGTTGCCTTGGCGGCGGCGTCTATAGATCTCATCGCACAGAGTGGGGCGTCTCAGGCGCAGGATACTCAGGAAAAAGCGGCGGGGGCGCCCCCGGAAAAACCTGCCTTACAGGCCATACCCGCAATCGAGATCACGCTCCATGCCGAGAAGATCAAGACCAGGCTCAACCAGATCCGTTCTGTGGTAGATTCCGTACCTGATGTAAGCAGGATCGCATCGGAACTGCCTGAGTTCATAGAGAAACTGGAACGAGCCAGGGGAGAGCTGAAAAAGGATGTTCTCGAGGACCTGAGCATCAACCAGTTGAATGACCTGCAGGATGAATGGCAGCGTTACAAGATGTCGGGAGACAATAGTCAGGGGATCCTGGTAAACAGATCTCAGTCTCTCGATAAGGAGAGAGCGGAGCTGAAACAGCTTCGGGAGACATGGGAATTGACCCTTAAGGTCGCCGCTGAGGAAGGATTTACGGACGCGCTCGTGGAGCAGATCAGGTCGACCCTGGCAGATATCGAAACCGTTGAGCAAGCCCTCCGCAAGCGGTTGAATGATGTCTTCACCTTGCAGAGCCAGGTTTCCGATCAGACCATGACCATCATCGAAGTGCTCAACCAGATAGAAACGGCACGCGGAAAATCACGGCTGCGCCTGTTTGCCCAGGACAGGGCTCCCCTCTGGCAGGTCATTTTTTCTCCAATCGAAGATCTTTCTGTCTGGGAACAAATGGGAAAGGTTGTGCGGGAGCGAGCCGCCACTGTGCGCATTTTCTTCACAGATTACAGGCAGCGTCTGC
>JAUWTO010000150.1 GCA_030614685.1 Candidatus Aminicenantota bacterium
AGGGCCACGGCACCCAGGACAAAGGCTCCCACTATCTTGGGATTTGCCTCTCGACTCATGTTTCACCTCGTTTTAAAAATTCGCGCACCTTGGCGATGGGGGAATCCTCCCTCATGGTGCGGGGATTACCCTGGTCGATCAGGGTCCGAGTGTCCGGATCCAGGAAGACCGAGTTGTCGCCGATGGCAAAGATGCTGGCCAGCTCGTGCGTCACGATAACGATCGTGGTGCCCAGGCTGTTTCGCAGTTCCAGGATCAGGTCGTCCAGGCGGCGGGAGCTAATGGGATCCAGGCCGGCCGAGGGCTCGTCGAAGAAGAGGATCTCCGGGTCCAGGGCCATGGCGCGGGCCAGGCCCGCCCTCTTACGCATTCCCCCGCTGATCTCTGAGGGATAGAAATCCTCGAACCCGGCCAGCCCCACCAGCGAGAGCTTGAGCGAGGCCACCTCGCGGATGTCGTCGGGACTGAGGTCCGTGTAGGCATCCAGGACCAGTCCCACGTTCTCGGCCAGGGTCATGGAGCTCCAGAGAGCGCCGCTCTGGAACAGGATCCCCATGCGCCGCAGCAGGCCGTTGCGCTCCTCAGGGCCGGCTGCCCACAGGTCGGTACTGTTCACGAGGATCTCACCCTTGGCCGGCCGGTGCAGGCCGATCATGTGACGCATGAGCGTGCTCTTGCCGCACCCGCTGCCCCCCATGATGATGAAGACCTCGCCGCGGTTTACCGTGAAGTTGAGGTCCTTCTGGATCACGAACGAGCCGTAGGCCATGGTCAGGTCCCGGACCTCGATGTGGCTCTCGGTCTGATTGGTTTGCCCGGCTTTCGTTTCCATTTCGCGCTCAGTATCCCAGGATGGTGAAGATGATCGTGGTCACGGCGCTGGCCACGATGACATACACAATGCCCGTGACCACGGCCGAGGTGGTGGCAGTGCCCACGGCCGAGGCGCTGCGCCCGCACTGCATCCCGCGCATGCAGCCGGCCACGGCCACCAATATCCCGTAGACGAAAGCCTTGATGGCTCCCAGGAAGAACTGGGTGGCGGTCAGGGCCTCTATGGTCTGCTGCATGTACAGTGTAAAGGAGATCCCTGATAGGGTCTTGCTGACCAGGGCGCCCCCCATGATTCCCAGAAAACTCGCGTACAGGGACAGCAGCGGCATCATCAGGGCCAGGGCCAGGAGCCGCGGCAGCACCAGGAATTCCATTGGGGAGAAGCCTGCGGTCCTTAGAGCGTCGATCTCCTCGTTGACCGTCATAGTACCCAGCTCGGCGGCAAAGGCCGCGCCGCTGCGGCCTGCCAGGATGATGGCCGTCATCATGGGCGCCAGCTCCCTTACGATTGAGATTCCCACCAGGGAGGCGACGTAGATCTCGGCCCCGAACATGCGCAGGGGGATGGCGGAGGTGAAGCCGAGGATCATGCCGATCAGGAAAAGGATCAGGGTCACGATGGGGAGCGCGTCCGCGCCGCACATGCGCATCTGGGCCCAGAGGTCGCTGGCCCGAAGGCGCGCCTTGCCCCGCAGGAGCTTGAGGAAGCTCAGGAAGGCCTCTCCGATGAATGTCAGGGTGTCGGACCAGGACTTCGACATCCGCAGGGAAACATCTCCTATGAGGTTGAGGAACGATGTCTCCAGGGGATCTCGTGCCGTATCCTTCGTAGGCACGGCGATAGCCAGCTTCAGCAGCCCCTGGATGCCCTTAGGCAGTCCCTGGACGTTCAGTTGGACGCTGTCCCGACTGCAGGCGACTGCGATCTTCTTCAAGAAGATCAGCAGGCCGTTGTCCCATTCGCCGATCTCCGAGGAGTCGAAGGCCAGGTGCTGTACTCCTGGCTTGGTTCCGATCTTGCTCAGGACCTCATCCGGTGAGGGGATCCCGTCCGCCAGGGTCCATTTGCCGGACAGTTTGACCAGGAGGGTTCCTTCGTCCGGATGGGCAAGATTCAGTTTGTCTGTCATCGTTTAGAGCGGATGCGCATCAAAGTCCTGGAGGAGTGCATCCCCGACATCCATGTTTCCCCAGAGATATCCTTGGTTATCAGGCATTGTCCGCCCAATTCTAACAAAAATTTGACAATTTGTTGAGAAATAAATAACAAACCGAGCGTTTTTTTGATATATTTTGTGAGGGTGATGGGAAAAAAGATTCTGATCTGCGTGTCGATCCTGGTGTTCTGTCTGTGGCGGGGCGCCTGGGCGGAAGACGAGGATCAAGGATCGGATGGAACTAACAAGCTCTCCTGGAGCGTGTGGCCCATCCTCATGTACGACACGGATATCGGCCTCGGGTACGGAGGGAAGGGGAAGATCGTCAACCTCCTGAAGCTGCGCGAATCCTTTGACCTGTTCCTGTTCAACTCCAGCAAGGGAGAGCGAACCTATGAGTTCATATTTTCGATCCCGGATGTGGAGCTCCGGCAGGGCACGGCCTACGGCCTTTCCTTCGACCTCAAGGCAGGATACAGCAAATACTTGAACCAGTATTATTTCGGGATCGGCCCGGATTCCAGCAAGGACGACCTGACGTTTTTCACGGATGAAAATAGATACCTGATCCTGACCCTGGGTCGAGGGTTCACACCCCGCTTCGTGGCCCAGGCCCAGTACGCCTTCAAGAACGTGAATTATTTCGATGTGGAGGACGACAAGCCCCTTACCGAGGAGCTCAGGGCTGTGGGCGAGCAGTATTCGCCCTATGCGGCGGTGTTGCTTTCATACGACACCTCAGACAGCCAGATCCATCCCACACGCGGCGTGCGCATGATCCTGAAGGGCGACTTCGCCGGCAGCTGGATGGGCAACAACAATGCGTCCTATTTCCGCTACGGCCTGGATGTGCGAGGCTATACGCATTTCCTGAGCGATCGGAATGTGGTGGCGGTCCGGGGCCTGGTGCAGAAGATCTCGGGCGATCAGATCCCGCTATTCGAGCTCCCGGACCTGGGGGGTGGCTCTGAGTTCAGCGCGCTCCGGGGGTATCAGTTCAACCGCTTCCGGGATAGGGGCAAGATCTTGATCAATGCCGAGTACAGGTTCCACATTTGGAAGAGACTGGGAGGCAACCTGTTTGTGGATGCGGGGACGGTGTGGCCGGAATGGGACCGGATACGCCTGGATACCCTCGCAGCCAGTGCCGGGTGGGGGCTACGGTATTATTTAAAGGAATTCGTTGTGCGGTTCGACATGGGTTTCAGCCCGGAAGGCATCGGGATCTACTTCAATTTCAACCATGTCTTTTAACCTGGGAAACGTCCCCCAAGGGGACACCCTGGTCGATCCCTGTCAGGAGCGTCAAGGGTAGGGCGGCTCCTTGGGGAACGTCCCCCAGTGGCTACTTTTTCTTCTCGACCTCGCGGTTGAGCTCGATGATGTCGACGTCCTGGGAATAGTCCCCGATCAGGTGCTTGCAGAAGTAGTCCGCCCGCAGCCAGAAGAAGTATTCATTCATGTCGCCATAGCCATGGCGCTGTCCGGGCATGAGGAAGAAGTCGAAGCGCTTGTTGGCCTTGATGAGCGCGTTGGCCATCCAGATGGTGTTGCCCGGGTGCACGTTGTTGTCGATATCCCCGGTGACCAGGAGCAGTCGGCCCGTCAGGTTTTTGGCGATCTCAGAGTTTTTCTCAATGTCGTATTCGAACTTGATGTTACCCTCCGCGTCCTCGATCTCCCTCACCCCGTGGTGCTTCTCGCTCCACCAGCGGTTGTAGATGTTGTTCTCGTGGTTGCCGGACGAGGAGACCGCCACTTTGAAGAAGTCGGGATAGACAAGCAGGGCGGCCGTGGACATGAACCCGCCTCCGGAGTGGCCGAAGATGCCGACCTTGTCGATGTCGATGAATGCGTGCCGTGCGGCCAGCTGTTCGATGGCGGCCTTCTTGTCGGCCAGCCCATAGTCGCGCAGGTTGCCGTAGCCGTAGTTGTGGTACCACTTGGACCGGCTGGGGTGCCCGCCCCGGTTGCCCACGGTGATCACGATGAAGCCGAACTGGGCCATCCGCCAGGTGCGGTCGCCGCGAGCGGAAAAGGACTTGGAGACGGCCTCGGTCTGGGGACCAGGGTAGACGTATGCGATGATAGGATACTTCCTGGTCTCGTCGAAGTTGAAGGGTTTGTGCATGACGCCGTAGATATCGGTTACCCCGTCATCTGCCTTGACCTTGAAGGGCGCTGAGAACTGGAAGCCTGTGGTCATGAGGCGCGAGAGGTCTGCGAATTCCAGCTCCAATATGGTCGTGCCCCGGTTGTTCCTGAGCACTGCCGTGGGGGCCGTGTCGATGCGTGAGTAGTTATCCACCACAAAGGTGTTGGCATCGTTCATGCCCACGGAGTGGTTGAATGCGTCCTTGTTCAGGAGCTTCATGCCGGTGCCGTCCAGGTTCACGCTGTAGAGGTGCAGGTAGTAAGGGTCTTCTCCCGGCTCCCGCCCATTGGCCGTGAAGTACAGGACGCGGCTCTTCTCGTCGATGCCCACGATGCGGTCGCAGTGGAAGGGACCGGAAGTGAGCTGTTTTTTCAGGGTGCCGTTCCCGTCATACAGGTAGAAATGGGCCCATCCGTCGCGCTCCGACCACTGGATCAGCTCCTTGCCGTTGGCGATAAATCCCAGCGGGCGGGTTTCGACATAGGTGTTGAGCCGCTCTTCGATCAGGGTTGTGACCTCCCCGCTGGCTGTGTCGGCCACGCAGATGTCGATGCGCTTGAGGTCGCGGCTGGTGCGGGTGAGGTACAGTTTGTCAGATGTCTCCGACAGCCACCGGGGCGCACGGTAGTCGTCGTCCCGAGTATTTATGGGGTAGCGGCCCGACATGATGGACACACCCTGGTCCTTGAACCGGTCCGCCTCGATCTTGATCATGCCCTTGGTTTCCAGGTCAAAGACCAGCACCTCGGACTGTGAGGCCTCCTCTTCGCCGGGCATTTGGTACTTGTAGGTCTCGAGCGTGGGCCGGGGCTGGGCCACGGAGTTTATGACCCACAGGTCCTTGACCTTGCGTTCGTCGCTGCGGGAGGTGGCGAATTTTTTGGAATCGTGAGACCAGATAACATAGGCGGTTTTGCGCTTGTCCTTGTTCTTTTCCTTGTCCACATTGTTCTCACCCCGGCCGCCTCTGTGGTAGCTGTAGTACTCCTCGCCGTCTGTGGTCAGCTGGTTCTCCTCGATGTTCTCGTCATCCGGATCCTTCAGCCACTTCTCGTAGTTCGCCTTGTCCATAGAGTAGAGGTTGAAATGGCGGCCGAACACGATCGTCTCACCGTCGGGTGAGATGCTGGCCCAGCTCGGCCTCTGGGGCTTGTCCACAAAATCCTCCAGCATGTTCAGCTGGCCGGTGGCCAGCTCATACTCGAAGTGATGGAATTTCTTTGCCGCTTCCTCGGCCTTCTCCATCTCGCTTTTTTCTTCCTCCTTTTCCTTGTCTTTATCCTCTTTTTTCTGTTCTTCCTGCTGTTCTTCTTTCTGCTTTTCCTTCTGTTCTTCCTTATCTTCCTTCTTCTTGGCAGCCTCTTCCACGCGCTTCTCAGCGTCCAGCACGTCCTTGTTCTTCATGACCTTGAAGTAGATGACCGAGTCGTTTTTCTTGAACTTGATACGGTCTATGGGGAGGTGCTGGGCATCGTAGGGATCCATGGTCAGCC